>VBLU01000034.1 GCA_005879065.1 Methanobacteriota archaeon
ATTCGTCAGACCGTTTGTCCGGCCGAGCCCATTGGTCAAACCGTTCGTGTGACCGAGACCATTCGTCAACCCGTTCGTCCGGCCGACGCCATTCGTGAGTCCGTTCGTTCGACCGAGGCCGTTCGTCAGACCGTTCGTGCGGCCACGCAGCCCGTTCGTCCGGCCCTTCAGGCCGTTCGTCTTGCCAGCCTGGCGGCGCGCGCTCCGGGATAGAACCAGGCCGTTCGTGAGGCCTTTCTTCGGAATCGGTTTGGGCGACGGCTTTGAGGGAGGCGCAAGTTCGGGTTTCGGCTTCGGGGCTTCAGGGACGGGCGGTGATCCTCCCTCCGTGAGCTCCTCTTGAACCATGTCCTGGATGGCGGCGTGCCCGAGATCCTCGAGTTCGTCCTCGAGATTCCGCACGGCCGCAAACTTGACTCCGCAGTTCCCGCAGGCCGTGGCATCGTCCGCGACCGGCGCATCGCACATCGGACAAGGGACCGTGGACACGGCACCCTTCGTTTCGGGGAGTTCCACCTGGTCCGCTCGCAGACGGCTTTGTCGGGCGCGATCCGCTTCCCCGAGGCGAGCGTGCAGTTTCGTCTTCAGGACCCAAAGCCCCGGGTACGCCGGATCGAGTTCGGCGAGCCGATCGAGGGACTGCAGCGCCGCCCGCGGATCGTCGAGGGTCGCCTGGGCCGCGGCCATCGCGAACAGGGCGTCCGAGTCCTTCGGGTTCATCTTGAGCCGTTCGCTGGCAATCTGCATGATGAGGGAGAGCCGCCGCGCGCGCTCCTCCTGGGATTCGAGGACCGCGCCTTCGGCAGGGCCGACGGAGGAGGCCGGCGAGGGCTTGGTCGTCTCGCGGACGACCCGCATCCCTGATTCCGTCATCTCGAGGATCCGGAACGTCGGGTCCGGGGCGGTGTCCTTGAGGTGAAGGACGCCGACCTTCCGGAAGATCCGATCGCCCGTCCGGATGCGCTCCACCTCGATGACGCCGTCGAATGGCTGGAGGAGCGTCGTGATCTCGGGCCCGGAGTGCATGTCCTTCTCCAGGAGGACGAGGCTCGTGAACCCGTTGCGGTCGAACTTCTTCTTCGCGCTCTGTGCGAACGAATAGACCTGGGTGACCTCGTACGCGTTCATGGCGGGCGAGAGCATCTCGATGACGGCACGGCGGGCCGGGTCCGGAGGGAGGGCAGCGATTGCGCGACTCAAGGCCACGCCGAGATTCGTGAGATCGATCGAGGAGCGGATCATGATGCCTTCCTCTTCGATGTCGAGGATCGTTTCTTCGCTCCAGGAGTACCAGTCCACGATCCTCAGGCGATTCTCGGCCGTGACCGCGTCCAGGTTCACGCCGAGTCCGCGAAGGTCCGCGACGACCGCGTCGGGCGATTGGCTCGAGACGACCACGAGTCCGCTGCCCCCCGACTTCAGGCCTTCCGCGAGGAACGTGAGTGCGAAGCGAAGCTTCTCCTGGCCCGGAGGGCCCTGGAGGATGACGCTCGATCCGACGGGCAGGCCGCCCTGGACCATGGCGTCGAAACCCTCAATGCCCGTGGCCAGCCGCGTCATGCGATCACGATTCCAAGGGCCGGGTGAGGCCGCAACGGATGGCGAGGTCCGGATACACGCCCATGGCGTCCCGCAGGGCCGCCTGGAAGACGCCCTTCGCGGTGTCCGCTCCTAGGCCCTCGGCGCAGACGGACCAGAGGTCTCGGTGGACCTCGGCGACGAGCTCTCGGAGATAGTCCAAGCTCCCTCCCGTCCCGTCGACCATCTGCTCGAAGACGGCCTTCCGCAGTTCCTGATGGTCCGTCGTCAGCCGGTGCTCCATCTCCGTCTGGATCGCCGGCGCACCGAAGTGACGGATTCGTTCGAAGAGGGCGTGGAAATATGCGACGTAGAAGTCAATCACTTCGCGCAACGGCGCCGTGTCGTCCATGAGGTCGACGTCGAACCGGAGGTGGGGCGATCGCAGGCGATACTCGAACGTCCGCGAATCGTGTTCTCGTCGTTCGACCAGGCCGAGCTCGGCGAAGCGCTGCAAGAACTTCGACGCGGTCGTGATGTGGATGTCGAGGGAACGGGCGACCTCGCTCGAGAGGTGCCAATTGGCGTCGCGAAGGGACCGCAGGATGGAGAGGCTGTGCTCGCCGGAGAGGAGCACGATGGCTCGCTGGAACGTCTGCTGGTCCATAGGAGGTTACCTTCATCGGAACGCGCCTGAAACGCCCCGAACTCTATCAACCGTGGAGCTTGGAGTTCATAAGCTGTCCCCCGGGATTCTCACACATGAGTATTGTCGGCCAGAACGAACAATCGCGACGATCCGATGTCACGAACAGACCTGGGGATTGGAGTCGGGGTCACGGCGACAGGCGCGTCAGAACGAAACGGAATCGCGGAGGGTGACGGCGCTGAGCAAGGTTGAAGTAGGGGTACCCGATTCGGGCCCCCTACGGCCGTCCCCGACTCCTGAACGCTCCTTCGCCCGCGGCCTGGCCCGAGGGCCCGCGATGCGCTACACGCGATTTGAGAAAGCCCGGATCATCGGAGCCCGGGCCCTCCAGATTAGCATGGGGTCCCCGATCCTCATCGACGTGCCCTCCGGGGTCGTGGACCCGATCGAGATCGCGTGGATCGAATTCAACAGCGGGGCCATCCCGATCACTGTGAAGCGGGAGACCTGACGCATCTCGTGCGCGCCCGCCATCGACCGTGCCAAAGGCGATCGATTGTGTCCTACGCATGAATCGCAGATTTTATATAGAACTGTATACACATAATTAGGCCAAGAAACCCTTGGAGGTGGATCACCATGGAGCGCAAGAACAAGACAATGGCCGTTGCAAAGGAGACCGGCCTCGCGAGGACGACCCCGTCGCCCTTCGGCTGGTTCGAGGATATGGACCGATGGTTCGACAACGTCCGGCGGACCTTCGAGGACCGGTTCTGGGGCGGGCCCCTCGCCCGTTGGACCGGGTCCGACGCGCCGGTGCGAGAGCCCCTCGTCGACCTGATCGACAAGGGCTCCGAGTATGTCGTGCGCGCGGAGGTGCCTGGCGTGTCCAAAGAGGACGTCGACCTCACCGTGACCCAGGACGGAATCGAGATCCGGGCCCAGACGAAGCGGTCCCGCGAGGAGGACGAGAAGGACTACTATTACTCCGAGCGGACCTACCAGGCCCTTCAGCGTGTCCTCAGCTTCCCGGAAGAGGTGAAGGCGGACCTCGCGTCCGCGACCCTGAAGGACGGCCTCCTCGAGGTGCGGGTCCCGAAGAAGCAGCCAACCCCCGAATCGAAAGCCGTGAAAGTGCCCGTCGAGTAAGCGGGCACTCCCCCCTCTTTTTCCTCCTTATGCCGGTATCCACATGATTTCAAGTAATCCCGATCCGATGCGACGCCACGGACGCCGGTCCGCGTCGACGGACGGCTCCGGAGTCTGATCAGCCATGGCGACCGGTCGTGAGAAATTCCTACGCGTTGCGGAGGCGAAACCCGCGGACGCGGGTCGAGGGATCGTCCGGATAGACCCTGAGGTCATGAAGATCCTGGAGTTCAAGGAAGGCGACGTCGTCCTGATCCTGGGCGCCAAGGCCACCGCGGCGGGCGTCCGTCGCGGGTATCCCGAGGACGCGAACCGCGGCGTGATCCGCATGGACGGCATGCAACGACGGAACGCCGGCGTGGGCATCGACGACAAGGTGGGCCTCCGGAAGGCGCTCGCCCGCCCGGCCGAGAAGGTCTCCCTCGCTCCCACGGAACCGATCCGAATCATGGGCGGCGAGGAGTACATGGCCCAGGTCCTCCAGGGTCGGGCGATCACGCGCGGCGACGTGTTGAGCGTCAGCGTCATGGGCCGCAAGTTCGACTTCGTCGTCACCTCGTTCTCGCCCAGCGCGGACGCCGTCCTGGTCGAGCAAGGGACGGAAATCAAGATCGCAGAGAAGCCGACGAAGGAAGAAGCGGCGAAGGTCCCCAAGGTCGACTACGAGGACATCGGCGGGCTCGGCCAAGAGGTCCGCAAGGTGCGGGAGATGATCGAACTCCCGTTGCGTCACCCGGAGCTCTTCGAACGACTCGGCGTCGAGGCCCCGAAGGGCGTCCTCCTCCACGGACCGCCGGGGACCGGCAAGACGCTCCTCGCGAAGGCGGTCGCCTCCGAGACGAATGCGAACTTCCATTCCATCTCGGGACCGGAGATCATGTCGAAGTTCTACGGCCAGAGCGAAGAGAACCTGCGGGACATCTTCAAACAGGCCGAAGAGAACGCGCCGAGCATCATCTTCATCGACGAACTGGACAGCATCGCCCCGAAACGGGACGAGGTCACCGGCGAGGTGGAACGTCGGGTGGTCGCTCAGCTGCTCGCACTCATGGACGGACTCCAGGCTCGCGGCAAGGTCGTCGTGATCGGTGCGACGAATCGCCCGAACGCCCTCGACCCCGCGCTGCGTCGGCCCGGTCGCTTCGACCGGGAGATCGAGATCGGTGTCCCGGACCGGGACGGTCGGCTCGAGATTCTCCAGATCCACACGAGAGGCATGCCGCTCGCGAAGGACGTCGACCTCCAGGAACTGGCGGGGATCACCCATGGATACGTCGGCGCCGACCTGTCGGCGCTTTCCAAGGAGGCCGCCATGCGCTCGCTCCGACGGATCCTGCCCGAAATCGACATCCAAGTCGACTACGTCCCACCGGACGTGCTCAATCGACTCGAGGTCACGCGCGACGATTTCCTCCAGGCGTACCGGGAAATGGAACCTTCGACGCTGCGCGAGGTCCTCATCGAGAGGCCGAACGTCCACTGGGATGACATCGGAGGCCTCGACGAGGCGAAGCAGGAGATGCGGGAATCGATCGAATGGCCGTTGAAGATGAACAAACTGTTCGCCCACTTCGATGCGCGGCCTCCTCGCGGCATCATGCTCTACGGACCTCCGGGGACCGGCAAGACCCTCCTCGCGAAGGCCGTGGCCACGGAAGCCGAGGCGAACTTCATCTCGGTGCGCGGGCCCGAATTCCTGAGCAAGTGGGTCGGCGAATCCGAGCGGACGGTCCGGGAGACGTTCCGCAAGGCAAAGACCGCGGCGCCCTGCATCATCTTCTTCGACGAGATCGACGCGATCACGCCGGTGCGCGGCGGGAGCGGCGATTCCCAGGTCACGGAGCGCGTGATCTCGCAGATCCTCACGGAGATGGACGGCCTCGAGGAACTCCACAACGTGACCGTGATCGCGGCGACGAACCGGATGGACCTCGTCGACACGGCTCTCCTGCGGCCGGGTCGGTTTGACCGGCACATCTACATCGCCCCGCCGGATCTCGCGACCCGCAAGGCGATCCTGGAAATCCACACCCGGAAGAAGCCGATCGCGAAGGACGTCGACCTCGACGACATCGCGCGACGGACCGACAAGTACACGGGCGCGGAGCTCGCGGCGGTCTGCAATGAAGCGTCCATGCTCGCGATTCGCGAATACGCGCTGAAGTTCCCGAAGCTGGACGAATCATCCCTCAAGAAGGTGTCCATCGAGAAGCGGCACTTCGACGCCGCGATGAAACGAATCCAGCCGCAGACGGGGGACGCCTCCCTGTATACCCGCATGCCGACGCGATTCCCTCGAGGGCCCGAGGTCAGCTAGGACGAGAAGGATTAAGACGCGGAGCGAGGAATCGCCGATGATGGCGGCCTCCGCTCCCGGCAAGCTGATCCTCTTTGGAGAGCACGCGGTCGTCTTCGGCGAGCCGGCTCTCAGTACTGCGATCAATTTGCGCGCGGAAGTGTACGCCCGGCCGCACACGGAATGGCTCGTGGACGGGGCGTCCCTCGAGGAATCCCGGTTCCGCTATGTGAAAGCGGCGGTGGCGAAGGCGAAACCCGACGGTCCGCTGTGGATCGAGATCCGCTCGATGGTCCCCAGCGGGGCCGGGCTCGGATCGTCGGCGGCGGTGACCGTGGCGACGTTGGGCGCGCTGCACGGGCGGGAAGGGTCGATCGAAGCCCTCGCGATTGCGCGGGAAGCGTTCGAGGTCGAACATGAGGTCCAGGGTCGGGCGAGCCCGATCGACACGAGCACGGCGAGTGCGGGCGGCGGGATCTTGGTGCTCCGACAGCCCCGAGACGGACTCCTATGGTCAATCGAACGGGACAAACGCAAATGGTTCGTGCACCGCACCGCGTTGCCTCCTCTGGACCTCGTCATCGGGAACACCGGCATCAGCGCGGCGACGGGTCCGCTCGTCGCGAAGGTGAAGGACCGGGTGGACCGCGACCCGCGCGCGGCCGAGGCGGTCCGGCAGATCGGGGAGATCACCTTGGACGGCGTTCGAGCGTTGCAACGCAAGGACCTCGTGGCCGCGGGAAAACTGATGGATCGAAATCACACGATCCTCACGGACCTCGGAGTGGGCCATCCCTCCCTGGATCGGCTCGTCGAAGCGGCCCGCCCGTCGAGCTACGGGGCGAAGTTGACCGGGGCCGGAGGGGGCGGGAGCATCGTCGCCTTGACGGACCGTCCCTCCGTGACGGCGGAGGCCATCCGCGCCGCGGGAGGAAAGGCGTTCATCGTCCAATCCGACTCCCTCGGGGTGGCGAAGCTCGGATGACCGTGAGGGCGCACAAGGTGCGCGCTACCCGCGGGGAACGTCCGCCGGCTCTGGCATCGCTCCTCGTCCTGCATGCGTCCGAACTCCTCACGTTGGGAGGAACCCCGGGTCCCCGGACGCGGGAGGCCGCGAGCGAACTCGGTCTCGTCGAAGACGGGGCCGTGTACACCGAGGGAGATCGCATCGTCGACGTCGGCCCGACGTCCGAGGTCCTGTCCCGCCATCCGCGGGCTTCCGTGCAACTCGATGCGACGGGGAAGGTCGTGATGCCCGGTTTCGTGGACCCGCACACCCACCCGGTCTTCGCGGGTTCGAGGGAACACGAAGTGGAATGGAAATCGCAGGGCCTGACCTATTCGGAGATTGCGGCCCGCGGAGGAGGGATCCTTCAGACGGTCCGGGCGACCCGGGACGCGACGGAAGCAGCACTCGCACAGGACGGAGCGGATCGCCTCCGGGCGATGGCGGCCCTCGGTACGACCACGGTGGAGGCGAAGAGCGGCTACGGCTTGCGCACGGTCGACGAACTCAAGATCCTGCGAGCGATCGCCGGGGCCGGACGGATCGCGGGGCTCGACGTGGTCCCGACGTTCCTCGGCGCCCATGCCATCCCGTCCGAGTTCGACGGTCGGCCGGAGGCCTTTGTCGACCTCGTCGCCGGAGAGATGCTAGAAGCGGTTCTCTCGGATCGCCTCGCCTCCTTCTGCGACGTCTTCGTCGATGGAGGCTATTTCTCCGCAGACCAAGCCCGCCGAATCCTCACCAAGGCGCGGGACGCCGGGCTACGTCCGAAGGTACATGCGGACGAACTCTCCGACGCGGGCGGCTCCGCGTTGGCGGCCGACGTGCACGCCGTATCCGCGGACCATCTGAATCACGCTTCTCCCGAGGGAGTCGAGGCGATGTCGCGCGAGGGCGTCATCGCGGTCCTGCTCCCCGCGACCTCCCTCGCATCCCACCTCCCCTTTGCGGATGGCCGTCGACTCGTCGCCGCGGGTGTGCCCGTCGCCATCGGGACCGACTTCAATCCGAACACCTGGTGCGAGTCGATGCAGCTCGTGATCGCATTGGCGTGCCATCACGACGGACTCCTCCCCGCGGAGGCGATCACGGCAGCGACGATCAACGCGGCCCACGCGATCGGACGGGAGCGCGACGTCGGAAGCCTGGAATCTGGAAAACTCGCGGACCTCCTGATCCTCGACATCCCCTCCTGGCGACACCTCGGCTACCGCATGGGGGGCAATGCGGTCGAAACGGTCGTGAAGCGGGGCCGCGTCTTCGATCGTCGGCGGCTGCCGGAGTAGTCCTGCGGGCGAGAGTCCTCAGGGGGCGAGCCAACGGTTCGGGGACGGGCTTACCGTGGCGGCAAGGACACGGTCGCGTTCTCGAGCCGCGAGCCCGCGCGGACGGTCATGCCCTCCCCGATGATGCTCGACACGATCCGCGCGCCGTCGCCGATGACGCAATCGCGGGAGACGACGCTGTCCACGATGTGCGCCCCGGACCCGATCGTGCTGCCCTCGAGGATGATGCTCTTCTCCGCGATTGCGTTCGTCTCGAGGCGCGCTCCCTCATACAGACAGGAGTTGTCCGCGATGCTTCCCTTCCCCAAGAACACGGCCGGTCCGACGTAACAGGGGCCGCGAATGGTGACCCCTTGCTCGACCCGAGCGGTCTCATCGAGGATCACGGGGCCCTCACTGGTCACGTCCTTCCGATGCAGCGGCTTACCCTCCCGGGTCACGATCGCCATGCTCGCCTTCCACAGGTCGTGCGGCTGTCCGATGTCCATCCAGACGCCGTCGATCTTCGAACCGTACAGGCCCAGACCTTTGGACATGAGTTTCGGGAACAGGTCTTTCGCGAAGTCGAACTTCTGATCGGGTGGGACGAACTCAAGGACCTCCGGTTCCAGGACGTAGATGCCGGCGTTCACGAGATTCGAGAACGCCTCCTCGGCCTTCGGCTTCTCCTTGAATTTCGCGATCCGGCCGTTCCCATCGAGGCCGACGACGCCGTACTGCGTCGGGTCCGAGACTTCCGTCAGGGCGATCGTCACGGCGGCGCCCTTGCGCTTGTGGAAGTCGTAGAGCGCCTTGAAGTCCAGATCGCACAGGATGTCCCCCATGGAG
>VBLU01000190.1 GCA_005879065.1 Methanobacteriota archaeon
TGCGACTGGAGGGGAGGACCGCGAGCCGAGCGGGGTTGGAAGGAATCGAGGCCCAGCTCGACGATGTCCTCGGGCAGCTCCGACGGAAGGTCCGCGGGGTTCGGGGATCGGTCGTGGCCGACTCGAACGGCCTCACGATCGCGAGCGACATCCATAGCGGGGTGGGCCCCGCGACCCTCGCGGCGATGAGCACCTTGATCGCGCAATCCGCCGGCAGCGTCTTCGAGAACATCAAGATGCCTGGCCCGAATCTGATCATCATGGAAGGGCCCGAGTCGAATGTCGTGGTGATGCACATTCCCATCGCCGACGTGACGCTCCTGACACTCATGGACAAGGCGACCAACATCGGCGTCTTGAAGATCGAGATGGGGAAGGCCACCCAGGGGATTGCGGCGGCCCTCGGCTTTGGGACGACCCACAAGGCCGCGATGTCAGAGCTGTTCATCATGACGAAAGGCGGACTCCTGATCCGTCACTACTCGGATAGCCTTCGCACGGATCTCGACCGAGACGCCTTGAGCGGGATGCTCGTGGCGGTCCAGCAGTTTGTGCAGCAGACCTTGGCGTCGAAATCGGGGGCGCTCAACCAGCTCAAGTACGGAGCGCATAGCATCTTCTTCTTCCGGGGCAACTTCACGGTGGCCGCGGCCGTCGCGGAGGAAGGCGACGTGGAGACCCTGCAATATCAGGTATTAGATGCGTTGCAGGACTTCGAAGACCGATACGCTTCCACCCTAGAGTCATGGAACGGCGATGTCGCCGCATTCCCCGGCTTGGATGACATCTTCGAGAAGGTCATCAAGGGCTAGGGCGCCCTGGCCTATCGAGGACCCTAGGCGTTTCCCGCCGATGAGCATGCACTTTGGTTCCTCGCCGTAGCTTCGCCGCGGAGGACGTCCTGTTGCGAAGTCTCGATGTCTCCGCGTTCGGATGTTGGTTACGATCCGAAGCTGATCTCGATATAACGACGATCCACGACAAGTGTGTCGACCGCTCGAATCGTGATGACGGCCACGCCTCCGACCACTCCGGTCGTCACGCCCGCTCCGACCGCTCGGAACGTCTCGTTGAACCAAACGGACCACGCCGCCGCGTTCGGGGAGGTCACGCGGAATGTGACCCCGGAATACCAGTTCAGCCATTGCCCGAGGCGGCAGCCGTTGACCCGAACGTTGTCCTTCGTCTGGAACGCGAGCCAGCCCTGGATGTCGCCGTTCGTGGTTTCATTATCGATGACGCCTGGTATTCCGGGGGTGCCCACGAGGATGGACAGCTGACCCTGGGCCTTGTCTGCGTTGAACTTGGCATTCACAAAATTCCGGATGGTCCAGTTGTTCTGGGCCCACTGGGCATAGTTGGCCGCCTTGACCAGGTAGGGGCTCACCGCGTTGATGGCGTTTGGTACTTTCGCGGCACCCTGGGTGGCCCAATACTCGAAATCCTGGCGCCCCGACGTGATCAGCGTGCTCGTCTGGTCCAGCGGGGCCTTCTGGATGGTCTGGCTGAGCAGGTCGCGACCGATGACTCGTCCTTGGACGGTTTCGAACCCCGTGCCGGTCGCCGTCTGCGACTGGCCTACGAGCGTCGCCAAGGTGGCGGACAAGGCCAATCCGTCACCCGTCTCCCGGTAGTCCAAAGGCATCCCCCGCCAGAGGGTGCTGCTCTTGTCCTGCTGGACGTTGATGGCGCCCGCTTCAATGAGCATGGTTTGCGCCGGATACCGGGTGGCTCCGAGGTGCAGTTGGAGGGTTCCGAACGAGGCCTCCTGGGTCGACTGCAGGCCGCAGACGAAGGCGCTCAGGTAGCGACGGCTGATCTCGTAGTACACCCAGCGGATGTCGTTCGCCGTCACCGCGTGGTAGTATGTTCCTCCCGTGTTGGCCGCGACGGTTTTCATGAGGGCTTCATTGAGGTCCGCGCCCAAGCCGATCATGTAGATCGTGACGCCCAGAGCCTTGGCTCTCAGGGATTCGCTGAGCGCCTGCGCGTCCCCGTCGGATCCGGTCGGGCAACAGGTGTTCTGTCCGTCCGTCAGGACGATCAGGTTCCACGCGTGAGCTGGAATGCCATGCGCGACGAATTCGTCGTTCGCGATCTTGATCGCGGCTCCCCAGTTCGTGCTCCCCGACGAGTCGATCGTGGTTAGGTCCGACTGGGGACTGATGTACATCAGCTCTCCGTTCGGGCCATAGTTGAGGAGGTGTGCTGGCCCGCCGACGTTTGCGCGCGTGAAATGAGCCTGGTCGTCGAAGTCGATGCTCGCGACGCGGTCCGGCGGGATCAGATTCCTCATGTACTCCTGAGCGGAGGAAATCCGAAGATTACTCGGATCGTTCCAGACCATCGAGCCCGAGCTGTCGATGGCCAGGATGACGTCCTGGTCGACGTGGGTGACCGTGGCTTGGAACAGCTTCGGGACGTACTTGAACGAGATTTGGATGGAGGTCGTGTTGGCCGGGTCGAAACGCAGGTTGCCTTGCCGGGCCGTCGAGAAGGGCGAGACCGCGTCCGTTCCGAGCGGGACGGGAATCGAAAACTGGGAGCCGGGGACGACGGCGAGCTGCGCCGCCAGGCG
>VBLU01000035.1 GCA_005879065.1 Methanobacteriota archaeon
CATTCCCGGTCGTGATCACGGCCGAATCGGCCCGCACGATAATCTCATCGAGGCGGCTTTCGGCGACCCAAGCGACCGCGCCCAAGATTCGAACCGTCTTTCTAGAAAGAGGGCTGCCGGCGGAGGCGAAAACCGCGACGCGCTTCCTCTTGAGACGGCGCGTCCGCCGTCTCGCCTTGATCACAGGGTATTGCGGCCTTCGGCGATAGTGGACGGCGAAACTGATGGTAACGACCGCGAGGACCGTTTGTCCGAGGAACGCCAGGTCGGAGCCACGGGCGTAGAAGGACAAGAGGAGAGCAAGGCTTCCCGCCACCGCATGGACGACGCGGACCACGACCTCGAATCGATCCGCGCGCGCATGCTCGACGCCGCCTCGGAGCTCGAGTCCACACCGGCGACACCTGCTGTCTTGAAGCGCGACGACGCAGGCGCACCGCGGGCAGAGTCGCCTCGGTCCGACATCCACACGTCGAAATCGCCCAGGCGTCCGTTAACATATGGCTCTCGGAGAGCCGCCGATGCACCCGATACCTGCGCATCGATCCGCGTCGAAGACGACGGCGCCCTCACAGGAGTAAGCGGCCTCGTCATCGCCTGCAGCCCCGGGAACTCTGGCGGGTCCCCGTTGTTGGTTTCCGCCCGCCCCTCCCCCGCACGAGGGTTTGGTGGGTGTGTTGTGCCCCCCCGCAACATTGTTCCCGCGGCTTTTATGACCCAACCGGACCACGCGTTCCTCCATGAAAGACCCAGGCGCCCACCCGAACCGACGGCCCCTCCTCGCGCTCATCCTCCTCTCCCCGGTGATCGCGGAGATGCTCTCCGGTTCTACTCCACCCCTGGAATGGCTGAATCCGATCGCCGCCCTCCTCTTGATCTGGTTGTACGGCGCGGGCGTCCTCGTGATGCGCGAGACCGCGGTCCGTTGGAAGACCGGATGGCCGAGCATCCTGCTCCTCGGCGCGGCGTACGGCATCATCGAGGAAGGCCTCGCGGTGAAGTCGTTCTTCGATCCGGCCTGGATGGACCTCGGGACCCTCGGCTGGTACGGCCGATGGCTCGACGTGAATTGGGTCTGGGCCGTCTGGTTGACGCTCTACCATGCGGTCGTCAGCATCGCCATCCCGATCTTCCTCATGGAGTGGATCTGGCCCCGCGTTCGCGGTCAGCCTCTCACCGGGCGACGCGGCTACATCACAGCCATCGCCCTGCTCGCGGGGGCGACGATCTTCATCAACATCCTGCTCACGCCCTACCGTCCGTCCGTCTGGCATCTCCTCGGCGCCTTCGCGGTCGTCGTGTTCCTGGTGTGGGCCGCGAAGAAGTACGCCGGCGTCCTCTGGTCCCGCCTGCCTTGCCGGAAGGCACCGGCCTCGCCACGGGTCTACGCCCTCGCCGGTTTCGCATTCCTCATGGGTTCCTTCCTCCTCTACGGCGGAGGACCGTCCTTCGGCGTGGTCCCCTTCATCACGGTCCTCGAAGGGGCCGCGGTCCTGGTCGGCGTGATGCTCTTGGTCCGCCGCACCTCGGACGATCCTCGCTGGGCTCGCCAGCGGTTCGCGTTCGTCGCGGGGTGCGTCGGCTTCCTGATCGTCCTCTCCGCATTCCTGGAATTGGCTGGGAACCGTGGGATGGGAATTGCCGGCGCGGCCTTCGCGTTCCTTCTTGTCCACCTCTACCGCAAAGCGTTTCCTTCCGGGGAGTCGGTGGTCGTGGCCCCCGGGCCGCAAACACCCTAATTCTCGCGGCACCGCGGAATCCTTTATGATTTCCCCGGTGGTACGCCACGACATGACCACGGCGGCGGACTTCCGATCCATCTACCAATACAACTGGCAGGTCCTGCGCGACTACGGCGAAGCCCTCGCGAAACTGCCCCGCGAGGAGCTGATCAAGAATCGCGAGGCGACGCATGGTTCGATGAAGAACATCTTCCACCACATCCTCTCCGTCCATGACGGCTGGCTCAACGTGGCGGCGCAGGGTACGTCCGCGGACCCGGCGATGCGCGAGAAAGATTTCGACGAAGTCCCATCGATGGACCCGCTTCGGGCCTATCTCGAGGAGATCATCGCGAAGGAGGCGTCCTTCCTGGCGAGCCTGAGGGACAAGGACCTCGGGCGCCGCGTGAAGCCGGAATGGAAAGAACGATCGCATCCGTTGCAGGATGCCCTGATGCAAGTGACGTTCGAGCAGGCGCACCACATCGGCGAGCTGATCGCGCTGTTCTGGCAAATCGACGTCGAGCCGCCCGAGATGACCTGGATCGACGTGCGCCTCGCGATGAAAGGGGACCCCGGCCCGTCGTAGGGAAATCGGTCCGCCTTTGCCCAGCACGGCTTCAGGCGAAGATAGACGGGGTTCCGGTCGGGAACTGGACCCGATACCCGAGGGGCACCGTCCGGGCCTGGGTCGCGGGGACCGTCTCGATGAGATTCCCCGCGGAGTCCTTGAGGGACCAGAGGTCCGTCGACACGACGACAACCGGAGTGGTCGCGACCACGTACTCTCCCGTGGTTGGGGCCACCGTCGTCCCGCCGGCCCCGACGAAGGACATGGGCGTTGATTCGAAGAACGGCGTCGCCAACTTGCCAAACGGCGTCACGCCGGAGATGTTGCCCAGGTACACCCGGAAGTACTCATGCGGGTTCAGGTTACCGAGGGCCACCCTGCCCACGCCTCCCTTGTACCCGCCGTTCACCCGCAGGAACTGTTCGCGGGACATCCAACGCGTGTTTCCGTTGTCGATCAGGGTGACCGTCTTTCCGATCTCGTCCGAAATCGCGAGCTCACCGATCGTGAGGATGAACCAACACGCCCCCGCCCCGGACGCCGGTTCGATCGTCACAATCGTGTGCGCGGGCGCGTAGTGCTGCTCGAAGAAGAACCGGTCGATGTTCATCTGACGCAAGCCTTTGCTGATCTCCGACTGCGTTTGCATCAGGATCGGTCGGATTCCGTCGCCCGAGGTCCGGGCCGCCTGGTCGACGACCGAGAGATTCTCGAATCGGATCGGGGTGCCGGTCTGTGCGCCCGTGGACACCTTGATCGCCACGGGAGACCCCGCACCGTCGTGCTCCATCTCGATGCTCGTGTTCCCGCTGAACGTGATGTGTCCAAAGCCCGGATTCCCGTTTCCGAATTCGATCGCCGCGTAGTCGGCCCCGGTCCCGGATAGGGCGACCTTCAGGTTCTGGATCTCGATGTACTGCATGTACCCGGCGCTCCCGAGGAAGCGGAGGCCCTGCTGGTTCGGCTGCGCGGTCGGGTGCATCGAGATGTCGCGAAGGACCATCATCTGCTGGTTCCCGGTCCCGTCGAATTGGAGCTCGCGACAGTGCAACCCTTGCAACAATCCACCGCGGACGTTGCCGGTGTACTGAATCTTCTGGATGTGCGGCCGCGGGATGTTCCAGTACCGAGGCGGGGGATCCCGGAGCGCGACCAGGGAGACGCTGTCCTTGCCGATCGTGACGACCCCGTCCGTTGCGTCGAGGTCCTCCGTGACCCAGATGATCCCGCCCGTGTCGGACGGGAGGGAGTCGATCGCGCTTTGGACGACGGCCGCGCCGTCCCCTTGCGAGAACTCGTCGGTCCCGGTGATCAGGTTCCGCCGTCGAAAGAGGTTCGCGCCCTTGTCGAACCACACCAGATGGGATCCGATCTGGGGAAAGGAGGCGGGACCCGGCGAGGCGACGGACGGCCGCAAGCTCGGTCCCAGGACCGCTGTCCCGATGACGGCGGCGGTCGCTCCACCGACAATCGCGGCCTTCACGAAGGACCGTCGAGAGCTCGGCTTAGGCTTCTCCTCCATGGCCCAACTGACAACCCGTCCGGCTCGGCATAACCCTTGCGTTTCGAAGCGAACTCAGCCTGTGGGGCATCACAGGAACAGGCGACTGGTCATGGCCTGCAACCCGGCCACCTCCCCGACCTCGCCGGACCATCGGGCCATCATGGGCCCGTACCGGCGCTCGGCCCGCTCCAAGAAGACCCTCATCTCGTCCCGCATCTCCGCGGGAGCGGAACCGGCGACGGCGACCGCGAGGATGAAGCGCGGGCTCCGCTCGATCACGACCGTCTTCCGGCCGAGCTCGAGCCGCCGCAGCTCATCCGAGCCTTCCGCGAAAGAGACGCGAGCGAAGTTCATGATTGCCGTGAGCATGCCGGCCATCACGTCTGGATCGGTGTCGCTCTCCTCGACACGGGAGGCATGGGTGAGCAAGACCCCGGAGCCGTCGATCACGAAGACGTCCTCGACACCGCGACCGACGTTCGCTGGCAACTCGAGGGGTTCGAAGTCCCGTTCCAGCGTGGACGTGATTCGCTCCTGGACGGAACCGAGGTCGGCGCTCATCAACAAGACGCCCCCACCGGAGGTCACCAAGTCCCGCACGGTGTGGAGGCAACGGACGAGCCTCTCCGGGTTCACGTAGTTCGACATGTATTCCACCCCTTCGAGCGCGACGACGGCGTTCGGTTGCTTGGTGACGAAGTCGCGGACGACCCGCTCCAGCATCTCCGGTGGCATCGGAGTTAGCCGATTCTGTCCGAGCGAGGACGTGAGCCAGACGATCGGGGTAAGCGGCAGGTCATAGTCCTCCCGCACCTCCATGGGTGCGCGGCGTGTGATCACAAGTCCGATCGACCCGTACCGAACCGCCTCCGCCAGCGCCAAGAAGACGAGTTTTGGCCTCCGCTCCCGAACCAAGTACGCGCGGCCGTCCTTCAAATTGAAGCGACGCGGGAGGGCCATCGGCTCCTCCTTTTGCGGCGTGACGACCAGCATCTTGTATCGTAAGACGGCGGTCGCGAACAGCACCGCCATCGTGAGGGCGGTGACTGTGAGAAAGGGCGGCGGATAGATGTGCAAGAAGATCTTTGAGTACGCATACGTCTCTGCGCCCACCCCGTGGATCACGACGCCCGCCGTCATGAGAAGCGTCTGCTTCCGGACGATCGGATCTTTGTTCCGGATCAACGTGCGTGCAAGGACCGCGAGGGCGGTCGACATGAAGATCGTCGCGAACAAAACGAGGCTCCCCGTGGCGGAAGCGTCCGCGACGTGTACGCCGATGCCCCCGTAGTAGTCCGACACGGTGCTAACCTGCGTCGTGACCCCGACCGCGACCACAAGAACCGAGACCTGCAGGAAGAGGTTCACGACGCGTCGCCGCATCAGTTCGAATCCGAGGAAGTATTGTCCGATGAACGAGGCGGTGAAGCCGACCGCGAGCATGTGGAAGAAGTAGAACAGCCGGGCGATCGCCACAGGCCCGCTGTTCGAACCGTAGTAGTTCAGGGTGGACGTGCGGAGCAGTTCCGCAAACGTACCCGCGAGGACGAAGAAGACCATCGCCAGGACAAACGTGTCCCCCGCGCGGCGGTTCGGAATCTTGCGGACGACGTAGGCGGAGACGGCGACTGCGACGGAGCTGCTCGCGATCGAAATGAGAGAGTACCATTGGGAGGCTTCGACCATGCGGCAGGTGCGGAGCCGGGGCAGCGCCTAAAAGACCTTGCCCGAGACTCTCGAATTTGAGGATGAAGGCGGCTCCCGCGACGGGATTCCTCCCTCCTGTAGAAGGGCAACTCATTTAGGCAGGGCGGCCATGCATCGGAGGTCATGGCCGCGATTGGGACGACGCCGCTGCAGGACCGAGTCTGGGTCATCACGGGCGCCACCTCTGGGATCGGCAAGGCGACCGCCCTCGGGCTTGCCCGGGTCGGCGGGACCGTCGTCCTTGCATGCCGGGACGCGGCTCGGGGCGGGGAGGCCCAGCAAGAGATCGTCCGGGACTCCAAGAACCCGAAGGTCACGTTGATGATCGTCGACCTGGCGAGCCAGGCATCGATTGTCTCCTTCGCCGAGGAGTTCACCCAAGACTATCGGCGACTCGACGCCCTCGTGAACAACGCGGGCATCTTCACCCGGGAACGGATGACCACGCCGGACGGCCTCGAGCTGCAGTTCGCCGTGAACTATCTGGGCGGTTTCTTGCTCAGCCATCTGCTCCTGGACCTGTTGCTCGCCTCCACGCCGTCGCGGATCGTGAACGTCGCGTCGAGCGCACACAAGGGCGCGACGATCGATTTCGACAACCTTCAGGGGGAACGCGCGTACAAGGGGTACAAGGCGTACGGCCAGTCGAAGCTCGCGCAGATCTTGTTCACGGTGGAATACGGGCGGCGACTCGCGGGGACCGGCGTGACCGTGAACGCGGCCCATCCGGGCGTCATCAAGACGAACCTCGCCTCCACAGAGATTCCGAAGGCCTTCCGTTTCGTCCGGATGTTTTTCAAGAGCCCCGCGAAGGGGGCGGAGACGCCGATCTTCCTCGTCGCGTCGCCGACCGTGGCGAATCTGACCGGACAGTATTTCGTGAATCGACAGGTCCAGGCTCCGTCCCGCGAGGCCCAGGATCCCGCCGTCGCTCGCCGACTGTACGACGTCAGCGTGAAGCTCGCCGGGCTCGGAACTGATGAGGGCCGAGGAACGCCTCCCTGATGGGCGGGGAATTCGCCCTCGACGAATCATCACGGAACGGAAACGTTATGCCAAACCTCTCCGTGCGTGCGGAAGAAATGGAAGGCGCGCGAATCCTCGTGACGGGTGGCGCGGGCTTCATCGGATCCCATCTGGTCGATCACCTCGTCGCACGGAACGAGGTGACGGTGATCGATGACCTCTCGACCGGGACGCTCCGAAACCTCGGCAGGGCCCGCGGAAGGGTTCACGTGAAAAAGGTCTCGGTCCTCGAGACCGACACGCTGGCCACCGCGATGAAGGGTCAACAGATCGTGTACCATCTCGCGGCGAAGACCTCCGTCCCTGAAAGCGTCGCCAAGCCCGAGGCATATTGGCGCAACAACGTGGAAGGGACCGTCCGCGTCCTCAGGGCTGCGGCGGATGCGTCCGTCCGCCGGGTCGTCTTCGTCTCGAGCGCCGCTGTCTACGGGGACTCGCCCGAGATGCCGAAGGTAGAATCCATGCGACCGGATCCGAAGTCGCCGTACGCGGTGACGAAGATGGTCGGAGAATTCGCTTGCGAGGAGATCCGCGGGATGACGGGGATGGAGACCGTCGTCGTCCGCCTCTTCAACGCCTACGGCCCGCGTCAGGACCCCTCCGCACCGTACTCCGGCGTCATGGCGAAGTTCTGTGCTGCCGTCGCGGCGAATCGGCCCCTCGAAATCTATGGAGACGGGGATCAGACGCGGGACTTCCTCTTCGTCGCCGACATCGCCGAGGGGCTCGAACTCGCGGGCGTCAAATCGGTCAACGGAGCCACACTGAACCTGGGCAGCGGCGAGGCGATCACCGTGAACGACGTGGTCCGGAACCTTTCCGAGATCGTGGGCCGACCGATCCGGGCCGTCCGCGAGCCGGAGCGGCCCGGCGACATCCGCCATTCCCGTGCGGACGTGTCGAAGGCGAAGGAGAAACTCGGTTTCACGGCGAGGACCACCGTGCGGGAGGGACTCAAGAAAACCCTCGAAGATGCGCGGAAGCGAGCCGCGCACGCGTCGTAGGTCATCGGCCTTCGCGGTTCAGCCAGTTCTCGAACGCGTCGAAGGAGAGTGGTCGCCCGAGGAAATCCTCGATCAACTGCGACGCGGGCTTCCGGCTGCCCGCTGCGAGGATCGTCTCGCGGTAGCGACGGGCGACCTTCGGGTCGAGGATCGTGTCTCCCTCCTGGAATTTCGAGAAAA
>VBLU01000173.1 GCA_005879065.1 Methanobacteriota archaeon
GAAGTCCCCTGGGTGCGTCCGATCGAGCGACCGAACGGTCACAGCAAGGCCGTCGTCGAAGTCGTGCGACTCTCGGAATACCTCACCAACCACGCCCTCGTCATCGGGGAGGCGGCTGGGCGTACCGGCGTGCAACGCCTTGTGAAGAAGAAACGCTGATTGCGTTCGGCGCGGTCGAATCCCGAAGCGAACCAGCGTCTCGCGAATGCGCTCAGATCCCTGGCAGGATCGGGCTCAGTTGGACCCCTGCTAGGCGCCAACGGCCCCTTTGTCGCACGAAGACATGGGTCGCGCGGTAGTCTCCCCCGGGCACCTCGCGGCCCTTGTAGAAGGCCTTTGTGGACTCGCGGCTCGTCATGATCGCCGCGTCCCCGTACGTCCGCACCGTCATCTCGCTCCGTTCGAACGCCTCGTACTTCAAGTCGCCCGTCCGGTGCTTCGCAAGCCAGTCCTCCTTCGTCAGGATGAACCCGCGAGGCCCGATGCCTCGAAAGTCCGGAGCCAGGACATCGCCCAGGACGACGACGTCGCCAAGCAATTCCGCCCTGCGCAGGTTCTCTCCGAGCTCCGCCAAATCGTCTTCGACGAACGTTGTTGTCTTTGCCATCGATTCCACCACCATGTTGTCGAAGAGAGGAAACGGACGTTCATGTCACGTGCGGACGCGAGACTTCGAATCTGGGTCTCTTTAAATGGAGGGTGACCCGTGCTCGACGGAGGCAACGGAAGCCCGCTACACCATCGTGGCGCCGCCGGCCACGTCGAGTACGATTCCGGTGATCCAGCCCGCTTCGTCCGAGGCGAGGAAGAGTGCCGCGCCTGCAACGTCCTCGGGCATTCCGAGTCGTCGGATCGGGTGTGCATCGATCAACATCTGTCGCTGCGTTTCGGGGATGCGCTCCTTGTTGCGGTCCGTGAGGATCGTCTCGGGGGCGATGCAATTCACGCGGATCCCAAAGGGACCGACCTGGGCCGCCAAGTCTTGCGTGAGGATTTGGATGCCTGCTTTCGCCGCAGCATACGGGATCGGAGACCGGGGATGGGGTCGGCGGCCGGCCGACGACGAGATCGTGATGATGTTGCCGGCCTTCCGCTCCTTCATACCTGGCAAGATGCTCTTGATCGTGAGGAACGTCGCGGTGAGATTGCCTTCGACGGATGCATGCCACCCGTCCTCGGTCGTGTCTTCGAGCGGACCAGGCGGGGAATAGCTACCGCCCGCATTGGCGACGAGGATCTCGATCGGCCCCAGCTCTCGCTCGATCTGGCGGCGCATTGTCTCGACCTCGTCGAACTTGGTCGTGTCGGCGAGGACCTGAATCGCCCGCCCCCCCGGCGCGCTCGATCGACTCCCGCACGGCGCACAAGGCCGCGACATCCCGGCCATGGACCGCGACCTGCGCACCGTTCTGGGCGAAAACGC
>VBLU01000036.1 GCA_005879065.1 Methanobacteriota archaeon
CGTCGCGGGTCTCCTCCACGTGAAACTCGCGAAGGCGTCCGGCGCTGCAAAGGTGATCGCGACGGACATCGTCGAATACCGCAAGGCCGCGGCCCGGAAGGCGGGAGCCGATGCGGTCATTGACGGTCGCGAGGACGTTCCCGCGAAGGTCCGGGAAGCGAACGACGGCCTTCCGGCGGACTACGTGATCACGTGCACGGGTGTTCCCAAAGCGATCCTCCAGGGCCTCGGATGCGTGGATCGCGGGGGCACCATCCTGTTCTTCGCCCCGTCCGAGCCGACCGCGCGGATCGAGATTCCCTTCAATGCAGTATGGCGCGAGGAAGTCACCATGACGTCCTCGTACGGTGGAAGCCCGCGGGACATTTTGGAGGCGATGGAACTCCTGGCGACCCGCCGCGTCGCCGTGGCGGACCTGATCACCCACACGCTGCCGCTCGCTGAAGCGAAAAAAGGATTCCGTCTCGTCGCCCAAGCGAGGGATTCGATCAAGGTCGTCCTCCGACCTTAGACCCTGAGTCCGGTCGTCGGCAGGCCGCGAGACGGAGAGGTCTCTTGGAACCTCACTTCATCGTCGTCCCCACGTCGGTCCCGGCGCGCGGCATCGAGGCTGGCCCGCCCATAGCCGGTGCCGGGGTAACCTCCTCCCAGATCTTCGTGTCTTTCGTTTCCGGCAAGTAACGCATGCCGATTACGAACGTCATCAGCGGGATCACGATCGCCCAGGCCAGGCCGGCGAAGATATTCCCTGTCCAGGCCGCGATGGCGACCGCGATCACGGGTGTGAAGCCGCCGAATTCGCCGTTCCCCAGGTGGTACGGGACGGACAGACAGGTGTACCGGATCCGAGCCGGGAAGAACTCTACGAGGAAGGCGGCGATCGGGGCGTACACCATCGTGACGTGGAAGACCAGGATGAAGTTGAGCCCGATCAGGACGGGCACATTCGGGGGCGATGCGTTCGCCGCAATTCCCGCGAAGATCGGATAATAGGTCAGCGCCGCGAGAAGGCATCCCGCCATGATGATTTTCTTTCGTCCGATCCGGTCGGAGAGCCGACCGAAGACGATGAAGAACGGAGTCGCCAAGGCGAGGGCGACGAGCACGATCTCGGCCGCAAGGACCTTGTCCATCTTGAGGGACACCTGCATGAAGTACAGCGAATAGAACTGGCCCGTGTACCAGACCACGGCTTGGCCCGCGGTCGCGCCGAACAAGGCGAGCAGGATGAGCTTCCAGTTCGCCCAGTTTCCGAGGGCTTCTCGAGTGGGATGCTTCGAGGTCCGACCTTCTCTCTTGAGCTTCGAGAACAAGGGGGTCTCGCGAAGCTGCCAACGAATGAACAGCGAGGCGGCGACCAGCACGGTCGAGAGCAGGAACGGGACCCTCCATCCCCATGCGTTGAACGTCGCCGTACCGAGGCCGAGCTGGAGTGCGAGGATGACGCCCAAGGCCAGGAAAAGGCCCAAGGTGGCGGTCGTCTGGATGTAGCTCGTCCAATAGCCTCGGCGCGCATCCGGTGCATGTTCCGCGGTGTAGACGACGGCACCACCGTATTCGCCCCCTAGGGCGAGTCCTTGGACGACCCGGAGGGCCAGGAGGATGAGCGGCGCCAAGACGCCGATGACTGCGTACTCGGGTAAGACTCCAATCAAGGTGGTTCCTGCGCCCATGATGGTGATCGTGAGAAGGAACGCATACTTTCGACCGACCAAGTCGCCGATCCGACCGAAGACGACGGCCCCGAATGGCCGCACCGCGAATCCCGCCGCGAACGTCCCGAGGGTCAAAAGGAATGCCCCCGTGTCGGCCGCATGGAAAAACTTAACCGCCATCAAGGTTGCGAGGGATCCGAAGATGTAGAAGTCATACCACTCGATTATGGTCCCCGCGCCCGAGGCGGCGACGATGAATCGCATCGAATGTTGTTTTTCGCCCCCGAAGCTACCGGCTGCTGACCCTACCCCCGTCGCCATGCGTGAGACAACTTGGCACACCGCTAAGAGAGGCATGTTTACAGGCGAGCACACGTGTGTTCGTCGTCCGTTTCAACGGCCCCTGCGGGGGCGCCTGGCATGCCTCCGCAGGCCGGGTGCGTTCAGGGTGATTCATTACCGTCTTTTACATGAAACGATTCTAGGGGAAACGTCGGCCGGAGAAGGGTCGGGCCGCGGGTGATTGGGCGTGGTCGTGTCCAGTGCCACGATTGACAGCCTCCTGAAGGAGAAGGAACAGCACCGGCCGTCGGCGGCCTTCCGGAAAGCGGCCTTGCTCCGGGACGACTCGTTCCGGCTCGAAGCGGCGAAGGACCCCGAGGCCTTTTGGGCGCGGATGGCGAAGGGGCTCGCCTGGATGGCCCCCTGGTCGAAGGTCCTCGAATGGGACCCGCCCTTCGCAAA
Organism: Methanobacteriota archaeon; assembly: GCA_005879065.1. Classification (GTDB taxonomy): domain Archaea; phylum Thermoplasmatota; class Thermoplasmata; order RBG-16-68-12; family RBG-16-68-12; genus RBG-16-68-12. The sequence continues at coordinate 2,400 of VBLU01000036.1, forward strand.
GTGGTTCGTGGGTGGGAAGCTGAACATGTCCGCGAACTGCCTCGACCGGCACCTCAAGGGAGCGCGGCGGAACAAGGCCGCGCTCGTGTGGGAGGGCGAGCCGGGGGAACGCCGCGTGCTGACGTACCACGATCTTTGGCGCGAGGTGAACCGGTTCGCGAACGTCCTCAAGGGGCTGGGCGTGAAGCGCGGCGACCGCGTGACGATCTACATGCCGATGATCCCGGAACTCCCGGTCGCCTTGCTCGCCTGTGCCCGGATCGGGGCCGTCCACAGCGTGATCTTCGGCGGGTTCAGCGCCCGCGCGATCCGCGATCGGGCGGAGGATGCGGAGTCCCACGTGATCGTGACCGCGGACGGCGGCTATCGGCGCGGGACGGTCCTCCCGCTGAAGAAGATCGTGGACGAGGCGATCGCGGACCTCGACGTGGTCCGGCATGTGGTCGTCTTCCGTCGCACGGGCGCCGAGGTCCCCATGCGGGAGGGGCGCGACCATTGGTGGCACGATCTCATGGCCAAAGCGGCCGCGGAATGCGAGCCGGAGGCGATGAACGCCACGGACCCGCTCTTCATTCTGTACACGTCCGGCACGACGGGGAAGCCGAAGGGGATCCAGCATTCGACGGGAGGGTATCTGGTCGGCGTCGCGACGACGATGAAGTACGTTTTTGACCTGAGGGACGAGGACCTGTACTGGTGCACCGCGGACATCGGGTGGGTCACGGGCCACTCGTACATCGTGTACGGTCCCCTCGCGAACGGCGCGAGCGTCTTCATGTACGAAGGCGCACCGGATTGGCCGGAGCCCGACCGATTCTGGCGGATGGTCGAGGAATACGACATCACGATCCTGTACACGGCCCCGACCGCGATCCGGGCGTTCATGCGGTGGGGCGACGAGCACCCGAAACGGCATGACCTGTCGAGTCTCCGTCTCCTCGGCACCGTCGGTGAGCCAATCAACCCGGAGGCCTGGCGGTGGTACCAGAAGACGATCGGCGGGGGCCGCTGTCCGATCGTGGACACGTGGTGGCAGACGGAGACCGGGATGATCCTGATCACACCGCTCCCAGGCGTCACCACCACGAAGCCGGGATCCGCAACCCAACCGTTTCCGGGGATCGACGCGGAGGTCGTCGACGAAAAGGGCCATCCCGTCCCCGTGAACAAGGGCGGCTATCTCGTGATCAAGAAGCCTTGGCCCGCCATGCTCCAGACCCTGTACAAGGATCCCGAGCGGTACAAGCAGGTGTACTGGTCCCAGGTCCCGGGCAAATACTTCACGGGGGACGGAGCCCGCACGGACGAGGACGACTACTTCTGGCTCATGGGCCGCATCGACGACGTGATCAACGTCGCAGGCCACCGGATCGGTACGATGGAGGTGGAGTCCGCCCTCGTGAGCCATGGCAAGGTCGCGGAGGCCGCGGTCGTCGGGAAGCCGCATCCGGTCAAAGGGCAATCCCTCGTCGCCTATGTCGTCCTCAAGAAAGGGGAGGCGCGGTCGGACGCCCTCAAGAAGGAGCTGCAGAAACACGTGCGGGAGGCGATCGGAGCCATCGCGGTCCCGGACGACGTCTACATTACGGAGAAGCTCCCGAAGACGCGGAGCGGGAAGATCATGCGACGCGTGATCCGGTCCCTGGTGTCCGGCCAAGAGATCGGCGACACCACGACCCTCGAGGACCCGGGGGCCGTCGACGAGGTCCGGAAGTGGCTGGCCGAAGTCGAGGCTCGGCCCGAGTAGCGGGTCCGGCTCCCTGATCGCGGACCGCGCGGCTCACTGCAGACTCAAGTACAGAAAGGCCGCGAAAGCCGCGGTCCGGAAGCCATGCGCCACGAGCACGAACGGTCCGAGTTCGCCGAGGGCGTGGCCGAACGCACCGAACAGGATGGGCGACGTCAGGACGCCCTCGAAAAGGAAGGCCGCGAGGACGAAGATCAGTCCTAGGGCGGACCGCGCTCCGGTGTCGGCATACGTCTTCGCGTAGACGACAAAGAGGGCGGACAGCAAGGCGAGCCCGACCGTCGACACGATCACGTCGATGTCTTCGAGCGTCTCGAACGGATCGATGCGGGGACCCGGCCCGGGCCTCCCGGGTCGCGGGACGAGGGCCAGGGCGATTCCGATCGCGAGTCCGATCGCGAGCACGACTGCGGTCCACAACGCCGGGTTCATTCCCCATTTCCGATCACTTGGCTGCACGCCGATCACCTCTGGTTTTCATGTCCTTCACGATGCTTTCGAAGACGGTCCAATGGCTTTCCATGGAGGGAGAGAGGAAGTACACCTGTCCGTACCGCTCTCCCGCGGTCGTGACGAGACCATTCTTCCCGAGGACGCGAAGATGGTGCCGGACCGTCTTGTAGTCCAGGACCAAGGCCCCCGCGAGCTGCTGCGCGTTCCGCGGCTCCTCCCGGATCGCGAGCAGGACCCGGGCCCGGGTGGCCGCCCCGATGCTGCTCCGAAACAGCCACCACAGGACTCGTTCGAGGCTGTCCACCGCGACCGTCGCGGGCAAGACCGCTGCGATAGTTGTACCTTGCCGACGACCCCGGAAAAAGGGGGACAGGGAATGGGGCGTCCTGTCCCGGTGGGGAGGAGGCCATGGGCCTTGGGCTCAACCTCCGGTCGTGGACCCGCTCGCCGCGGCGGTCGTATTCGTGCGGTCACAGGTGTGTCCGGCGGTGGCGTTCCCCGCGCCGGTGACCGATCCCGTGGCCGACGCATTCGTCGACGCGACCGATCCGGACGCGGTCACCGCGTTCACCGCGAACGCGCCCGCCACGAGGACCGCCAGGACGGCGATCAAGGCGACGGCGACCGTTGTCTTCACTCGTGTTCACCTCCTGAGGCTTTCCTCGGGCGGGCCGAGACGACCCGAGGCCATCCGCGTTTTCCACGATCCTGCCCGAATCTCGCACGAATGGCGACCGAATCCTGAGCGACGTGTTACGTAGTGCCCTTCGACCACCGGGTTCCAAAAGGTATTTGACGGATTCCGGTCTTCAACATCCATGGTCGTCATGAGGAGAATCTCGGGAGCCGGTCGAGGCCTGCTGGTCCTCGGCGCCGCGCTCTTACTCGTGAGCCTCTTCGGGAGCCTCGTGCTTCCGTCGACATTTCCGTCGACGTACGTCACGTGGTTCACCCTTTCGGGGAACCAGCCTCAGCTGCCCGCCGGATCGTATACCGGCATCCAGGTGACGGAACTCATGAACACGCTCGTGTCCGGTCCGTACCTGTGGATCGCGTTCGGTTCGCTCCTGGTGAGCGCGGCCGCCGCGATCGCCATTGGCGGGATCGGTGAGAGGACCCGGCACTTCGGCACCTTCGGGGTGCTCATCCTCCTGCTCTACGCCGGGCTGCTGTACGTCGCTGCGTACCAATTCAACCAGCAGGCACCGGGCGGCGATGCGGCGATCTCCATCGGATACGGATTCCTGACCGCGATGGCCGCCTGCGTCCTCATCGAGGCGGGCGCTCGCCTGCCGAGTGCCGTGCCGGTCCGCCCCCGCGTGCCCGCGGTGAGCTCGGGTCGGAGAGCCTGATCCGAGTCCGGGGTCGATCCGGCCCCGATGACGGGCTACGGGTCGACCCAATGCGCCCGTCGGGACGCGAGGAAGCCCATGAGCGCGGCGAAGCCGAGCAGGTAGGCCCATCCGAGGGCCACCTGCCAGCCCGGGATGTCGACGAGGCCGAAGTAATACTTCGCCAGTTGCGCGGCGTGCGTCGTGGGGATCAGCATCGCGAAGGCCTGGGCGGCCGGGTAGGCATCCAACTTGGAAAGTGGATAGTACACGGGAGGCAGGAAGCCGAGGGCGATGCTGAGGACCTGTGGGATCGAGTTCGCGCGCCGCGCGTTCTTCGTCGTCGCTCCGATCGCGAACCCGACGAAGACCAAGCCGATCCAAAGGAGGAGGGAGGTCGCGAGGGCGACGAGGATTCCGAATGCGGGGGCCGGCCCAGACAATAGGAGGAGGACCAAGGCCACGAGGACCCCGGGCAGTGCGACGACAAGACCGCTCACGGACAATCCGACCGCGTAGGAGGCGGGAGACACTTTCGAAGCGACCAACATGTCCTGGAAGCGGAACCACTGCTTGTTGAAGTATACGCTCTGCGAGGCGAAGAGGCCCGTGAACGAAAACGTGAGGACGATCGCCCCGACCAGGGATTGCATGGCGGACTTTTGGTCCGCGAACACGAAGATGAAGATAACCGGCAGGAACGAGAAGAGGCTGATCACGACGAGGAGCATCGGGTCCCGGAGGAGCGGCAGGGCGTCGAACAGTCCGATGTAAAGGGCCTCACGTATCCTCGACTTCAATCGATCCCCCCACGATCTTGATGAACGCCTCTTCGAGGCTCGCCGGCTTGAACGTGACCTTGCGCTTCTCACGGAGGCCGCGCTCGACGATGGCGAGGACCTCCTCCGCGGATCGGGGTTCGAGGACCTCGGGCGGACCTGTTCCATTCCCGGCCGGCGGCTCGACGATCACGCGCATCCCGACGCCGGTGTCCCCTTTGGCCGCCTCCACGGTCCCGAGGAACGCGGTCCGTCCCTTGTCCACGATGAGCAGATCGTCTGCGAGCATCTCTGCTTCGTCGAGGTAGTGTGTCGTCAGGAGGATCGTCGCGCCTTTCCGGGTCAGCTCTCGCAACATGTGCCAGACGGAACGCCGACCGAGCGGGTCGAGCCCGATCGTCGGCTCGTCGAGGAACAGGACCTCCGGGTCAGCGACCAGCGCCATCGCGATGATCAGTCGCTGACGCAACCCGCCGGACAAGTCCGAGGCGAGCTTGTCGCGATGCTCCCAGAGGCCCAGATCGTCCATCACCTTGCGGGTCCGTTCGCGGGCGTCCGCTCGCGACCGGCCGCGGATCAGGCAGAAGTAGAGGATGTGATCGTAGGGCGAGAGCATCATCTGCGGTCGGGCTTCCTGCGGGACGACCGCGATGTGCGGACGGATCGCCTTCGGGTCCTGGAGCACGTCGTGGCCCAGGACGAACGCGCGACCCGCGGTCGGCTTGAGTTGGGTCGCGAGGATCCGCAGGAGGGTCGTCTTGCCCGCGCCGTTGCGGCCGAGCAAACAGAAGATCTGGCCCCTTTCAATCGAGAAGGAGACGCCCTCGAGGGCCTTCGTCCCGCCGGGGTATGTTTTCCCTAGACCTTCGACGCGGACGACCTCCATGAAGCGCGACCAAGAGGACGGCGCTACTTGAGGGTTCCGCGCACGTCGCGGCGTCAAGTCCTGCCACCGAGGAAACAAGCCCCTCCTCTGGGGAGATGCGCCCAATGCGATTCGAGTCAATGCCTCTGGATACTCGAGGCTTTCGCGGTACGTTCCAAAAGCTTATTCTTCCACCGGATTTCCGGACTCCGTGGAACGGACCTCCTTCGACATCGTCGTCGTCGGTGGAGGGGCGGCGGGTCTTCGCGCCGCCATCGCCGCCGCGGAAGCGGATCCGGAGTTGACGATCGCCCTCGTCTCGAAGGTCTATCCCATGCGGAGCCACACGGTGTCCGCGGAGGGCGGGACCGCGGCCGTGTTACGCGATTACGACTCCTTCGAACTCCACGCCCTCGACACGATCAAGGGATCCGACTTCCTCGCCGACCAGGACGCGGTCGAGTTCTTCGTGGCCCGGTAACGCGCGTTCGGAGGCATGTCCGTGAAGCGGACCGTGTATGCCGCGGACAAGGTCGGCTTCCACATCCTCCACACGCTCTTCCAAACGTCGATGAAGTACGACCGCATCCATCGGTTCGACGAGTACTTCGTCACGAGCCTCATCGTCGACGGCGGGGCGTGCGCCGGCGTCGTCGCCATGAATCTGCGTGGCGGGACGATGGTCGCGATCCAAGGGAAGGCGACGATCCTCGCGACGGGCGGCTGTGGTCGCGTCTACGAGTTCACGACGAACGGTTTCATCAAGACGGGAGATGGGATGGCACTCGCCTATCGGGCGGGCGTCCCGCTGAAGGACATGGAGATGGTCCAGTTCCACCCGACGTGCCTTCCGGGCACCGGCATCCTGATCACGGAAGCCGCGCGCGGAGAGGGCGGCTACCTCGTCAACAAGGACGGCGAGCGGTACATGCAGCGCTACCTGCCCAGCAAGATGGAGCTCGGGCCGCGGGACATCCTCTCCCGAGCGATGATCCAGGAGATGAAGGCGGGTCGGGCGTTCGAAGGGCCGTACGGCCTGTACATGGGCCTCGACCTGCGGCATCTCGGCGCGAAGAAGATCAACGAACGGATCCCGATGGTCCGCGAGCTCGTGGAGAAATACATGGGACTCGACCCGATCCACGAACTCATCCCGGTGCGGCCGGGGCAGCACTACATCATGGGTGGCGTGTCGACGAATGGGAAGGGCGAGACGACGTTGCCTGGCCTGTACGCCGTCGGCGAGACGGCCTGTGTCTCGATCAACGGGGCGAACCGGCTCGGCTCGAACAGCCTGAGCGAGTGCTTGGTTTTCGGCGCCGCGTGCGGGCTCGCCGCGGCCGGATTCGCCAAGAAGAAGGCGAGCTACCCGCGGGGGGCCGCCGCGAGGGAGGCCCTGAAGAAGGAGGAGGCCCGCGTGTTCGACGGCGTCCTGGGCCGGGAGCGCGCGAAGGAGACCGTCGCGGGTCTGCGGGTCGAGATGCAGCAGCTCATGGAGCGCGACGTAGGGATATTCCGAGAGGAGTCCGCCCTCGCAGACGCCTGCGGCATGCTGGGCAAGATGCGGGACCGATTCGCCGCGGTGGGGCTCGCGGACAAGGATCGCGTCTTTAATACGGAACTGACGGCCGTCCTCGAGCTGGACTTCATGCTCGACGTTGCGTTGGCGATCGCGCACAGCGCGCGGAATCGCCGCGAGTCCCGGGGCGCGCACAGCCGCACCGACTTTCCGCAGCGGGACGATGCGAACTACCTGAAACACACGCTCGCATTCCGCACGGACGGCCCGCCTCGGATCGACTACGTGCCCGTGACGGTCACGAAGTGGCAACCGGTGGAGAGGAAGTACTGATGGCCGCATCAGACGTCGTCTTTCGGGTCAAGCGGTACCGGCCAGAATCCGGCGGTCGGCCCACGTTCCAGGAATACACGATCCCGTACCGGAGCGACATGGTCGTGTTGGACGGCCTGAATTACATCAAGGATCACATCGACCCGACCCTCACGTTCCGCTGGTCGTGCCGCATGGGCATCTGCGGATCCTGCGGCGCGGACGTGAACGGCCAGCCGCGGCTCACGTGCGGCACGTACGTCCGCGACGTCCACAAGGGCGCGGTGACGGTCGAACCTCTCTCCAACTTCCCGATCCTTAAGGACCTGGTCGTGGACTTCGACGATTTCCTGAGGAAGCTCGCCTCCGTGACGCCGTACATCGTCCGGAAGGACTGGGGGGACCTGACGAAGGAGTACGTCCAATATCCGGAGGATGTGGAGGCCTACCGGCAGCAGAGCTTGTGCATCAACTGCATGCTCTGTTACGCGGCGTGTCCCGTCTTCGGGTCGAGTCCGGAGTTCGTCGGGCCCGCGGCGTCGGCCCTCGCCCTCCGATACAACCGCGACACCCGCGACGAGGGAGCGGACGCGCGCCTCGCGCGGTTGAACACGAGGACGGGCGTCTGGGAATGCACCTTCGTGGGCGAGTGTTCCGTCGTCTGCCCGAAAGACGTGGATCCGGCCGCGGCAATTCAGACGCTCAAATTCCTGGCGACGATGCGGCACATGCGGCGGCTCCTGATGCCCGGCTCCTCGTCGCGGTGATGCCCATGACGAGCCGAGAGTATGCCTGGAAACGCCGCCCGGGCTGGTGGCTCCGGAACCGGCGATACCTGATGTTCCAACTGCGGGAAGCGGGCGGCGTCATCTGCGCCCTGTACGGCCTCGTCCTCCTGAACATGCTCGTCCAACTTCGAGCCGGTGAGTCTGCGTACACGGCCTTTCTGGACCTGTTGCGGACGCCGCCGGTCCTCTATCTGAACGTCGTCCTCTTCGCCCTCGTGGTGTGGCATGCGCTCACCTGGTTCATGCTGATCGGGAAGGCCCAGCCGATCCAGTTCACGCGGCAACCGCTTCCCTGGAAGGTCGTCTTCGGAATCAACGTGCTCCTGTGGCTCGGAGTCTCTGGCGCCGTCGTCTATTTGATCTTCGGGGGGATCTGACATCGCCGAGGAAATTGGCTCCGCCCAGGAATCGCTCGCCTGGAATCCGGGCCGCGACACCGTCCATGCGGACGCTGAGGCGCCTGCGGAGGTGCTCCTCGAACCGATCTTCTGGAGCCTCTTCTCTTTGGGCGGCTTCATCACCGCTTTCCTGTTCCCGGTGACCCTCTTCCTGCTGTTCTTCGCCGCTCCGTTCCATCTGTGGCCCACGGATCCGGCGGCTTACTCGACGTTCGGCGGACACTGGAAGGAGCCGCTCGTCCGGCTGTTCTTCTTCGTCCTGATCGGCGGATCCCTGTTCCACGGGACGCACCGGCTGAAGTTCATGCTCATGGATGCCGGTTTCAAAGGCCGTTCGGCGGAGGCGTTCCTCGACGTCATCTTGAACGGCGTCGCGATTTTCGGGAGCTTGGGCGCGCTCTTTTACGCGGTGCGCGGCTGGCTTTTCTAGCCCTCGTCGGACTCTTCGCGCGCCGTTTCTTGGCAGCCCGTTTCTTCTCGGTCCGCTTCTTTGGACGGGCTTTCTTCGGCGGGGCCTTTTTCGCCACGGGTTTTCTCGCGGCCGTCTTCGGCGCGGGAGCGGCCTCCGATGGCCCGACGAGCTTGTAGACGAAGTCCTTTTCCCGAACGCGGTCGCGTACCTTCATCCCGACTTCCTGGCCCTGCGCCGCGTTCGACACGGCCCCATGTTCGATCTGCAGCGAGTCCACGGGCTGCTCGAGGTTCGTCGTCGGCCCTTGGATCTGCACGGTGTCTCCCACCGCAAGGGAGCCGTCGGTGAGCTTGATCGCCGCGACCCCGATGTGGCCGAAGAAGTGGAAGACCTCGCCGACCTTCTTCCGTTCCATCGACCGCACATGGGTCGCACGCGATAAAAACGTTCCCGGTTGGGGCATCGTTTGCGAGAACCAGGGACCGCGAACGAAAAGTCTTAAGTGCAAACACGAAATATGGCGGCTGCGGAAGGGGGGAATGTCCTTCTATGGTGATGCCTCTTAATGTGTTAGAAAAATCCATCAACAAGCGCGTTCAGTTGCTCCTCAAGGACAACCGGATCCTCGAAGGGAAGCTCGTCGGATATGACGACTACATGAACATGGTCCTCGAGGACACGGAAGAGACGAAGGAAGACAACGTGCGCCGCGTCGGGACCGTCGTCCTCCGGGGAAACAACGTCGTCACGATCGTCCCGAAGTGAAACGCGAGGCCAGAAAATACATAACCGCGCCCCCTCATCGGAGAGCGGATGCAGCTCGTGATCGTCGCCGGAGGCTTCGGCAAGAGGCTGCGCCCCCTCACGCTGACGCGCCCGAAAGCCTTGATCCCTCTCGTCGACCGGCCTCTCGTCCTGCACATCCTCGACTCCCTCCCGCCCTCGTGCGACGAGGCGATCATCGCCGTGAATTACCTCTTCGAACAGGTGCGCGACTTCTTCCGGGAACACGAATCCCGGATCGCGGTCCGGGTCGTCGACGAGCCGACTCCACTCGGGACCGGCGGCGCCCTGAAGAATGTGGAGCGGTACCTTCGCGGTCCGTTCGCGGTATACAATGGCGACATCGTCGACACGATTGACTTCGACAGCCTCGTGCAGACCCACCGCAAGGCGGGAGGCATCGGGACGATCGCGGTGGGGCGCGTGGACGATCCCTCCGACTTCGGCGCCGTCGAGATCGTGAAAGGCCGAATCGCGCGGTTCGTCGAGAAACCGGCGAGGGGCGAGACCGCGAGCCATCTGGTGAATGCCGGGCGCTACGTCTTCGAGCCCGGGGTGTTCGACTTCATCGAGCGAGGCCGACCCGTCTCCATGGAGCGCGAGGTCTTCCCCGGGCTGATCGCGCAAGGCCTCACGCCCTACCGGTTTGAGGGCTGGTGGTCGGATGCCGGGACTCTTGCGAATTACCTGACCGCTCAACACCTCCTCCTCGCCGCCGGTCGTGCCAAGATTGCGCCGGAGGCGGACGTCACCGCGGGGAGCCTGCGGCCTCCGGTCTACGTGGGCGCGGGGTCCTTCGTCGAAGGTCGACTCGGTCCTGACGTGGTCCTCGGCAAGTCCTGCAAGGTCGGTCGCGCGTCCGTCGTGAACGCGACGCTCCTCGAGGCGGTGAGCGTGGACGACAAAGTCGATATCGCGTCCTCGATCATCGGGGCCGGGGCCGCGATTGGCGAGGGTGCGCACGTGCGGGACAGCATCCTGGAGGACGGCGTGCAGGTCCCTCCCCATGCGGAGGTCCTCGACGACCGGGTGGCGGCATGACCCGCCTCTTCGGCACGAACGGCATCCGCGGCGTCGTCGGCGAGGCGATGAACGCGGACCTCGCGGTCAAGGTCGGCCGCGCGATCGGGACGTTCTTCGAGGGCGGCCCGGTCGGACTCGCCCGGGATCCGCGGCTGAGCGGACCGATGCTCGCCCGGGCCGCGGCCTCCGGCCTCATGTCCGCGGGATGCGACGTGATCGACCTGGGCATGGTGCCCACGCCGTGCGCGCAGTACTTTGTCGCCAAGTCCGGGCATCTGAAAGGGGCCATCGTCGTCACGGCCTCGCACAATCCGCGGGAGTTCAACGGCCTCAAGGCGATCGACGCCCACGGGATGGAGATGCGACGGGAGGACGAGGAATCGATTGAGGCGATCCTCTTTGAGGACCGATTCCACGCCGCGGCCTGGTCCGACGTCGGCTCGAGCCGGGTGGACGATACGGCCATCCCTCGGTACATGGAGGCGATCGAGGCGAAGGTGGACGCCGAGGCGATCCGCAAGCGGAATCCGATGGTCGTCGTCGATCCGGGAAACGGGGCCGGGTGCGTCGTGACTCCGTACCTTCTGCGCTCCCTCGGATGTCGCGTCCTGTCCCTGAACGCGCAACCGGACGGCGCCTTTCCAGGACGGTTGCCGGAGCCCACACCCGACCATCTCGGCGATCTCATGCGGGTCGTGTCGGAGGTCCATGCAGACCTCGGGATCGCGCACGACGGGGACGCGGACCGCGCCACGTTCGTGGATGACAAAGGTGCGTTCGTCGTCGGGGACAAGGCGCTCGCGCTCCTCGCTCGGGCCGCCGTGAAGGGCCGCGGGGGGACCGTCGTGACGCCGGTGAGCACGTCGAGCGTCGTCGAGGACGTCGTCCGCGCCTCGGGAGGGAAGCTGATCCGCACCCGCGTCGGCTCGCCGATCGTCGCTCGCGCGATGTTCGAGTCCGGCGCCGTCTTCGGGGGGGAGGAAAACGGCGGCGTCATTTTCCCGGAACATCAGTTTTGCCGCGACGGGGCCATGTCGGCGGCGAAGATGCTCGAGCTCCTCGCCCACGAGGGGAAGTCGCTGTCCGCGCTCGTCGCGGCGCTCCCGCAATACCATATCAAGAAGGCGAACGTCGACGTCCCGGTGGAACGTCGGGAGGCCGTCCTCGCCGCGATCGTCGAGCTCGCGAAGGGGCGAAAGGTGGACTCTACCGACGGAGTGAAGATCCTGGAATCGGACGGAGCGGTCCTCGTCCGCCCTTCGGGGACGGAGCCGATCTTCCGTGTCTATGCGGAGGCGAAGACGCCCGCCCGTGCAGACGCGCTCGCCGAGGAAGGCGTCTCGTGGATCAAGAAGGCCCTAGGCCACCGGTAGCGGGCCCGCGGCGAGAAGGATCAGGTACGCTAGGATCCCGCCGGAGACGGTCGAGATCAGGTTGTTCGTCTTCTTGTTCACGAGCCCGCGGCGTTCCAGGGTCGCACCGATCACGCTGTCGATCTGGCATCCGAGGAATCCGATTCCCAGAGGAAGGATCAGGTAGACCGGGGACAAGGGCATGGTCGGTCGGAGGCCGTAGATGCCGGCCAGGTACGAGAGGACGAACCATCCCACGACCGACGTGTACACGGCCGCCCCGAGGGCGCATAGGGTCCCGAGCAGGGAGACGCCGCCGTCCGTCCCCGGAGGAACCGGTTTCCCGTTCGTGATGAGGTACGTGTGTCGGGAGAGGACGCCGATCTCGCTCGCGAGGGTGTCGGACCCGGCGACGGAGAGGGCCGACAGGAAGACGACGCCGCTGATCAGCCTCGGGAACCCGGGAGGCTGGA
>VBLU01000178.1 GCA_005879065.1 Methanobacteriota archaeon
GGACGTAGTCTCTCCAAGCTAGCAAGACCGCCCACTGAAACGCGAAGAAGGTCCGTATCCACACCACTGGCTTCACTAACGAGCCGGGCCGACTCCCTGATTCTCGCCGAATCTCGACGGATGCGAGCGATGCGCTGACGACCGAGATCACAATCCAGCTCAGAAAACTGGCGATTAGCGGAAGATCGTAAGCACCCGTGAGGACGACTCCCAGGAGGCCCGCGGCCGCCAGCAAGAGTAGAAACGGCTGAAGGACTTGCAGCCCCTTATGGGAAGGAAAAATTAGGTACGTGTAATAGTTGGGCGCTGTCCACAGAAACCGTGCGTGTCGAAACGCGCACTGAATCGCCCCGAGGGCGTTCTTCTTCCATTGGATTGCCATGTCACCGGCGGACGTCGGGACAACTTCGAACGCAACCGCCTCGGGCGCGTATCCGATCCGGTATCCTTTTTTGCGAATCTGAATCGCGGAATCCAGGTCGTCGATAATTGCTTCCGGGTCAGGCTCCACAAGGTCGCGACGCCATGCGTACACCTCACCGTGGAAAGTGCAACAGCTGTCGAGCGCGGCCTCACCTGCGCGGAGGATTTCCTCGATCGACCAGTACAGGGCGCTCCCTGCTGCGGCTGGGTCACTGACGTTTTTCGGGACAAATCGGCCTCCAACCCCGCCTATCCGGGCATCGCTGAAGGGCTCCACTAGTTTAGCCAAGGTGCTGCGGTCGTAAACTGTGTTTGCGTCCGTAACGACGATGATCGAGCCTTTGGCCACTCGCTTAGCCTCGGCGACGGCCGAAGCCTTTCCAAGTCGCGCCGGTTGAATGAGGACTCGGAGATTGGGGGTCCGGGCTTCGAGCTCTCGGGCGGCCTCCGCCGTGCCGTCCGTAGAACCCGATTCGACGATGATAATTTCCACACGATCCTGAGAATAGTCTTGACTGAGAAGATTCTCCACCCGAGAGCGAAGGTTATTCGCCTCGTTGTACACGGGGATTACAACGCTCAAGGTCGGAGGCTCTTCCAACGCTGGGGTGGTTTTCCTTCGTCGCCGCATGATCGCCATAGCTATCACGTAGCCCAGAAAATGCCAGTACAACAGCGCGAGAGCTAGGATGAACAGTGCAGCCGAAACGCCTCCCAGGGTAGACGCCAAGGAATGTTCCCGAACCTTACGGTGAATGAGAATCTAGGGTCAAAAGGGCATGGCTAATCCCCTGTCGCCGCCGGTCGCGAACGAACCCTTGACGTGGTCACCTGGCTGCGCCTCATAGAGACCTAGCGTGAAACCAGGGCCGACCCCTTATGTTTCAGGATGAAGTGATTGTCGCGTGCGCATCCGTAAGATGTCCCCCAAGATCGTCCTCGTCGGGGAGCGGTGGGTCGGCGGTCAACGTGCCGCCGCGAGTGAAACGACACGAGGCCCCCTTCAATCAGCGCCGTGGTGCTGAGCCGAATGGTAGTCCCGGTAGCTTCCCGCCTTAATCGGTTTCCACCACGCCTCATGCTCGCGGTACCACTGCATGGTCTCCGTCAGACCCTGGGTAAAGGATCGGGATGGCTTCCAGCCGAGTTTCGACCGAATCTTCTTGGTTTCGACTGCGTGTCGCCGGACGTGCCCCGGTCGATCGGCCACGCTCTTCAGGAGAGTTTTCGGCTTTCCAAGCGTGTTGAGAATCGCGGTCCCGATTTCGTTCACAGAGTACTCCTCTGACGCGCCGATGTTGAAGACTTCACCCTCCACGCCCTTCGCCTCGAGGAGCAGGTCGAGGGCGGCGCAATGGTCGTCCACGTGGATCCAGTCCCGGGTATTCTTTCCCGTGCCATACACGGGGAGGGGCTTGTCCTCCAGCGCGTTCGTTACGAAGAGTGGGATCAGCTTCTCCGGATGCTGGTACGGTCCATAGTTGTTCGTGCACCGCGAGATGACGACCGGCAACCCATACGTCGCGAAATAGGAATAGGCCAACCGGTCCGCCCCCGCCTTGCTCGCGGCGTACGGGCTCTTCGGCATGAGGGGCGCATCCTCGCGACATGGATTCCCTTCCGCCTCCCCGTACACCTCATCGGTCGAGATCTGGATCACCCGATCGACGTTGGTCTTGCGGCAGCCCTCGAGGACCGAGAACGTGCCCACAACATCCGTCTGCACGAAGTTTCCGGCTTCCAGGATCGAGCGATCCACATGGGTCTCTGCCGCGAAGTGCACGACCGCATCGGCCTGGGCAGCCAGGTCGGCGACCAGGCCTTGGTCGCACACATCTCCCTTCACGAAACGAATGTTCTTGGCGTCCAGGAGGTCCCGCAGATTCTCCTTGTTCCCGGCATAGGTGAGCTTGTCGAGGACGACGACGTCATGTCCTTGCCCCACCGCTCTTCGGGTGAAGTTCGAGCCGATGAATCCGGCTCCACCGGTAACGAGGAGGCGCGTCATCGGTCCGACGGAAGCCGGCCATGTTTGAAAACCCTTCGACGGCGAAAGGATTTGAGTCGGCCGACGCATCGGGCGGCCATTGTCCGACGTACTCGTGATCGGAGGAAGCGGGCTCCTCGGCCAGCACCTCGTCGAGGAGGCGAAGGCCCGCGGCTTCCCGGTCCAGGCCACCTACGCGGGCGGTGCGATCCCCGGCGCAATCCGCATGGAGCTCGCAGACCTCGAAGGCACGATCAGGACGCTCGTCCGTCTCCGACCGAAGGTCGTC
>VBLU01000186.1 GCA_005879065.1 Methanobacteriota archaeon
TCGCTTGTAGTGATTGCCTGGGCGCCGATTTTTAGCGTCGTCGTGTTGAGCTCCGCAACCGTGCACACGGCAGCGGCACAGTACGCCCTGTTGTCGTTAGCTCGCTTCAGGATGCCTTGGTTTGAAAGATAGTACGGGTTGGAGAAATCCATCGACTTGTTGCGTTCGGCCCCAGGGGCCCCGTTCATGGTGATGGCTCCCACCGCAATGTCCATGCGCCCGACGCTCACCGCGGCCAGCAACGCGGAGAAGTCCCGGAAGTCGTTCCACTCGTAGCAGCGATCCTTGACCGTATCGCTGCACGCGGTGTAGCCCCAGCCGCGCTGGACGATCGTCTGAATTACTTCGATGTCGAACCCCTCAAGTACGTCTGTCGTCGCATTGCGGGACTCGAACGGCGGAAACGGGGTATTCGTCCCGAGAAACAGCTTCGAGACTTTCGTCGGTGGGGCGGAAAAGACGAGCCATCCGACTCCAACGCCAGCCCCGAAGACGACGATTGCCACGACCGCGACGATAATAACCGAAACGCCCTTTGCTCCCCGCATTGCTTCCACCGGGGGCGCACTTCCTCCCGCCGCCATGACGGGTGCAAACGCACCTCCCTATTTGAATGTCACCGGACCCAGGAGAGGGGGTCGGGCACCGAATCACGTGGCAACATGGCGTTATGATGTCGCCGCGCGCTTGAAGCACCCTTCGAGCACCTCAAGGCCGGCATCGAGGACATCCTTCGGGATGTTCAGCGCGGGGATGTAGCGGAGAGACGATTCCCCGCACGGCAACAGGATCAGGCCGTGTTTGTACGCGTCCTCCTCGATCGCGTCGCGAATCTTCGGATCCGCTTTCTTCGATTGTCTCGATACGACGAACTCCGTCGCCTGCATCATCCCCAGGCCGCGGCGGTCGCCGATGAACTCGTACCGTTCCTTCATCTCGTCCAAACGCTTGGCCATGTAGTCCCCCGTCTTCGCACTCCGTGCGACGAGGTCGTCCTGCTCCATCACATCGAGGGTGGCTAGGGAGGCGGCGCATGCGACCGGATTCCCGCCGAATGTGTTCGAGTGCTTCCCACTCTCCGGGTAGTCCAGATCGGCCCGATACACGGCCGCGCCCATCGGGAGGCCGGATGCGATCGACTTCGCCGTCGTCAGGATATCAGGCACGGCCTTCGAGTGCTCGATGCCCCACATCTTCCCCGTGCGGCCGAGGCCCGATTGGACCTCGTCGTCGATGAGCAGAAAGTCGTGGTCCTTCGCGATCTTCGCGATCCGGTCCATCCATCCGGGTGGTGGGACGATGTAGCCTCCCTCGCCTTGCACCGGTTCCACGAAGATGCCCGCGACGTCCTCGGGCGGTGCGACCGTCGTCAGGTATGCGTCCTCGATGATGTTCGCGCAATAGAGGTCACACGAGGGATATTCGAGCTTGTACGGGCATCGGTAGCAGTATGCGTAGGGGATGTGGACGGCTCCCGGCATCGTCGGGAAGAACCCCGCCCGTTGCTTCGCCTTGCTCGCGGTCAGCGCGAGGGCGCCCTGGGTCCGCCCGTGGAACGCGCCGAGGAACGCGAGGAACATATGTCGCTTCTTGTGGGACTTGGCGACCTTGATCGCGGCCTCGTTCGCCTCCGTGCCGGAGTTCCCGAAGAAGACCTTCTTCCGATGCTTGCCGGGGGTCATTTTCCCGAGGCGTTCCGCGAGGCGCGCCTGGATGTCGTAGTAGAAGTCCGTGCCGGCGAAGTGGGTGAAGTCCGCGGCCTGCTTCGAGATCGCCTCGACGACCTTCGGGTGCGCGTGTCCGACGTTCAGGACCGAGATGCCGGACGAAAAGTCGATGAGTAGGTTTCCGTCCACATCCTCGACCACGGAGCCGGACGCCCGTCGGATCACGATCGGGGCCGATTTCGTCGTCGTCGCGAGATAGGTGCGGTCCCGTTCCACGATCTCGCGGGCCTTCGGTCCGGGGGGCGTCACCTTGATGTCCGGAACCTTCACGGTCGCACCAGAGGTCTGGCTAGCCCCTGGGCGTATTAATAATCTCGTCGCCGAGAATCTCCGATGTGAGAAAATGGGCCGGCGCGGCCTACTTCGCGGCGCCGATTCGCATGATCGTTGTGCCACAGACGGGACATTTGCCCTTCATCGCGGGCTTGCCGTTCTTCAGTTTCACGGCGACCGCGTTACTGATCTCCCGCTTGGCTCGGCACTTCACGCAATAACCTTGCACCATGGGGGAATCACCGACGAGGCAACAGATACCCCCTGATAAAAGGTGTGGTCGCGAAAGGTCATTCCCTTCGTGCGGGTTCCACAATACTTTTATAATGGTATTTTGATACAACTCGCGGAATCGGGAGAGGATCGGTCATGGGCG
Source organism: Methanobacteriota archaeon (assembly GCA_005879065.1). Classification (GTDB taxonomy): domain Archaea; phylum Thermoplasmatota; class Thermoplasmata; order RBG-16-68-12; family RBG-16-68-12; genus RBG-16-68-12. The sequence goes on from VBLU01000186.1 coordinate 2,377, forward strand.
AGAAGCCAACTGCAGGGTTTGTGTTGTCGCTGATCGGCGGGATCTTCATTTTCTTGGTGGGCCTCGGTATCGCCGCACTGGGGAACATCATAGGGAGTATGCCGAACGTACCCCTTGGCGGCGCAAACGCGTTGACGATGCTTGGTGCCATCGGTGCAGTGAACGGGCTCGTCGTGATGATCTTCGGCGTCTTGCTCTACATGAGGCCTCATCAACACGTCGTCTGGGGTGTGCTGATTATCGTCTTCTCCATCGTGAGTCTCT
>VBLU01000187.1 GCA_005879065.1 Methanobacteriota archaeon
CCGGTCCAAGAGCGCTGCGAACGCGAATACACGAAATCGCGATGGCCGGGAGGAACCCCGGATTCCTTCGATGAGATCGTCGCCGCGGCCCGACTCTACGTGGACTTCCGCTGGCTCGGGGACCCGAAACGGATCGTGCTGCCAATTGGGCGGAGGGGAAATCGGCTTCTACGGAAGCGGGCGAGGAGGTTCCTGAGGGATCTTCATGACGCCGAAAACACGCTCGCCGTCGATTCCATTCCGGTCAGGGCGGGGACGGCGGATGGTCGCCGTTCGGACGAACCCATCCGAGCGCGCCGAGGCCCTCGTCGAGCATGATCGCACTCCACTCCGGGATCGGAGGCTTGCGGCCGTACCGGTCGCGGTGTGCCCGGTGCAAACATTCCGCGGCCTTGTAGAACGAGAGATGACTCAGGGCTTTCGGCGGCCCCGCAGCCACGTATGCACGGAGGAACTCTTCGATCGCGCGGTCGTGAATCCGGAGTGATCCCTGCTTCTTCAGCCCAAGGCGCTCGAGCGACACGATGAACCACGCGAGGTCGCGAGCCGGGTCGGCCAGATCGTGCTCGTCGAGGTCGATCCCCACCATGCGAGATCCGCTCAGCATCACGTGTTCCGGCATGTAACTCCCGTGCCCCGCTCGCGGCGCGAACCCGCCGAGCGCCGCCGGCACGGCGGCTTCGAGTTTGCGTAGGAGCAACTCGGCCTTGCTCGCGAGCGGCCCGCCGGCCTCCTGGAGCGCGCCGGCCCAATACCGGACGCTCACGAGCAGCTCGCCCGGATCGTTGAGATGGCCCTCCTGCGGCCCCTTCATGTGGAAATGCCCCAGCCACGCCCCGCAGCGCCGGGCCGCGGAGAATTGCTTCTCCGCCTCATCGCCCATGAAAATCTCCATCGCCTGGATCCCGGAAACCTTCTCCTGCACCAGGACGTGCGGCGTCGCCAGATATGCCAATGGCAACGGGATCGCGAACTCCGACGTGCCGCCGAATCCCGCGGCGACGAGGGACTCCATCGCGGTGAACACATCCGAGCGATCGCGTTGGTACACCTTCGCGATGATCCCTCGGGCGGAATCCTCGGACCCGAACGAGGTCTCGAACGTGCACCGACGCTTATGGGCCTTGAGGACTCGGAGGTTCATCTCTCCCGCCGGTTGTCCGGGCCACCGGGACCGAAACAGCCGCTCCAGTTCCTCGCGGACCTCCTCTTGCTTCAGCACCGCGGCGTATCGCGCAACGATCTCCGGGGTCGAGCCATCCATAACCGGCACAGACCCTTCCTCCCGATACCCGATGCACGGGGGCCTCTTGAGGCCGCCGCACCAGTCATGCGCCTTTGTGCTCGCCGCAGGCATGGTGACACTCGACCCCGGCCTTCGCGGGCTCCGTCGAGGGAGTGCTCGAACCTCTCGTACGGCGTCGGGAGATTTGGGAACGTCGGCAGGAATGGAAGGTCCTCCTTCGTCCCGTCCATCAACAGCCCCGCCGCGGCGTCCGGCGTGAAACTCTTGTCGATCAACGGGACGGAACCGAAGGGCCGGTCACCGTGCGCGCTCGATGTCCGTGGGGACGATAGTCCGGAATGTCGGGGACGGGATTCGAACCCGTGACCTCCGGATCCCTCAGGAGCGCCGCGGTCGGATCACGACGGAAACCCTATGAGTCCGACGCTCCACCAGGCTGAGCCACCCCGACGGGCCGGACGAAGACCAAAGCCATAATAAAGGATGCGACCGAGGAAGCGACGCGAGCGGAATCCGATTGTCCTCCCGGTCAAATGGGCGACGGGAACGGATTGAAACCTTCGAAGCCGGCGAACAGGAGGAGCGCATACCCGATGCTGAGCAATGCCACCGCGGTGTTCACCACGCGGCTCACCGGCCCACGTCCCCAACGTAGAATCGGATAGTTGAGGCTTACCGCGAAGACGATCATCCCCATGACGACGCCCAGGCTGAAGACGGCGACACCGAGCAAGATGCCGCTGAGCG
>VBLU01000188.1 GCA_005879065.1 Methanobacteriota archaeon
TCTCACAGGTCACCGCCCCGCGGCTTCGAGGCGCTCTGGCGGAGATTGAGGATCCTCTCCGCTCGTTCCTTTCCTCGTGGAAAGGTACTGATTTCCCAAGGCGACAAGAGGTCGAGGTAACGCTCGGGGAGATCTTGTCAGGAAATCGCTGATGCAGGGAAAGGGCCCGCCCTCGCGGGCGGGCGTGAGTGGGGAACGAGGGCTACGACGACGTAATCCGAACAGAAGGGTGCTTATGTCGGTCAACACATGAAGGGGGGAAGGGGGGAGCCGGTTGTGGGCTCCCGTGATGGGAACGGATGACGACGACGTGCGGCACGCTTCCGACGATGCCTTATCCTCCCGATTCCGAAAGACAAAGGGTTTTGGTGGACGTGCTCAGGGCGAGTCCTTCGGAGGATCGTCTCTCACTTTTCCGGAGTGCGCACGATCCCCGGTGTGGATCGTCTGAGCCGCGCGAACGACACGACGATGAGGGCGAGTCCCGCGATTTCGAGACCGATGAACACGTACGTGAACGAGGAGAGGAAGAGACTTGCCATTGCGCCTCCGAAGAGCACGATCAGACCGACCGCCCCGACGGCCACGCTCATCCTTCGCCTCTGCATGGCGGCGTCCTCCGTGGCCCTTCGGCGTTGCGACGGAGTCGGCGGCGGGGATTCCAACGCACCGCATTCGACCTTCGGTTATTTGATGGCTGCGCCTGAGGTCCGCGCATTGCACAAACGTTTTGTACGCCGCGCCGGATGGAGCGCCGGCCATGGCAGGAAAACGCGATTTCGTGTCGATGCGCGACGTCCGCGACGATCTCGTCGGCCTGCTCGAACTCGCCGGGAGCATCAAGAATCGGACGAAGGCCGGAGAGCCGTACGAACCGCTTCGCGGTCGGAGCCTCGCGATGATCTTCGAGAAGTCGTCAACACGAACTCGCGTGTCGTTCGAGGTCGGAATGACGCAGCTCGGAGGGCACGCCCTCTTCCTCAACCCGAATGACCTGCAACTGGGCCGCGGGGAGACGATCGCGGACACGGCGCGCGTCTTGAGCCGCTACGTCGACGGCATCATGTACCGCGCATTCAAGCACGAGAACGTCCGCGAGCTCGCGAGGAACGCGAGTGTGCCGGTCATCAACGGTCTGGACGACCGAGAACATCCGTGCCAAACAGTCTCGGATCTGTTCACGATCCAAGAACGGAAGACGCCCCTCGACGGACTCAAGCTGGCCTACGTGGGGGACGGGAACAACGTGTGCAATTCGCTGCTCCTCGGGTCCGCGACGGTCGGGATGGACATGACCGCGGCGTGTCCGGCCGGATACGAACCGGATCCTGAGTTGCTTCGCGAGGCGAGGCAGATCGCGAAGGATCGCGGTGCGACCATTGAGGTGGCGCATGATCCTCATTCCGCGGTCCGGGGTGCCGATGTCATCTACACCGACGTCTGGGTCTCGATGGGGCAGGAGCGGGAGAAGGAGGAGCGCGAGAAAATCTTCCGACCGTACCAGGTGAACACGAAACTGCTCGACCACGCGAAACCGGATGCCGTCGTGATGCACTGCCTGCCGGCCCACCGGGGGCTGGAGATCACGGATGAGGTGATGGACGGTCCTCGTTCCATCGTGTTCGATCAGGCCGAAAACCGGCTCCATGCCCAGAAGGCGATCCTCGCCCGCTTCCTGGCGGGCGTCTGAGGGCCCCGCGACAACCCGTAAATAGGGTACCTCCTTTGCGGGCGACGGTGCGCGGCCTGCGGCGGTGGCTCCGTTACGTAGCCGGCGTCCTGGTCCTGACCGGTGCCGTCGCCGCGATCGTCTTTCCCCAGGCGGCCCTGAACGCCCTCCAGCTCCCCCTGCTCGCCGTGTTCTCGACGACGCGCATGGTGGTGGCCTACGTGTTCTCGCTCGTCTTCGCGATCACCTACGGCCACACGGCGGCGACGAACAAGAGGGCGGCGGTCGTCCTGCTGCCGGTGCTCGATGTCCTCCAGTCCATCCCCATCCTCGGCTTCTTCCCGGCGGCGCTCGTATTCTTCGTCGCGACGTTCCACGGACACCCGATCGGGATCGAACTCGCCGTCGTCTTCCTGATCTTCACGAGCATGTCGTGGAACATGGCCTTCGGCGTGTACGAGTCCCTGACCACGATCCCGCAGGACCTCGAGGCGGCCGCCGCGAGTTTTGGCTTGACCGGTTGGCTTCGGTTCCGATTTCTTGCCTTTCCCGCGGCAATCCCGAAACTGGTCTACAACTCCATCCTCTCATGGACGAACGGCTGGT
>VBLU01000197.1 GCA_005879065.1 Methanobacteriota archaeon
CCTTACCGGAATTTCTAACCTGGCGGACTCGTTCGGACTCTGCTGTCGACGTACTGTAGGGTGTACAGCGCCGCTTCTGTTTTTGCCATCTCGACGCCCTACGTTCGAGTTCTTCGCTCTGAGGCTTGCGGCGTCCGATCCGCACGAGACCGAGCCTGAGTCACGCCCCGCCATTGATTCCGCCCGATCCTTGCTCTGCGGTCGACGAGCCGAAGGCGAGGCGGTCTCGAATATTCGCGGGCAAGACGAATCTGAGGCCGAGGGTCATCAGGAATGTCGTTACGACGCCCATCAGGACGAGGATCGAGAACAGACTCTCGTCGATGAGGCCGAGCTCGAGTCCGATCGCGGCGACGACGAGCTCCATCGCTCCGCGTCCGTTCATCGCGACTCCCGCGGCCACGGAGTACCGTTGGGAAAACTTGGACCAGCGCGCGCCGGCGTACCCGCCGATGAACTTGCTCAGCACCGCCACGGCCAAGATGGACAGGACGAGAGGCGCGTCGGCCAGGCTCTTCACGACGACGGATAGGCCGATGAACGCGAAGAATATCGGGCCCAGGAATCCCTGGGTGACCGCCGCCGTGGCGGCGCGGACGTCCTTCGCGTCCCGGTCCCCGATGACATGCTCGGCCACGAGGAGCGTCCCGAAGAACGCCCCGACGACGAAGTGGAGGCCGAGGTAGTCCGCAAGGAACGCGAATCCGAGGGCGACGATGAACGGCAGGGCGAACGGGGCGCCCTTTGTGACGAGATGCCTGGAGGCCCTGAGGAGCCAGCTCGCCAAGACTCCGTGGCGGTAGCGGAACAACCGGTCAACCGCGATCAGGAGACCCGTAAACGCCGCGAAACGCAGGACGAGAATCCCCATCGCCAGGGGATCGAACCCGGCGGACGCGCTCACATTCAGAACCACGCCGATCATCGCGAGCCCCGCGACGTCGCACAAGAGGCCCGCAGACACGATGCTCCGTCCGAAGTCGGTCTCGAGCAGCTCCAGGTCCGTGAGGATGCCGATGCTCACGGGGAGCGCCGTGAAGGCGAGTGCGATCCCCAGGAACATCGAGGAACCGAGGGGCAGGGCGAGAAGGCGCCCGAGCGCGACTCCGGAGAGGAGTGGAATGATGAAGGAGGCGATTGCGATGAAGACGCCGCTCTCCCGGATCGATCGCTTCACGTCTTTCAGCGTGAGCTCAAGGGCGGCCAGGTAGACGATGAAAAAGATTCCGAGGTTCGCCAGGAGCGTGATTCCGGCATCCGGCGAGACGAGGCCGAGGAGGGACGGTCCCAGGACGACCCCGGCTAAGATCTCGCCAAGTAGGGCGGGCAACTTGAGTCGCTGCGCGAGTTCGCCCGAAGCCCTCGCCGCGAGCAGCAGGAGGAGAAGGCTGAGCAAGATGTCCATGGGCCCGCAGACCAGCGGAGAAACGGGCCATAAGGAGAATCACCTGGGTATCGGGCCTGATTCCTTCCCATGAGAGCCACTTCTCAAGGGGAGGCCGCGCCGCAGCCCGCTTGGGATCAAAGCAATCCGACGCATCGTCGGCGGCGTCGGGGCTCCCATCGCGGACTCTCGCGTTCGGCGTTCGGCCAGACGATTGCCATGAGGTCATTTCGGTGGAGACCTCCTCGGACAAACGTTGATGATCGCATCGGACGGCGCCGAATCGGGGCTCCAGAACAGGATGTGGTCACCCAGCGCGGGTGTCTCGATGAGCGCTCGCCAAGCCAGTGGGCTTGTGATCCTTCCTCCCCCATGCCGCCCCGATTACAGAGGTGAGGAATCCCGATGCATTTAGGTCTTGCCGAGGCCGATCAAACTTTCTTGCGATGGGTTTTACGCGGCCAACGGTCATGGTTGATCCGACGCCATTGTCCATCAAGAATTCCGTGGTGCAAGCCGACGAGGATTTTGAGTCCCGCCTTGGATTCGCCGACACGGGGTTTGCTGACCGGGCTAGGGTACAAATCCTTGGTCGGCGTGGCCCCTGTGCAGGATCCGGCGTTCTGCAGGGAAGCAAGACCATGCCAGCGAAGAGAGCTCCCATCGGAGGGAAAGGGGACGACGGCGGCGCCCCCGGCGGTTACGTCCAAGTGTTCCTGTACCGGGTGCCGAAGGCGAACCACGATTCGTTCGCGGCCACGGAAGAAAAGCTCTTTGCGATCTTCCGTCGGCACGGGATCGTCGGTTCAGATCTCTACGTCTGCGGGGAGGCACGGATCTTCAAAGGCTTCCGCGACCTCCGCGCGGCGCTCGAGGCCGCCCCCGAGGAAGAAGTTTGGGTGGAGATCGACAGGTACCGCGACCAGGCCGACAGCATTCGGGTTATCGAAGGCATCGGCAAGGACCCGGAGGCCGGCTCGCTGTTCGGTCGGGTCCTCCAGCTCGCGGCCCCCGGCGTCCTCTGCCCCCAGGGCAACGCGGAGCGGGTCCAACTTTGACGGGCCACCGGTGACCGATCGCGTCATTCAGCTGGTAACGCTTGGCTCACCGCTTGTCACCCCGTTCAATAGGTCCAACGACAACCCGTCGCTCTTTCCGTAGAGCTCGGGATGGACGACAACGAAGAGGCCAGTTGCAGACGCTGGTCGACAGGGCGTGAGGGACTCTCTCCAATTCATCCCGTCGCAACCGTCGTTGTCGGCGGTCCAACACTAACCCGGAGAGCCTCGTTCATTCGTGAGCGAAGTCCACG
>VBLU01000198.1 GCA_005879065.1 Methanobacteriota archaeon
CGAGCGACGAGTTCGTCCGGAAGATGCCCGCCATCTCGAATTGACTCGGGGAAGTCGTCGCCAAGTTTCATGAGCTGACAGAGCTTCGCGGGACCGATGACGTACTCGGAGATGCAGGCCGCACGCGTCCGAAAGGAGCTCGCGGGCCGATCGGGGATCGTCGAGAAACAGATGTTCGGCGGCATCGCCTTCCTCCTCGGTGGCAACATGGCCGTTGGTGTACGGGGAGAGGACCTGATCGTCCGCGTGGAGCCCGGCCAGACCGACACGTTGCTCCAAGAGCCCGGTGCGAAGCCGTTCGACCTCAGCGGCAGCCGCGGCCCACCGGCCGGATGGCTCCTCGTTGCGCAATCCGGGTACCAGACCGACGTGGCCCTACGTACCTGGGTCAAACGTGGGGTCGCGTACGCGTCCTCGCTGCCGAAGAAAGGACTAACAAAGTCCAAGGAGAAACGGTAGCGCGGGACGGGCGAGCGGTCTGTGGACTCGCGGATCGGCGGCCGCGGAACTTCAATTCGGGTGGAATTCTGACATACGCATTTGAAGCCGAGGCAGGCTCGAGGTCTCCATGGAAACGCCGAGTCCGCCTCCGAAGACCCGGATGAAGGCCCTCTTCGCCATCGTCGCGATTGCCCTCTTGTTGCTCGGCTTGGGAGCTGGCTACCTTTTGGGACGCCCTGTGCCCGCGGCGATACCAGGACCCGTGAGCGGCCTGCTCCGGACCATGATTCCCCGGGTCGACGGCTGGTTCCGCAACGCATCCGTGTCCTACCTGGACTTCGGTCCTCAGTCGAACGTCGCCGTGCCCATCCTCGCATTCTTCCAGGCCACTTCGCCGAGCACTCCGGTCGCGGGGCAGAGGAACATTATCGACACGATACCGAGCCAGCCCGGATACAGCGACTTCTGGCGGGTCTACAAGGTCCTCGTGCCGGACGGATATGTGGCGAACTCGATCCGTTCCCTCGGGGACGCGGTCGCCTCCGGCTACACAATCCAGGAGACAAACACCGTCGTCAACTGCCCCGTCGTGAATCCAAACGCGACAATCGCCGGCTCGTCGCAGACTCTCGTTTCAGGCTGGTATCGCAACCGTGACGTGTTCTACTTCGATGAAGGCACGCGGTCGCCCGCAGAGGGTCTCGTGGTGGTCGCCGCCCCGATCTACGCCTTCTTCCATTCGGACGGAACCGCCGTTGCGGGTCAGCGCAACGTCATCGACGCCCTCCCTGGGAATTCGAACTACAGCGATCTCTGGAACGTCGTGAAGGTCGTGGTTGACGCGTCGTACGTGGCGAACGACTTGAAAGATGCTCGATCGATCCTCGCGGCGAACGGGGCCGGACAGCTCAACCTCGAGATGACCACGATCTACGTGAACTGCCCCGTGGTGAGCTGAGCCACGACACCGTCTTTAGCCGGACCGTGCGTACGGCCCGCGGATCCTCGTGAGCGCGGCCTTGCGTCAGCTCCTTTGGTTCCTCCTCGCCGGTACCCGAGGAGGCCTCAATCGCGCACGAATCATCGAGGCCCTGCGTGCGCGGCCGCGGAACGCGAACCAGCTTGGAAACGATTTGGGTCTCGACTATCGCACGATCCGGCATCATTTGCACCTCCTCGAGCGCAACGGCCTCCTAAAGCGACCCGCCGGGCCGGCCTATGCCGCCCCGTACTTCCTCTCCGAATACCTCGAAGCGAATTACCAGATCTTCGAGGAGGTCCGTCGCAAGCTACCGCCGTCCAAGGGTGGATCCGAATGACAACGGATATCTCCATCTCGCCGGTCGCGGTACCGGAGCGTGCAGGCCCATGAGCGACATGATGATCGCGAGCATCGTTGTCGGCGGGCTGAACGTGGTCCTCGCGTCGGGCCTCCTTTTCGTGTACCGCGGCGTGTACGTGCGGACGAAGGCCCCCTTCACCCTTGCCCTCCTCCTTTTCGCGACCGCGTTCCTGGTCCAGAATGCGATCGTCGTCTATTCGTTCGTCACGATGATGTCCATCGTCCCGGGCGCCCTCGACCCGTACCTGCTTGCCATCGGCGCCTTCGAGGCCCTCGGCCTGGCGGCGATGCTCTGGAGCGCCTCTCGCTAGACGATTGCGACGGGTGGGCCGAAGGGGATCGATCGGACGAGGATGGAGTTCGTTGTGCCGCGCGACTTGCCTCGTTGCGGCGATTGGGCGCATCCACAGGGACCACTCGCCGCTCGAAAGATCGATGTGTTCCTCTCGACAAGATTCTGGAGCGACCATCCGAACTCGTCGCCATGGCTTGCTTTCTCCTTGTTCGAATCCTTCGCGGGGAACTCGACGCGAACGAGCGCT
>VBLU01000184.1 GCA_005879065.1 Methanobacteriota archaeon
TCGGGACGAGGCCGACCTCCCAGAAGACGAGGAACTGGAACAGGTCCAGGGACAGGAACACGCCGCTGATCGTCGTCTCCATGAAGAGGAACATGGCGAAGAACTCGGGAACTCGCGTGTGCTCGTCCCAGGAGATCGCCATGGCGAGGGGCGTGAGCAGGGCGTTCAGGAAGACGAGGACCACGGACAGCTCGTCCGCGCCGAGGAAGTAGTTCACGTTCAGGGTCGGCACCCAGGGCGACTTTTCGACCGCATAGTAGGCGTGCGCCCCCGGCGTCACCATTTTCGGGAGCGCAATCGCGTCCGGCGAGAGGAATCCCGCCAGGAGGACCGACGCGAGCGCAAGGACCAGGAGGGAGAAGCTCAGCGCGATCCATCGTGCGGCGCGCGCGGACCCGGCGACGTAGGAAAGGAGGGCGCCCAGCGCGGGGAGGAAGACGATCAGCGTGAGGATCGGGTAATCGACCAACATCTCAGAGGCCTCCGAGCCAGGGGAATGAGCCGCTCGTGTACGCGTTGATCATGCCCAGGAACGGGAGCGGGAAGAGGCCGACCAGGAACACGAGGGCGACCAGGACCGCGTAGGAGATGCGCTCCCACGGGAGAAGATCGTGGGCCTTCGCCAGTTTCTCCGGCGGATCGCCGAACAGGATGCGTTGCATCGTGTAGAGGTAATAGGCCGCGGTCACGACGATCGACAGGAGCGGGATCAGGATCAGGCGCCGATTCGGATCGAGGTTCGGGGAGCCGTACGCGCCGACGAAGACCATGAATTCGGACCAGAACGAGTTCAGGCCCGGAAGGCCGAGGGACGCGAAGAAGCCGATCGCGAGGATCAGGGAGAACTGCGGCATCACCCGCGCGAGCCCCTGCAGCTCCGGGATGTCTCGCGTCCCCGTGCTGTGTTTCACGGAGCCCGCGAGCATGAACAGGATCGCGGTGATGATCCCGTGGTTGAAGAGCTGGAAAATCCCGCCCTGCACCCCGATCACGGTGAGGCTCGACGCACCCAGGAGGACGAAGCCCATGTGGCCCACGGAGCTGTACGCGATGAGCCGCTTCAGGTCCGTCTGGGCGAGGCACACGAAGGCCGCGTAGACCATCGAGACGGTCCCCAGGATCGCGAGGACCCACCAGAGGCTCCGCGCAGCATCGGGCAGCATGCCCAGGTTGATCCGGAAGATCCCGTAACCGCCCATCTTCAGGAGGACGCCCGCCAGGAGGACGGAACCCCCGGTCGGCGCCTCCACGTGGGCATCGGGCAGCCAGGTGTGGAACGGCACGGAGGGCAACTTCACGATGAAACCGAACAGGAAGGCCGCGAAGATCGGGATCTGAGCCCCTAGGGTGAGGTAGACAATCCCGGAGCCGGTCGCGTGCCGCAGGGCGCCGTGCAGGAAGGCGGTCATGTCGAGCGTCGGCGCGTTGACGCCGTACACCGCGGCGTTCACCGACGCACTCGCGGTCCAGTAGAGGGTGAACATGGAGAGCAGCATGATCACGAAGCCCACGTGCGTGAAGATCAGGAACTTCAACGCCGCGTACCGCCGGTTCGGGCCGCCCCAGATCCCGATGAGGAAGAACATCGGGAGGAGGACGAGCTCCCAGAAGACCGCGAAGAGGATGAAGTCCAGGGCCTGGAACACGCCCACGAGGGCCATCTCGAGGAACATGAAGAGGCCGAAGAAGGCGCGCGGGCGCTGCTCCTCGTCCCAGTGGAACACGATGGCGAGGGTCGTGAGCAGGGCCGTAAGCCAGATCAGGGGGACGCTGAGCCCGTCCTCGCCGACGATGTAATTGAACCCGTAGTCCTTCCATCCGCCGAACCGCTCCAGGTAGAACAGCGGGACGAAAGGACCGGGGGTCGGCGGGGGCGTCGTAGTCGGAGCCCCGAGGACGAACGCCCATCCGGGATTGATGAAAGCCAGCAGAAGCGACGTCGCCAGGACCATCTCAACCAGGCTGAATCCGAGGGCGATGAACTTCGCCGCCCGCTGCGATGTCCCGATCCCCCAGACGATGAGCGAGCCGACGAACGGGATTAGCCAGAGGAGGGACAAGACGCCGACCATGTCACGGTCCTCCGAGGAAACGCTCCACAAGCCGCTGGCCGAACATCAGGAAGAACAGGACGACCAATCCCACGACGATGACCCAGGCGTAGCTCTGCACTTGGCCCGTCTGTCGCTGCCGCAGACGCCAGCTCGTTCGGATCGTCTCGAGGCTCACGGCGTTCACGGCGCCGTCGATCACACGCCGATCGAAGGCGTCGCTCTGTACCGCCACCCGCATCCCACCGCGGCCGACCGCGTTCACGATCCCGTCGATCACATTGCGGTCGAACCAGTCCAATCCTCGAGCGAGGCCGACGACGACGTTCCGACCGAACGCGTCGTAGACATCGTCGATCCAGTACCG
>VBLU01000185.1 GCA_005879065.1 Methanobacteriota archaeon
CCTCGAAGAGGCATTTCGGGAAGCCGGGTTTCCGGATGGCACGTTCCAGGTCGTGGTCGGCGACCGGTCGACGGCTTCGGCCTTGATCGATTCACCCATCTCCCTCGTGAGCCTGACCGGTTCCGTGGGGACCGGCGTGCAGGTGGCGCAACAGGCCGCGGAGCACCTGAAGAAGGCCATCCTAGAACTCGGTGGGTCGGATCCGTTCCTCGTCGCGGACGACGCGGACCTCGACGCCGCGGCGAAAGGGGCAGTCGCCGGCCGCTTCGTGAACACGGGACAGTCGTGCATCGCCGCGAAGCGGTTCCTCGTCGTCGACTCCGTCGCCGAGGAGCTCACCGCGCGGTTCGTGGAGCAAGTCCGGACGCTCCGTGTCGGGGATCCCCTTCGTCCCACGACGGACATTGGACCCCTGGTCAACGAGGCCCAGCGGGAAGAGATCGAGGGTCAGGTGAAGGACGCGGTCCGCAAAGGGGCCCGCGTCGAAGTCGGTGGAAAGCGCCTTCCCGGTCCCGGTTGGTTCTACGAGCCGACGGTGCTCAGCCGGGTCACGAGGACGATGCGGGTGCTGCGCGAAGAGACGTTCGGTCCGGTCGCACCAATCCTCGCCGTCCCGGACCTCGACGCCGCGGTGCGTGAAGCGAACGATTCCGAGTTCGGGCTGGGCGCAAGCCTCTGGACCCAGGACCTGAAGCGGGCCGAGGGACTTGTGCGGCAGATCGACTCTGGAATGGTGTTCGTCAACGGCGTCGTGAAGTCAGATCCACGGATGCCCTTCGGCGGCGTCAAGCACAGCGGCATCGGCCGCGAGCTGAGTCGCTACGGGCTCCTCGAGATGGTGAACATCAAGACGGTGCAGGTCTTCCCCGCGAAGGGCACGAGCCAAACCGCGCAAACAGTCGAATGAGGCAGTGACCGGCTCCGTCCGGGGCAGGCTTGATCGTCCGCAGCGGATCCTCCATCGACTCGAATGCCGAGGTCGACAATCTCAGCATTTTGTTTAGGCGCGATGCGTCCGGCTACGAAGACGGCGCCGAGAGAACGCTGAGGGGATGAGCACATCTGCTGAGGACCGAATCTAAGAGTTTGACATATTTGTCCCTGTTGCGAACCCGCGACCGGTCGACGGCGGAAAATGCAGCTTCCGGTGTTCCGAAGCGAAATCGGCACAACGAAGAACTATCTGCCGATCGTACGACCTCATTCCGGCGGTTTGCCGACGCGAAAGTGAGCATTGCGCATGAGGATGTGTCGGCCCGCGATCCATGTTTCGCTTACGGCGGGATTCTCTGCGACCCTAGGGAATCCGAAGGCGGTTGTATCCACTCTATGAATTCCCCGGTTTCCTTCATGACAAAGGGATTGATTCGGAACCCGGTCCCGAATAGCCGTCCTCCCGGTCCTCGACCGACCTTTGTGATCCACTGATAGCCGAAGTCGAAATCGCCTTCATTCCACCAGTCCAAAAGGACGACATTAATAGCGTTCTCCTGCGGATGCACGATGTAGAGGGCCTGTTCGAGCCCGCCCAAGTTGTGATAGACGGAGACCAACATGATGACTTCCGGAGTCGCTTTAAAGGCCTCCGGGAACTCGAACGAATAGCGACCCCGTTGCCAAGTGGCCGGTAAGTCTACATTCGCGACAAGACCGGTAGTGTAGCAGACCGGGTCGCCCGGCTCGACGTCAGGAAGCCAGTCAATCGGTCCTAGTTCGCCTGTATCGAAGACGCTCATCCGGACGAGGTCCCACCGGCGGGGCTTTCGCTGCTCGCCGACATGCCTCCACAAAAGAAGTTGGTCATTGGTAGCCCTTGCTACGTAGCAGTAGAACCCCAAGCCCAGGTACCGCGGAGTGTTTTGGCCCTCAGGTAAGAGCGCTGAACCCCAAGTAGGACTTCCGGTCTTGGCCCAGCGAAGAGTCATGCCCGATGGGCCCTCGAAATTCGGGAATTCAGGAGTGAACCAATGAGTCGGTCCTGGCACTCCTTTCAAGACTTCCGCCAGTTGGCCCCATTCTCCGGCCGACACTTCCACGAACCGTGGATGCGAAAGCCGGGCAATCAAAGTTGCGAAGGCATGTCCAGGAACTGTGCACGCCCCAAGGCCCGCGCCTCCGGAAGGAGCAGCTTTCTCCCCAGAGACGCGTGCCTGGGCTAGTGGAGGTCCGGATCGAGCTCCAGGGGAAACAGCGGATTCGGTGCTCGGGAAGAACGCTGAGGGGGAGATTCGAACTCCCGAGGGCCTTGCGGCCCACCAGATCTCAAGTCTGGCGCGTTGGACCGGGCTTCGCT
>VBLU01000010.1 GCA_005879065.1 Methanobacteriota archaeon
CGGTATTCCGTCGACCGCGCGTTGGAGGAATACCTGGCCCTCTGGTTGGACCTTGCCAACGAATCCGATGGGCGTGCGGACCCGCGAGAATCGGTGAAACGGTCCCAGGCGCCATCCGGACAGTGAAATCCGGCGTGAAGCCGGTATTCCGCGCGTCGGGTTGCGGCCGAATCTCCGCACCGCTTCACGACGCGGCGAGGACCGTCTCGAAGTACCGAACCGTTTCGTCGCACATGCGGGCCAATGAAAAGCGCTCCCTCGCCCGGTCCGCGGCCGCGGCTCCGATCCGATGACCGAGAGCCTCGTCCGCGAGGATTCGCTCCATGGCGGATGCCAAGGCCTTCGGATCACCGGGCGGCACGAGCAACGCCGACTCCCCGTCCACGACCATGTCGCGGATCCCCGGAACGGAGCTCGCGACGATCGGCTTGCCGAGGGCCATCGCCTCGATGAGCGAGTACGGACAGCTTTCCATGAAGCTCGGCACGACCACGAGCGACGCCCGCTGCAGGCGGGCGAGGAGTTCGGGCCGGGGAATCACTCCGAGGAACTGGACCCGATCGGCCCCGAGTCCGAGGGTCTCGGCGTGCCGTCGCCACGTCTCGACCTGGCCGCTCCCCGTCACATACAGGCGTTCGCGGCGCGGCAGATACGGGAGGGCGTGCAGCAGCACGGACAGGCCTTTCCATCCAAGGAGGCGACCGGTGAAGAGGATGGAGCCTTCGTCGTCCGGTCTCTCCGTCGCCGGAGGAGCGTCATCGAGGGAGAGTCCGTTTGGGACCGTGGCGGAGGTCCGGAGCCGCGGCAGGTAGGTGCCCATCACCTCGGCACGCACCGCGTTCGACACGAAGAGGGCGTGACGGACCCGCTTCCAGTAGTAGACCTCGGCCGGAAGGAGCGCGGGGAGCACGGTCATCGTCGTCTTCTCCGAATCGTCGAGGGGGCTTCCGCGGCGCCGCGCCTGCTGGATCCCGCGGGATTGCCCCAGGATCGTCGTATGCGTCGTCACGACGACGGGACACGCCTTCGTCGAGGTGAGGAGGTCCGGCATCTGCGCGTGATGCACGACGAACAGGTCCGGACGATATTGCCGGATCAGGTGGGGCAAGCGCCGCCGGAGCGCGAGCTGGAACTTGAGGTAATTCGCCATGACGCCTCCGCCATTCGTCAGCGGAACGGTCGTCACGCGGGGATCGGAGGACGCGGCCTCGCTGCCGCCGAAGATCGTCACCTCGTGCCGAGGGCCCATGCCTCGCAGCAGTTGGCTGACGTAGGTCCCGATCCCGCCCCAAATCCGACCGTACTCGGGGGCCGCCACCGCGATCTTCGTTGCCCTCGCTCTCCCAATTTGTTCGAATGCGCGAAACCACGTTCGCGATCACGCCCGCGAGAACCGGGGCCTCTCATGCCGCGGCTCCCGGGGCGGGCGTGTCTTCTTTTTCGCGCTGGAACTTCAGGAGTTCGCCTCTATTTGAGGGTTCCGCGAACTTCGTTCCCCGCACGAATCGGCCACGATCCGGCTTGCCTCGGTGGGCCGACCGGCCTGCCTGCGGACAATCAGGATCCGAGGATGTCGCGATACAGGTCCAGGTGGGCCTGCGCGCAGGCTTCGGCGGAAAAACGCTCGAACACAAGGGCGCGTCCGCGGGATCCGATTTCCTGACGCAACCGGGAGTCCTTCGCGAGGGTGTCGACAAATCGGGCCATCGACTCCGGGTCTGAGGCGAGGAAGCCCGTCCGCCCATGCTCGATGATCTCCCGGTGGGCGGCGATGTCGGAGACGACCACGGGCACGCCCGCCGCCATCGCCTCGATGACGGCGTTCGGCGAGCCCTCCCAGGGGGACGGATAGACGAACACGTCCGAGGCGGCCAGGTACGACGGCACGTGATCCCAGGGCACCTCGCCAATGAAATGCGTCCGGGCCCCGACGTCGGCGTAGGTCGCGAGGAGCTGCCGGTAATACCGATCTCCGTAGTGCTCCTCCGTGTACCCGCCCACGACGACGGCGTCGGTGTCCGGCAGGCGTCGCACGACGTCGAGGAGCCATTCGAGCCGCTTCTCCGGGATCACCTTCCCCACGTAGGAGAGGAGCGTGCGGTCCGTCGGAAGGCCGCGCAGTCTCCGGGCTTCCTCCGCAGTCGGGAGCCGCTCGAACTTGCGGAGGTCGAGGCCGTTCGGGATCACGCGGGCGTGATACGATTGGAAGCGATCGGCCAGGGCCTGCGAGTTCGTGACGACGACGCTCTGCGAGAGGAAAGGGACCATCGCCGCTCGGGTCACGGCCCCCGCGGCCGGCCCGTATCGCATCGCGATCTCCAACCCCGGGTCCGTGCCCAGACTGATGATCCGAGGAAAGACGCGGGCGAGGTAGGTGGCCGGGAAGGCGTAATAGGGATCCAGGGCGTGGAAGATATCGTGGTCGCGGCGAGACGACCGCAACGCCTGGGCCAAGGTTTGGATTCCCCGGGGGAACACGAGGGGCCCCGCCACGATCACGCCGGGTTCCTGGGTGAGGCCCCGATGCGGACCCGGGGCATCGAGGCACACGAGTTGGACATCCACCGTCCGCTGGAGGATCTTGAACAGCTGGAACGCCTGGAGGGCCACCCCTCCGCCCTTGCCTAGGTGGGCGATCGCAAACAGGATGCGAATCTCCGATCCTCCTCCGCCGAATTCCCCGACAACGCGGGGATCACCGTACGCCGTTCGTTGCCGTGTGGACCCGCCGGAGCTACCTGAAGGTTCCGGTACACGTCAAATGCATCTCCAGTCAAAGGCATCTCCGGTCAAAGAGAACATGAACCCGCCCGAGGATCCTGGTAAACTCCGGGGGGAGCCGCCTCATCGGTTCACGAAGGCACGGGCCATCGTCACCGCGTTCCGCGGCCGATCCCTCCACCGGCGGCCGAAGTACGGGAGCCATTTCGGCCCGTACGAAATGTACT
This sequence comes from Methanobacteriota archaeon, assembly GCA_005879065.1. Taxonomy (GTDB): domain Archaea; phylum Thermoplasmatota; class Thermoplasmata; order RBG-16-68-12; family RBG-16-68-12; genus RBG-16-68-12. The sequence goes on from VBLU01000010.1 coordinate 2,949, forward strand.
CGGAGACGCGCTGCCCCTTCTGAACGAGCTCCGCGTGAAGCGGGTCCAGGACGCCTTGGAGCATCGCGAAATCGAACGGGGCCGGACGATCCCGTGCGAGCTCGAGGGACCGCTGAATCATGCGGCGGTCGTGGCTGGCGACGGAGAAATCTCTGCCTCGGGCAAACAGGGTCTCGAGATGCTTCAGGTACGCGCTGTCGATTTCACTCCGCGACCCGTGCGCGATGTCGGGCGGTTCCTTGTAGGCCCCTTTCACAAGTCGGATCCGCGCACCGGCCGCGATGAGACGGTCGACATCTTCCCGAGTTCGTCGCAAACTGGCTTGGAGGCATATCCCGACGCGTTCGTACCGCTCCAGGAGGCGTTCGCAAAGCCAGATTGTGTCGTCCGTGGTGTCGGCGGCCTCCATGTCCAACCAGAGGACGCGGCCCTGGGCCCTCGCTGCGTCGAGGACGGGAAGCACCTCGGACAGCGCAAACGCTCGGTCGATCAGAAGCCCGAACTGCGTCGGCTTGAGGCTCACCGCGCCGCGGATCCCCTCGGACTCCATCGCGGCCAGGAGTCGAAGGTATTCGCGGGCCGTCGCTTCCACCTGGGCGCGGTCCTGGAGGCGTTCTCCGAGGTAATTTAGGATGGCCTCCATGCCGCGGGCGTTCGTCTGCCTCGCCGCGAGGAGCGCGTCCTCCATCCGCTCGCCCGCGACCCACTGATGGGTCCGTCCGATGAACGCCTCGCCCGCCCGCTTCGCGAAGGCGAAGAGTTCGGACCAGCTCTGGGGCCGTTCGAGCGGAGCCGTCGTTTCCATCGGTCGTTGGAGCGCTCTCCCGGTTAAGGCATTTGTCCGAGCCACGGTCACGCGACGTCTCCATCATGTTTTTTGATAGATGGATTCCTGGCGACCAATAGAAGGGACGTCGGGAAAGCGAAGGAGGTCGGAATGGATCTTCGGATCGTCGGACCATGGAGAGGACAGCGCCGCGGCGAGGGCGGACGGCTCCATCTCCAGGAGCGCGCGGAGCAGCCGGGTCCGGCCGTATCCGTCGGCGGGATCTCCGATGCCGCGAAACATCGGCACGCTCGTGAGGAAAAACTTCGGCGGCATCTCGCATCGGAACAACCGCGAATAGGCCTGTTCGATCACGGGATGGTATGGGGCGTGGGATCCGACGACCCATCCTCCGAGACCGAGGCGGAACAGCGCGACCTCGTAGCCGACGATGTCCGGCATGACCCAGTCCCAGGCACCCTCCCCGGCCAAGATCGCGCGGTTCGCACAGGTCGGGCAGACGAATTCTACCGGCGTCCCGGGCCGCCAGGGCTGTCGCGTCCGTCGGAAGCACGACGGGCAATGGACCCAGAACGTCGACGATTGGGGGCCCCGTTGATACGGTTCCCCGTGCTGAGCGATCTGACTCCCCGCGACGGCGGCCTTGATCGCGTCGACCTCCTTCGAGCGCTCCGCGATCAGGGTGAGCTCCGGACGGACGAGGTCCGTCAGGTCCGCCATCGGAAGGAAGAGGATGCGGTCCGCCTCGTGCCCGAGCATGAGGTGAAACAGGTCGTGCTGGATGCGGATCAACCAGTCGCCCAGGTTTTCCACCTCCTCGGCGGCCAGGTGCATCATGCCGAACAGTTGGTCGAGTCGGACCGCGATTCGTCGCTTGGCGTTCGTTCGGAGGCGGCCACCCGCCTTCATCTCGTGCGCGACGTTGTTCTCGACGAAGTCGTCGATTTGCTTCCGGAGCGCGTGAAGCCCGTGGGACGTGGGCGGCCGGAGCCATCGGAACGGGGTATGCGACCGGGCCTTGCCGACCCGCACCTTCGGCGGGTGCTTCACCTCGTCCGGCGAGCCTCCTTTGAGGGGCGCGCCGAACCGAAGGTTCTCCGGTCGCATCTCGGCCGTATAGTGGTTTCCGATCAGGTAGAGCGTGAGCGCCTTCCGGTCCATCCGGGCAATCGCGTCGGCCTTGAGGACAAGCCGGACGATCCCCAGGTGGGGAAGCTGGCCGTCGTGGGCCATCTCGATGAGCAGGGTGTCGGGATTCGCCAGGGCCTCGATGGCCGCACGCGTGCCCGCGGTCCCTCGAATCCGAAGGCGGTTCTTGTAGAAGTCCGCGGCGAAGCGGGCCAGGTCGCGCCGCCGGGCCTCGAAGGGAAAGACCTTCCGGGCTGCGTCGTGGTACGTCCGGGCCTTCGCGGCGGCATCCTGCTCGACGACGAACGGACTCGCGGCGGCGGCCTTGGACGGACGGAATGGGCCGCGGACCATGATCGTCTGGTCCCACCATTCTTGGGTGTCCGAAATCTTACGCATGGGGCGGACGCCCGGATTCCCGAATGACACTCGGGGCGTTGCGGATCCCAGAATCGCCCGCCAATCGGGGGGCGGGCTATCCGTCATGGACCTCCCAGATGACCTCGAACGCCTCGGCGAAGTCCCGGTGCATCTCCGCGCCCCGATACCGCGCGAGGTGGCGCTGGGCTTCCACCTCCAGGGGTTCGAGGAGGCCCGCGGCCAGGTATGTCTCCAGGACTTTCATCTTGCCGTCGAACGATTCCCGGCTGACCGGGACGTACATCTGGGGATTGAAAGGATGGACGTTCCGATGCGTGTAGATGACGGACTCCCAGAGCCAGAGACGGTCCACGTGTCGGCGGGCGGCGGCCGTCGCGATCCGCTGGGCCGCGATGTGGTCCTGGTGGGCCTCGCCGTGGTGGTGGGAGATGACCGTGTCGATCGAGTAGGTACGGATTAAATCGTCGACGAATCCGACCGTGGCCCAGTCCTGGACGAGACTCCCGATCGGGAACTTCCCGAGGAAGTACTCTCCCTTCCCGCCCCCCGCCCGAAGGGCCTTTCGGGATTCCGACCACACGGCCTCGATCTCGTCCCACCGGAGTGTGCCGTAGGCGCCGGGGGCGAGCGCGACCGCATAGACGTTGTGGCCAGACCTCTTCTTCTCGAGCAGGGTTCCGAAACAGCCGAGCTCGACGTCGTCCGGATGGGCACCGACCGCCAAGATGTTCGTTTGGGGAGCCCCGAGTCCAACCGATGCAAGAAGGAGGTATGAATCCACCGCTTATCAGCGGCTTCACCTCGATGCGTCTCCGAACATCTTCCTCAACTTGATGGACTCCCCGCAGTTGAACACCGCGTCGATGGCAGCCAGATTGGGTATGAACTCGCCGAACAGCTGGGGATAGGGGGTCGGCGTGAACGCGTCGTAGACCAAGCGGACGTCGGTGAACTGGCTCTCGTCGAGGTAGTCGTGGCCGCCTTGGCCGGAGAGGTACGTATCGCCCCCCAGGCTTCGGACCATGTGGATGTTCTTGGCCGTCGCATCCTCCGTTTGCGGCGCGGGCAATTCCGACGCGTGCACGATCTTCGTGCGAATCGAAAGCCAGCGGGCGACGAGGGCGATGAGCGCCTCGTTCAAGTCCGCGAGCGACGTCCAGGGCTTCTCGAGGACGGCGTGGATTTCCTTCTCGTAGGACGCATAGCACGGCGCGCGTCGGTAGTTCGCATCGAGCGCTTGCCGATGCCGTAGGGCCCAGGGTCCGTCGACGATCTGGACGTCCCGGAGGGCGCGAAGCGTCGAATGCTGAACCGGGACTGTCAGCCACTGCGCTCCCTGCGGCGTCTTGATCCGGTTCCGATTGTGAAACCCGAGTTGCTTCGAGTACTGGGCGGTATCGTAGAGGACGAGCACGTCCGCATTCGCCATCTTGTGGAAGAACCCCAGGTAGGGGAGGTAGTTCGGCTGGTGGATCGTGACGATCATTCGACCGCTCTTGGCTCTCGAAATCATCCGGGTAGAGGTAGTACGTGTCTGGAACACGGTCCCTTATAAAACCCCTCAGTTCACTGTCCCAGAATTCCGACCGATCCCCGTCGTCTGGGGCCGAGATGGCTCACTCGAGAAGGTCGACGACACGGGTCCCTCTCGGTCGCGACACGCGCTTCCACTCGTGGCTCCCCACGCGGAGGACGGTGACGCTTCCCGCCACGGTCCGGAATCCCGCCGCCCGGTGGGCTCTCTCCGAGGCTTCGTTGTCCCGGGCGATCGTCGTGTACAACCTCGAGAGGCCCCGCGCTTCCGCCCATTGCTTTGCGGCCGCCACGAGCGCCCCGAAGATCCCCATCCTTCGGGAGTCCGGCATGACGAACACGTTGTGGATGTACGCCCCGGACGGATCCCGGGACACGTTCACGACGTGGTTCACTTCGCGGACGAGATGCGTCCCTCGGGTGATCCAAAG
>VBLU01000011.1 GCA_005879065.1 Methanobacteriota archaeon
GAACGTACACGCCGACAGTCACCGTCACGGATGCGTATGGAGCGTCGGCCGAAAATGTCCTGCCGATCATCACCGTGCGGGGTCCGAGCCCGACGGTCCAGCCGGCTTCGTCGTCGCCCGACCTGACCGTCCTGGTCGTCTGGGGCGTCCTGGTGATCGCGGCGTCTGCTGCGGTTGCCCTGGCGATCCTTCGTCGCACGCAACGGAGGGCGTAGGCCTCGCCTCGCATGCTTGGCCCGAACCGACGTTACATTTCCGCGGCGCGCACGCCGAGGAGGAACGTTTCCTCGCCGAGTCCCGCTTCGATCACGTACGCCTCCTGGGCGGGCTCCTGGACGAACCGCACATCGAGTGCGTTCGCGTCGCGCAGGATCATGTCCTTCCAGGGTTGTAGTTTCGTCCGCAGATCCTTGCCCGCGACCAGCTCGATGTCGACGACCCGGTCGGTCGACAGGCTCATGTCCTTCCGCGCTTCGCGGACGAGTTCCACGATCTCCTTCGCGTAGCCTTCCGCGATCAATTCCTTCGTCATCCGCGTGTCCAGGAAGACGACGCCGCCCTCGAACGGCTCCTCGACGACGTGGTCCGGCACCGACTCGACGAAGGACACCATGGACGGATCGATCCGGACCTTCTGCCCTTCGATCCCGACGGAGTATTCCCCGCGGTCGAGGCCGGCCTTGATCTTCCATGCGTCCTGGGACCGCAGAAGGATTTCGATCTTCTTCGCCCAAAGCTTGTACGCGGCACTCACGGAGTTCATGTGGACCTGGACGTCGATGCGCATCCCGTGCCAGGTGTCCTCGGGTCCGACGATGTCGAGCTCCTTCGCCCCGCTCTGCCCGACGATCACCTTCCGGAAGGCGCCGACCGCGTCGAGGCCGAGCTGGTCGTCCGTCTTCACGGCGATTCGCGCCACGGGCCAGTACCGCTCGATCCCCGCGCGCCGCTTCGCCTGGAACGCGGCCTCGAGGCTGCGGCGGAGGAAGTCCACGTAGGAGTTCACCTGATCGTCCGTGATTTGGAGGGTCCCGGCCTCCTTCGAGGCCATGATCGCCGCCTGGATCTGATGGGAAATCTCCTCCGTCGGACCAACGCTCGCATCCGTGATGCGTTTCAACACTTGGACCCCCTGATCGTATCCGCCTTTCTCGATGCCTTTCCGGGCCCACGTGAGGAAGTCGTCCTGTCCGTCTCCCTTCAGGAGCCCGCGTTCGAGCAACGCCGGGATCTTGCTGACGGGCGAGTCCTCGAGCGGCCCGAGCGAGACGCCGTCCGCCTCCGTGGCGAAGAGGACCTTCCGCAGGAGACCGCGGATCCCCGCGAGTTCCGCGGGATCGCCGGTCCAGGCTTCGAGCCGCACGCCGAAGGTGTCGTGGATCTCCTGGAGGACCTGGATCGCGTAGAGCGGGAGGATCGAGGGCTCCTTGCCGCGGACGGAGACCGCGAGGTAGGCCTGCGGGCCGCGGGTCGCGAGGACGAGGCCTCCCTCCGCCTTCGTGCGAGCGACCCCCTTTCCTCCGTTCGGGAACGCCTTGTTCACGAAGGCCTTCACCAGGTTCTCGAGGTTCGTGGAGCGGGCGGCCTCCTCGGGAGGCAAGTAGGGACGGCTCTCGTGCGCGACGAGGGCCCCGGTGGAGTGGAACAGGAGGGCGTCGTCGATCGGGTAGCCGCCCTCCGGCTCGACCCGGACGACCGCCGTGTCCGTCGTCTGGTGCTTCCCGTCGTCAAGGGGCCTCGCGTAGTGCACCTCGAAGTCCAGGTCCATCGTCCCGACCTCCTTCGGCTTCAGGCCGAACTCGAGGGCCGCCTTCTCGTTCGGCTCGAGTCGCTCGATCGCCTTCAGTCCTAGGATTTCCACGGGGCCGCTCACGATCGGCGTCACGTGCTCCGCGGGCCAGTTCCCCTTGTTCGTGATCTGCATGTCCATCCGGGTCCAGCGGTTCGCCTGGAGTCCGAGGTTCGTAGTCTCGAGGAACAGCCGGGGATTGCGGTCCTTCAGGATCTGATCGATGCGCCCCTTCGCGCTCACCTCGGCCCGTTCAATTAGGCCTTCCAGACCCCGAAGGTCCTCCTGGCGGAACGCGTCCTCGGCCTTCGCCAACAAGGCTTCGACGTCTCCGAGGTCCGCGTGGACCGCCTTCGCTTGCGAGACCATCGCCTGCAGCTTCGCGAGGCTCTCGCGGGCCTTGTCGAGGACCGTGCTGCGCCGTTGCCGGGCGAGGGACTCCTTCGCCCGCCGGAGGTAGTCCTCCATCTGGCGGTGGTTCTTCTTCTGGATCGCCCCCTCAATCTTCGTCAGGTACGACTCCGCCTCGCGGGCGTCGAGGCCCTGGCTCTTCGCGATCTGGATGTCGTTGATCAAGGAGGCGAGCTCGACCTCCACCTTCTTGCCAGCGATCTCGCCCTTCGAGCGTTCCAAGGATTCGTGCAGGCCGAGCTGGATCTCCCGCACGCGTTCGTACTTGCCCTCGTGGAACGCTTCCTCCGCCTCCCGAAGGAGGAGCTCCGCCTGGTTCGTGTCCGCGCCGACGCTCTTCATCTCCGTCACCGTGTCGCGGGCCGCCGCGAGGATGTCGGCCATGCGGTCCTTCAGCTGTCCCTGGACCTGCTGGGCCTGACCCCGCGCCTTCTCGATGAACTGCCAGGCGAGCTGGATGTCCGTCTCCAGCGTGGACTGCGCCTTCGCCATGAGCTCGTTCGCTTCGATCGCCTCGGTTGTGCCGAGGGCCTCGATCACCTTCGCCGTGAGCGTGATCGGGCTGTCCGCGAGCGCCCCGATGTCCGCGGACGGGTCCTTCGCGACGAGCACGAGCTTCTTGATCACGTCGTCGATCCCGTCGAGTTGGTGGAGCAGGCCCGTCCACTTCTCGAGGACGGTCCCGTACCGGTCCTCCACCTCCTTCAGGACCTGGAGCATGTACAACGGGAGCAGCTTCGGTTCCTGGCCGAAGACGACCGTGGCCAGGAACGTGTGCGGCGACCGTTCTATCAGGATTTTCGAATCGCCGAAGTCGAGGCGCTTCATCCCGACCCGGGAGCGGCTCTTGAACGAATCCTTGACGAAGTCCTGGACGACCGTGAGCATCCCGGAGAAGATGTCCTCGTCGATCTCCTCCCGGAACTTGCGGCTGTAGTGGGCGATGAGCCGTCCGTCGGAGTGGATCAGGAAGACGTCCTCGACGAGGTACGTGGCCTCCGGCTCGACCTTGATCTCCCGGGTGTCCTTGACCTCGTACCGGTTCTCGTCGAAGAGCCGCTGGTACGAGATCCCGATGCCGACGGGGATCGCCCCCGCCGCCTTCGGCCGCACGCCGACCCGGACCGGCATGACCTCGCCGACGCCGATCTCCGCGATCGGCATCACGCCCTTCGCCTCCAGGTCCCCGGACAGCTCGACCTGGACGTTCCGGGCGGGCAACTTCCCGCGGTTCTCGATCTCGAACGTGTATTGGTTCCACTCGCCGACCTGCAGCCCCGCGCTCTGGACGCGCAAGGCCAGATTCGGGTAGCGGTTCTTGATGAAATTCTGGATCTGCATCCCGATGGAGACCTCGGCCTGTTTGATCAGGATGTCCGCCATCGCCATGTCGCTCCCGCGGAGCGCGGCCTCCGCCTGGTTCAAGGAATTCTCCGCGTCCCCGAGTTCCGCGCCGAGCTTCTTCGCGTTCGCAATCATCGTGGAGACGGAGTGGACGCGGGTCTCGTACTTCTCGATGAAACGTTTCGTGCGGGTTTCCTCGATCGCGGCCCGGGCGTCGGCCAGGCCCCGATGGAAGCCGTCGACGTCCCCACTCTCGATGGACTTCCGGGCCGCGTCCAGATGGGAACGCGCGGACACCGCGGGAATGTCGAGCTGCTCCGACTGCGTCACGATCTCCTCGAGGGACCGAATCTCGTCCATGGAACGGTTCACGATCTGCTTCCGCTTCGCCTCCAAGAGACGTTCCTGGAGATCCCCCTTGAGTCGGTACACTTCCTCGATGTCGTCCGCGGCAGCCGCTTCCTGCGCGTGCGCGCGGTACTCGTCCAGTTCCTCCGGCGAAAGGCCCAGCGAGAGCCCGTCCTCGATCAACGAGGCGAAGGTGTCCACGACGGAGGCGAGGTGCTTGCGGCGTGCCGCGTCGATCTCGTCGGAGATGCGCTTCGCGTATCCGTCGACGTCCGCATATTCGCCCGCGTCCACGAGCGCCTCGGCCCGCGCGAGGAGTTCCGAGGCCATGCGGACGTCGGCCCCGAGTTTCGCGTGCGCCTCCAGTTTCGCCCGGAGCTCCGCGAGATTGTCCCGGATGCGTCGGGAGTCCTTCTTGCGCCGGGCGTCCTCGAGGATGTCTTCGATGACCTTCTTGTACTCGATCGCCTCGACGAAGCGACGGTCCTTGATCGCTTCGCGCGCATTCTGGAGGACCGAATCGGCCCGGCCCGGGTCCATCCCCATGGACCGATTCTTCTCCATGACCCGCTCGACGGACGTGACCAGATCGTTCGCGGCGGACTCGAGTCCTGTCGAGAGGGCCGCGGCCATCTCCTCGGTCTCCCCGAGCGCGGGTGCGACCTCGCCGAAACGGCCCGAATCGAAGGCGGCGTCCGCCCGCGCGAGAGCCTCATCCGCGCCGAGGATCGAGATGTCGGCCCGGGACAGGTCCCCGATCGTCTTCCGGATCGCGCCGATCCGCGCGCGGGCGGCGTCCTGCGCCCTCCGACGGGATTCGGTCGCCTGTTCCGAGAAGATCTTGAGGGCGTCGACGATCTTCTGCTCCGCGGCTCGGGCATGCTCGACCGCGTCCGCGTACTCCCCTCGCTCGAGGTGCGCCTCCGCGGTGTCCAGCAAGGCCACCGCTTCGTCGGTCTGGATGCCCTTCTCCCGGCCTTCCTTGATCTTGCGCTCCGCCCGACCGATCAGATTCTTCGCGGCCGCGATGAGTTCGTCCATCAGCTCCTTCGCGGTCGCATCGAGCGTCGTGAGGATCGCGTCGACGTCGTCGAAGTTCCGTTTCTCCAGGGCCCGTTCCGCGGCTCGGAGCCCTTCCTCCGCCCCCGTGATGTCGATGTCTGCCTTCCGCAGGTCTTCGATCAACTTCTTGACCGAGATGAACTTCGTCGCGGCGGTCCGCGCCATCTCGAGCGCCCGCCGTTGCTCTTCCTGTTGCCTCGTCCGGCGACGTTCCGAGACGAGCCTGTCGATCTGCCCGATCGCCTGGAGCACGGCCCCGGGGCGACCCGCCTTGAGATCCGTCTCCGCCTGGGCGACCGCGGTCCTGAATTCGTCGACCTCGATCCCTTCCCCGTCGGCGACCTCGACCGCTTTTCGCGTCCGCTGGAGGGCGTCCGTCGCCTGGCCGTTCAACGTGACCTTCACACCTTCCACGATGCCCTCCGCCGAGGCCACGAGATGGTCCGCCTCGTCCAGGGAGCCGCGTTCGATCGCCTGTTCGGCCGCCGACAGGGTGGTCGCCGCCCGAGCCAGGTCGAGGTTTTGGGCGACCAGGTCCGTGATGTCCGACCGCACGAGTTCCATGCGACGATGGATCCCTTCCATCCGTTCGAGCTTGATCCGCGTCTCCTCGGCGACGGACTGTCGCTTCGAGTCCGCGTTCGCCTGGGCCAGCTCCTCGACCTCGGAGATGCACGCCTTCCCCGCGTAGATCGTGTCGCCGTAGCGGGCCTCGGAATACGAGGTCTCGGCGTCCTTGAGCATCTGGTCCGCGGCGTCGACCGGGATGCCGTCCGCCCTCGCACGGGCGACCTCCCCGCGGGCCTGTCCGAGGATCTCGGCGGCCGTGCTCCGGAGCGACTCGCGGGTCGCGGAGATGTCATGCTCGATGCTGTCCAGGAGGGCGTCGGACTGGAGGTATCGGCCTTCCTGCATCGCGATCGCGGCGTCGGCGAGCTTCCCTTCGAGCGCGACCGTGTCCGTCTGGCCCGCTTGACGGAGGGCGACAATGTCGTCCCGGGCCCGGAGGACGCGTTCGTTCAGCTTGCCCTCCGTCTTGGCGTCCTGGTCCTCCATCCGCTGGTCGATGAGGGCCTGCATGTCGACGGCCTTGCCCAACGTGATGGCGTCGTCGACTTCCCGGAGGAGCTGGCGGGCGACGACCGGGTCCAGGCCGCGGGTCGCGTTCGCCAGGATGATCTGCAACGACCTCTCCATGATCGTGCGGAAGTGCGTCTCCCGCGTCGACTCCGCCCGGCGCCGGGCCTGCGACACGAGCCGCCGCGCCGTCGGAAGGTCGTTCCCTTCGATCGCCTTGCCGAGCTCGACGAGCATCCCTTCGAAGTTCGTGACCTCGGCGCCCATCGTGCGGATGTCCTCCGCGTCGAGCCGGAGGCTTGCGAACGCCTCCCGCACGGTCTTCAGGAGGGACGCCTCCCGGACCGCGTCGTGGGCGTCCTTCGCGAAGCCTCGCACCTTCGCGTACTCCTTCGCCTCGAGGGCCTCGGCCCCCTGGGCCAGGATCGTATCCGCGCGGCCCACGTCGGCCCCCTTCCGTTTCTCCCGGGCCGCCTCCCGGTCCGAGGCGCGCAGGGCGACCTCCGCGGCCGCGTGGGCGCGCGCCTCGCGGAGGCTGTTCCGGGCCTTCTGGGCGAGGAGCGGGATGTCTGCGTACACGCCCTTCCGGAGGGCGTCCTGCGCCTGTGTGAGGAGCTTCCGCGCCTCCGTGATGTTGACGCCGTCCCGCCGGGACGCGTCGACGTCGGCGCTCGCCCGGTCGAGGATCGTCTCGGCCCTGGCATACTTGCGCTGGGAGTCCGCCTTCTCGATCGCCTTGGCGGACAGGGACCGGACCTTGTTGTACTCCTTGAGCGCGAGGGCCTTGCGGGCGTCCGCGAGCAAGGCCGCGGCATCCCCGACGTTCCCGCCCCGTTCCAGGGCGTGTCGGACGCGGGACTCCGCCTTGTCCACGCTCGCCGCGAGGATCCGCTCCCGGCGCTGGTCGAGGGTCCGCACGGACACCCGTCGGAGGAGGCGTTCCGCGGTCCCATGGTCGCCGCGCGCGGCCAGGGCCCGGGCCTGTTCGATGTTTCGTTGGAACGCGAGGGTCTCGATGCCCGCCTGCTTCGCATCCTCGAGGACCGCGTCCGCGTACTTCAAGGCGTCCGCCACGCGGCTCTCCCGACGGATGATGTCGAGGGCCCGCCGGGAGGCGCGGGCCAGGTCCAGGGCCCGGCCGAGGTCCCCGGCGGCCTCCGTCTGTTCCGCCCGTTCCAGGAGGCCGCGCGGGAAGGCGACGTCCACCGGGTCCCGGGGCGACACGGCGAGGTCTTTGCGGGCGCTTTCAATCGCCTTCCGGACCGCGTCCGGCGCGACCCGGGTTGTCGGGGGCTTGGCGAACGGCTGACCGCACGCATCGCAGTCCGTCCGGCCGTCCGGGACGTCCGATTCGCACAGGGGGCAGCGGGCCATAGGCTCCAACCGAGAGGATGCCCTCCGATAAGGAGGGAAACGACGTCGTCAAATGTCGAGTCAGCGGGTATAAACCACGCGTCTTCGGTATCCTGCCTGATAACTATATGGCCCGGACGCGTCGCCGGCCGTTGCCCGAAAAGCTTCAGTAGGCGCCTCGCGTTCGCAGCGCCCGTCCGGATCGCCTCACCGGGGTCCGCGGGTGTATCGAAGTTGGCGGGGGCGCGGCGGGGTCATTCGCTCGTCGGCATGACGGTCGTCGACCCGGAAGGCATCGAGGTCGGCTACGTCTCGGGCGAGGAGACGAACGTCCTCGTGCTCGGCGAAGGGTCGGGGGGGCGGATGCGCCTCGGCCGACGGTACGTGAGCGGGGTCGCCGACCGGATCACCCTCTCCGGCCCGGTCGCGCAGATTTTCACGGGCCTGAACGTCGTCGATTCGGACGGCGAGTTTGTCGGGATCGTGCGGGACACGAACGAAGCGGACGACGTCCTGGATTCGTTCATCGTCGAGGACGAGCAGGGCGAGATGATGAATGTCCTCCTCGAG
>VBLU01000182.1 GCA_005879065.1 Methanobacteriota archaeon
TGGTGGCCCGCCTAGGGTCGCTTGGTGACCTTCGACTCTATCCAACGCCTCCTTAACGTCAAGTCCGTCGAATGTCTCGATCTTTGACTTGAGCGTCTTGAGGGCATCGAACCAACCAGGCACCCGTTTCTGCCCGGCGCAAAAGATGAGGATGTAGTGGTACGATCCTCCGCTCTGGATTCTGATGTCAAGAGAGTTTGGTCGAATCCGCCTGATGTTTTCTAGGTAACCGGTGAAGAGATCGTCCTGCGTCGTGGCGTTGAACGCCACATCTTCTCCGACTAGTTGGGCGATTGCCTCCCGATCCCCTTCCCAATCTCTTGCCAGAACCCGACCGATGTTGGGAATGAACGTGATGAAGAGGTCGCCGCGGTGTCGCAATAGGCGTTCCATGTTCGGCCACGGGAATCCTCCGAGACCCTCGTAGTCTACGAAGGCAAGATAATGGGCTTTGTGTTTGGCCAGGACTCGTTCGATGGAGTCGATGTGATCACCAGCGTCGTAGCCGATGACCTCATAAGTCCGTGGCTCGCGAAAGAGGGCGAGACGTTTCGCCAGAGCCATGGCGTAGTCGGGATTGTTTTCGATTGCCAGGATGTAGTCGAATTTCCTGTAGCGGGGACTCTCGCAGGCTACGATGGTCGAGCCACTAACGAGCGACCCCGTTTCTCGGATTCGGTCCAGCCCGGAACCCGCGAGGATGTCCACGTAGTCGATAGCCTTCCACGGCAGGCTGGGTAGTTGCTTGTTCATGATCGTTGTGTAGATTTCCGTGTGATACTTCAGCGCGATGAGCTTGAGACATGTCCACGGCCCGAACTCGTTCCGGACCAACGGCCTGACGGAAGCCGCGCGCCTTCCCCATTCGAGGAGATGACGGAGATGTTTCTCGAGCCACGCAACGTCCTTCAATGAAACGCCTCGGAGTTGCGGTCTCTTGTTTGAACGGACAGCTGGAGTCCTGACGTGGACAAGCTCCCCGAAAATGATAGCGATCCCGGTATCATGAAATAGCAGGCGGGGGCGGTGAAAGTTCCAACGCTTCCGTCACTCAGGTTCCACGAGTTGCGTCTACGAGGGCGAGGTGGCTCGTGCAGGACAGCGCCCAGCAGCGCGGGTCCGGGTGCCGTAGGGGTTCGTCACCCATACCGTGGTCAGAAGCCCTTCAAGCCCCCTTGCCTTGGAGGGACTTTCACTCCAAGTCCGCCGGTCTGACACCGTTCGGCACATCATCCTCTTAGGCTTGCCCGGCGATGAGGATGGGGACATGACCGAGGCGGGAGCCTTCACGGTCGAAGACTTTGGGGGCACTGTCCAAGAAGTCATCGAGGCATCGAGAACGTTCCCCGGTCGATCGCTTGACGAATTTCTTCGAGCGGTCTGGGCATCGTTTACCCGACACAAGGCCGAAGCGCCTGCTTGGTTCCTCTTTGCTCAACTCATGAAAGATGGGCTCACCGCGCCGCCAGCGCCATATGACGAGCGCTGGTCCGGATTCACGAAGGGCCCCGGCAACCCTTGGCTTAGCCGACCCGACATACCAGATTCTCATTTGCCTGCGTCCTTGCGTAGCAAGAACCTAGAAGCCGAGCGCCGCCGGACGACAGAAATCCAAGTGTTCGAGGAAACGCTCCTCTTCCTCATTTCGGACTTGAACTCAATGTTGCGGACAGGGAGCGCCCCGAGTGTCGACGGGCTCAGCTGGGACTCACCCCGTGGGCATCGGTGGCAGCACTGGGAACTCGCGGAGTTTTTGGACGCAGCGGAGCGTGGCCTATGGAAACCAGTTGAAGACGGGTGGATTGTTGGGACGAGCATAGAGCAATGCGGGTGGGCGGCTCTCGCTGTTTTCCTGCACTTGGGAATGGTATACGAATAAGGTCACACGGCGGCAGTCGCGCGCAATGAATCCGTAACGATTACCCCATCCGAACCGTCACCCTAATGAACGATAAATAACTGTGTGGTGAGACGCAATGGCTCAAATGTCTGGGATGGACAAATACAAGTTCCGCCGCGCTCTCGAGCAGATCGAAGAAGCCGTCGGCCGCGGCACGGAACTCGTAAGCGTCTACATCCCGCCCGATCGGCCGATCTTCGATGTGACGAACTACCTACGGGGAGAGCAGTCCCAATCGTCGAACATCAAGAGCGCGAGCACCCGCAAGCACGTGACGCAGGCGATCGAGTCTGCGATGCAGCGTCTCAAGGCGTACAAGATGCCCCCTCCGAACGGCCTCGTCCTCTTCACCGGGCACAAACAGGTCGGTGCGGATCAGACGCAGATGGTCACGTTCGTCCTCGAGCCGCCGGAACCCGTGGTCTCGTTCCTCTATCGTTGCGACTCGAAGTTCTACACGGAGCCCCTGCACGAGATGCTCGCGGAGAAGGACGTCTACGGGCTCCTCGTAATCGACTGGAGCGAGGCCACGCTCGGCTTGCTCCGCGGAAAACGAATCGAGGTGATCAAGAACCTCCAATCGCAGGTCCCTTCGAAGCATCGG
>VBLU01000183.1 GCA_005879065.1 Methanobacteriota archaeon
GTCCAGAACGTCGTCCATCCGAGCGGTCCGACCGGCAAGCTCGTCGGCCTCATGACGGTGACGAACCACGCGTCGACGGACACCCGGATCACGGTCGGGACCGCGACGATCGAGTCCCTCACGAATGGGATCCCGGACGGCCGCATCACCGCGACGATTTCGTTCAATGTGCCCCTCGTCGTCCCGGCCGGGGCGACCGTCAAGGTGTCCTTCTCCGGGCCCTTCACGGGCAGCGTCATGAACCTCCACTTCGGCGACTCCTTCCGCGTCTCCCCGACGGTCACCTGGTTCAGCGTGCCCGCGTCCGGCGCGGCCCAGGGACCCTACACGTACGCGCAGCCGAAGACCTGCACGATCTCGGGCACTCCCTTGCCGTCGAGCGTCTGGACGACGACCACGGCCTGCACCTAGGGAAGCCTCGGTGCGAGGGCGACGATCTCACCGCTTGCGCGGAAGCCACCGTCGGACCGCTTCGCCGATTGTCATCCGGCGGATGACGCCGGCTCGGTCGATGGCGTCGAAATCGTGGTCGTTCGACACGAGGGTCGCGCCCCGTTGGAGGCACGTTGCGGCATGCACACAATCCTTTCGTTTCTTGCCGCCGAAATAGGGTGTGCATGCGAGGACAAAGCGTTCCTCGACCCGGATGATCTCCAGGGTCCCGAGGATGGAGGCGGCGAGCGCGGTTGCGGTCGGGGAAGGCAGGAGCTGAGCGTAGCGCAAGTACTCCTCCGCGAGGAGTTCGTTTCCGACGAGCCGGACGTCCGCCGCTAGCAAATGGACGATGAGCCGGAGCGAGTCGGTGACCCGTGGAACCGACTGGACGGCCGAGACGAAGACGTTCGTGTCGAGCAGGATCGCCGGGGTCGGAGAGGCCTCCATGGCCGTCCGCGTCTATCGGCGCGCCGCCGACGGGTATCTCGAAGCCGCGATCGATTCCATCTCCGCTTCGACCTTCGCGATGAGCGGGGCCAAATCGACCCCCCGGAGTTCCTCGTGGATCCGGCGAGCGAGCTCCTGCGGGTCCAGCCGCTGAAGCCACAGACTCCCGTCCTTTCCTTCGATCAAGAGAAACTTCGTCCCCGGGGCGATGCCTTGCGCATCCCGCGTCTCCTTCGGGATCACGATTCTACCCGCGCGGTCCATCGGGACGACCGTCGTCATGAATGGTTTGTATACCATCACAATGATATCATGGTATCGATTCCATCATGTCCCTTCCAGGGTGAACCTCGTGAGCACCGCCCATCGTCACCGAGGGACTTGAGCCGCTCTCGGATCCGCCGATGGGCATCCCTGGGCACCCTTGGAGCGACCCGATGGGAGATTGAGACAGATTCGTTCCCAGGGGGACAAACGCGAAGATATACGCAAGATTTACGTAATAAGTCATATATACTGCGTACGATCTGTGAGCCCTCGTGGTCGCCCGAACAATCGCGTATTCACGGATATGGACAAGCTGCGTCAGGCCGTCAACGACCTTATCGGGCAGGGCAGGTACCGAATCATTCACCATGCGAGAGAGGCGCACCCGGAGTTCAGCGACCTCGATCGCGTGGAAGTCGTGCGCTGGGGAGGACGCGACAAGCCGGATCGGAAGCGGGACCCCTCCGACGGGGTCTATCTTTGCTGGCTCCAGCATCCGAGACACGGCCTCTGCCGCGGGGTCTATGCCATCGAACAGACGCCAGGCGGCGAGATCCTTTACATCATCTCTGTAATGCCGGAGGAAGGATGAAGATGAAAAAGCCCGAATCGCCATCTCGGACCGAGACGCCGACGCTGACTCGGGAGCAAATCGATCTCACCCGAAAGCTGGTCTTTGCCTCGTCAAGAGAGCCGCTGCTCCCGACCGGCACCATTACCCCATGCCAGGTCTGCGGAGGCGAAATGGTCACCACGAACAACCTCAAGAAGGCGATCGCCGTGCCCATGGGACTCGTCATCCTCGTCGGACTCCCCGGTGCTCAGTGCACGCGCTGCCGATCCGTCGCATATGACGCAGGCGCACTCGCAATGATCTTGGAGCACTCGGGATCCGAGATCGTCGCAGACTACGAGACTCGCGTGACTCGAGCCAGCGGAAACACGCTAGGCACGTACTTCAAGGCGGACCTTTCTCGCGTCCTCCGGCTGTCCGGAAAGGAGAAGCTCCACTGGAAGGTCCTCGATGAGGACAGGGCACTCCTGGAAGTCGAGCGGTAGCGCGAGAAAGGGTCCCACCCGCGACTCGATTCCTCGGTCAGTGGGCGATCATGACCCATAGGTCGCTGCGCTTGCGGATGCGCTGCGGACTCCACTTCGCCCAAAACGCGATCAGCGGATCCGTACGCGCATGGCTCGGATCCTCCGTCCCAGGTCCAGGCTCGAGGCGTATCCAGAGAGGAACACGTTCGGGGCCACGATCACCTTCGCGACGAGCCACGCGTTGAAGT
>VBLU01000012.1 GCA_005879065.1 Methanobacteriota archaeon
TCACCGTGGACGACCTGACGCGGGCGATCAAGAACTCGATCGACCGGACGGGCATGAAAGAGGAAGAGGCCCGGGCGATGGCCCAGCACGTCCTCAATTTCTTCGGTTATTCCGAGCGGATCATCGACAACGTCCTGGAACCGGAGGACCGGGACGCCTTCTACATGCTCGAGGACTCCGGCATCCTGACGACGGAGCGGGAAGAGACGACCCTCTACGACGGCCGGGAGTGGCGCATCCACTACTGGATGTTCCGAAAAGAGAGAATCATGGAACTCGTCGAGGCCCAGAAGGCGAAGGAAGAGGCCGAGAAGATGGGCTCCATCTATGACGACATCCCGGAAGACTCGTGGGCGACCGCGACGCGCCGCGAGAAGCCCGAGGCGCCGAAGTAGGCTCAGCCGAAGGCGACCTGGAGCACGCCGCCGTGGCGGCGCACGAGGTCGATGGCCAGGGAGTGCGGCACCGCCATCCGGCCGTCGCGGAACCGGAAGGCCTGATCGAACTTCTCGACCGCCCGCAGGGCCTTCGCGCCAAGCTCGTCCGTGAGGATGGCGTCATCCGAGTCCCCGCGGACCGTCAAGGTCAGAGGAAGCCGGAGGGCATCCGCTTCCTCCCGCGTCAGGACGGCCGCGAACCGGGCCAGGGCCTCCGGGTCGAACGGATGGAGGTCTCCCTCCCGCGTGCGGCACGCCGGATCGGGCTCTCCGAGCAGCCGGGTGAGGCTCTTCTTTTCGACGACCAGGCCGGAGTTCAGACGGCCCAGTTCCAGCGAGATCCAGCGGTCGAACGGGCCGGGGCCGTCCACGCCGGCCCATCGACGCGCGCCGATTAAGCCTTCTCCGGTCTCGAAATCCTTTTCAATGGACTCCCATATCGCGGGGCGGAGGGGGTAGTGATTGGCGGGTAGCGTGACCTGTCCTCGTTGTGGCGCGGCGAATGCTTCGGGAACGATGTTCTGTGTGAACTGCGGGAGTGCCTTGTCCGCCGGGGCAGGGTCTGGGGCACCGCCCACTGCGGCACCGATGTATCCAGGGGCGATGCCGGGGCTCCCGTCCGCATGGGACGCGGAGCGCCGGAGGCAGATCGACCGGACGAAGACGGGCGTCCTGCTCATCCTCGTCGGCACCCTCATCGGTTGGCTTCCGTACATCGGAGTCATCGGCTTCATCTTGATCTTCGTGGGAGCCATCTTGGTCATTCTGGGCCGGAAGGCCTTCGGGGCCGCACACTCGCGGAACGTGATTATCTCCATCGTCTTGGTAATCCTCGGCATCATCATCACGGTCGTGGCCGGAGTGATTCTCGTCTTCGCGACAATCTCGAGCATCATCCCCGGAAACGCACCCACGCCCGCCGCGATTACGAGCACGTTCAACAACTTCCTGATCATCCTGGTCGTCGGCACGATCGTGACCGGCCTCGCCTCCGTATTCTTCACGTATGCGATTCAGAACCAGACGGGTCGGATGCTGTTGCTGGGAGGCTACGTGGCGAGGATCGTCCTCCAAATCGCGATCTTTGTCGTCGTCAGCCAGGCCGTCGGAACCTTCGTGGCAGCGATGTTCCCCGGAGGTACGTACAATCCGGCTGCGGCCGCCATCGCCGCGGCGGATTTCTCTGCTCGCGTCCAGACGCTCGGCTACCTCTCCGCGATTCCCGCCCTCATCTACGCGGGGGCCTACTACCTCGTCTGGAACCGGATCAACAAGGGCGAGATCCCCGCATCGACCACGCCGCCGCCGATGGCTGCAGCGCCGCTGCCGCCTCGATAAGACAATTCATGCGGTGGGCTCGTCGCCCGCCGCGCCTTCACTTTTTCTTCGAGATCACGTGGGACACGAAGAACTTCTCGCCGTCGTGGTGGAGCGCCAGCGCATTGTGATCGTGGTTCATCCACCGCATCTTCACGCACCGCAGGCGGAGCTGGACCTCCGTCTCGCCGACCTCGACCTGGCGCAGGTTCAAGATGCCGTCGGCGAGGAAGTCCTCCCCCCACTGGGCGAGCCTCGTCGAGCCGAAGGGCGTCTCCGCGATCAGGAACGTTGTGAGGCCGAGCTCCTTGAGGGAACCGAGGAAATGGAACATCTCCCGCCGGTGCGTCTTGAGGTCCGAGAGGGCGTACAGGGCCTCGAGGCTGTCGATCGCGAGGACCTGGTAGCCGCTCGAATTCACGGCCTCCTTCACGATCTCGATGATGATCGTGAACCAGTCCTTCGTGCCCTCGGACCGGTGCAGCCCGCGGCGGAGCTGGCCCATGTCCAGGATGTACACGGAGGACTCGTGCAGGTTGCCCATGCCCATGCGGGCGGCGCCCGCCTTGAGGCTGTCCATGTCCTGCTCCAGGCTCACGTACAGGGACTTCGTGCCGTGCGCGCGGGCGTTCTCGTGCATCATCCACAGGATGAGGGACGTCTTCATCGTCCCCGGCGTTCCGGCGACCAGGACCGTGCTGCCTTTCGGGATCCCGCCGCCGAGGACGCGGTCCAGACCGTCGACATACGTCTGGAGAATAGGAACCTCGAGTTCCATGACATGCGTGCCACGAAATCCTCGTTATAAAGCCGTGGCGTCCCCGTTATCGAAGGAGATATTCTTCCGGCGCCTCCGAAGGTCCCGCGCGGGTCCCGAAGGAATGCTTTTGTAGGCCCTGGACCTTGACGACGCACGAGAAGGGATGGCCAAGCGGGATGAGGCAGCCCTCAAGCTGCTCCGCTGGGAGCTGGCGGGCCACGGCGGCCTCGTGCTTGAGGCGATGCTGCGCCACCCCGACAAGAACTTGGCCGACGCGGTCGAATTGATCGAACGGGAGATCCCGTCCTTGTCCCCACGAGAACCGCAGAAAGACCCGCCCCCGGAACTGCCGATGCCCGCGGCCCCGCGCGGCCGATCCTCGTCCGAGCTGGACGCGTTGGGCCAGGAGTTCCAGACGTTCCGACACCTGCTCCGGCCGCGGGAGGCGAAGGAGGTCGAGGGGGAGCTGAAGGAACTCGCGCGCACGCGGGACCGGGACGCGATGGCCGCCCTCCGGCGCCGGCTGCGGGCCCTCTCCCTCGAGGCCGCGTTCTGGTCCGAGCTGGCGTCGGGGGCCAAGGAGTCGAACGCGATCGCCCTCGTCATCCTGCGGAAGGGCAAGGAGGTCCTGGCGAAGGCCGGCGAGACCGCGTACGTCGACGACCCGGCGGTCGCGGAGATGATCCAGCGCGAGTCCGAAAAGCGGTCGAAGGCCACGTTCGTGATGCACCTGCCGGTCGGCCGCCTCGTCGTGATGACGGGCGAGGACGCCTCGATCGCGGCCCTGTTCCGGCGGGCGCCCGGGAAGGACGTGGTCTCCGTCCTCACGAAGACCGTCGAGGCGATCGAAGAGAACAAGGCCGCGGCGACGAAGACGTTCGGGAACGAGAAGCTCGCGGGCAAGTATGCGGAGGCCCTGCTGAAGCTCCTCCAGAAGACCTCACTCTGAAATCGCGCGCGTGAGCTGGAACCGTCCGTTGTTGCGGATCAGGGCGTAATACCCGTGCTCGTGCCGGGTGCGGCGCATCTTCACGCAACGCAGGCGCAACTGGACGTCCGTCTCGCCTTTTTCGAAATGCCGCAGGACGAGGATGCCGTCGGCGAGGAACTCCTCGTCGAAGGACGAGAGCTTGCCGTTGTTCCCCGTCGGGACCTCGGAGATGAGGAAGCACGTCGCCCCGAGGGACTTCAGGAAGCCGAAGAAGTGGAACAGGTCGCGGCGTGGGTGCTCCAGGTGGCTCAGGCTGTACAGGGCCGCGAGGCTGTCGATCGCGACCAGGTCGAAGCGGTTCACCCGGACCCGCTGGTCGATGTACTTCCGGAGGACGTCGAGCCAGTTCTTCGACAGCTCCTCGTCCTTGTGCTCGAGGCGGATCTTGCCGATGTCGAGGACGTACAGCTCCATCGTGTCCAGGCCGGTCATGCCGAGCTCCGACATCGCGGCTCGGAGGTCCTCCTGGCTCTCCTCGAGGGAGATGTACAGGGCCTTCGACCCGGCCTTCACGTTCTCGTAGAGCATGGAGAAGGTGAGGGCGGTCTTCATCGTGCCCGGCGAGCCG
Organism: Methanobacteriota archaeon; assembly: GCA_005879065.1. GTDB lineage: Archaea > Thermoplasmatota > Thermoplasmata > RBG-16-68-12 > RBG-16-68-12 > RBG-16-68-12. The sequence continues at coordinate 4,074 of VBLU01000012.1, forward strand.
GCGACGAGGACGATGGATCCCCGCGGGATGCCGCCGCCGAGCGCCTCGTCGAAGCCTTCCACGTGCGTCTGGACTCGGTCCATGGAGTGCCCGCGAACGAGCCGGGTCGCGCTATAAAGGGGTGCCGCGAAGATTATCACCTCTGAAAGCGGAGGCCCCGAGACGGATTCGGGGACCCCTCCGAAAGGTTCATCGGGACCTGCGACTTACCTCTAAACAGAGGTAGAAACGAGGGATCGAGATGCGGGTCGGCTGTGGTCTGCGGGTGCGTCGGATCGACGGGAACGAGTACCTGTACTTCTGGCATTATGAACGGGAAGGCGGCCGGAGCGAACGCCGCGAGGATTACGTGGGCCCCGTCCGCGAGGCGAAATCCAGGCAGGAGGCCGCCCGCAAGCTGCTCGCGTTCCACCGGCGGGTCCAGCAAGATCTTGGGGCGCGCATCGCGCGGCTCGAGCGGACGACCTGAGGTCATCGGGAAAGAGTCCGCGCCCGACGGAATCTTACCTCTGAACAGAGGCAGAACCCAGAGCTCGGCCGAATGCCCCCATGGCAGTACCTATATCCGCGGATCTCCCCTTCGGCGGCTCCGGTGGCCCTCGAGGCGATCCCCCAGGCCCTGTGGTTCTTCCTCCCCGCGTTCATCGCGAACCCGATGGCGGTCGTCTTCGGCGGAGGCCCGCCGATCGACCTGGGCCGGAGCCTTTCCGATGGGCAGCGGATCTTTGGGGACGGCAAGACGTGGCGAGGTCTGGTCGGCGGTACCCTGGCCGGGGCGATTCTGGGACTCCTCCTATCCCTGCCGTTCGACCTCCTCGCGCCGTCCTCGTCGTGGTCCTTCGGTCCTCCGGCGGTGGCGTTCGTCGCCTCCGCCGTCCTCTCTTTGGGTGCCCTCCTCGGCGACCTCGTCGGCGCGTTCGTGAAACGTCGGATGCATCTGCCGCGGGGCGCGAAAGCCTCGGGCCTCGACCAGTACGATTTCGTCGTCGGCGCGCTCCTCCTGAGCCTCGCGATCCCGTCGTGGTCTGTCCCCCGATTCTTCTCCGGGGACGCGCTCTTGGGACTCCTCGCCATCATCGTTATTACGCCCGCCCTGCATCGCGCCGTGAACCTCGTCGGCTATCGGATGGGGAAGAAGCATGAGCCCTGGTGAGATCGACCGCGCGCGGTTCGTCGCTGCGTTGAAGGCGGCCGGGGCCCTACAGTTCGGGACCTTCACGCTGTCCAGCGGCCGGACCTCCCCGTACTACGTAGATATCAAGAGGGCGGTCACGCGACCGGACCTGTTGCGCACGATCGCGGACGGCATGGCGCCGTTCGCGCGGGACTCCAACCGGATCGCGGGCGTCGAACTGGGCGCGGTCCCGATTGCCGCCGCGGTGGGCCTGGCCAGCGGCAAGCCGTACATCATGGTGCGCAAGGCTTCGAAGGAACACGGGACGAAAAAAGAGTTCGAAGGGGACTTGAATCGCGGGGACCGGGTCCTCTTCGTCGAGGACGTCGTCACGAGCGGTGGCACGCTTCGGGGCGCGATCGAACGGCTCCGCGGACACGGGGCCGTGATCGAGGACTGCGTCTGCGTCGTCGACCGAGAGGAAGGCGGCAAGCTGTTGCTCGCCGAAATCAGCGTCCGACTCCACGCGCTTCTTTCTTCGAAGGATCTGCTCGACCGGGCGTAGACTGCGGTCCGTGCACTTTCGGCCACCTCCCCCCAGCGTCCATTCATACCTTCGGGTTTGCGTTTCCCGATGATGGACCCTATCGCCGTCCCCTGGGAACCGAGGCCGGGCGTACCGGCGGCGATTACGGTCTCGCAACTCGCCCGACTCATCCGCGAGACGGTCCGCTCGAACCCGCTGCTCAGCCGCATCCTCGTGCGCGGGGAGGTGAGCAACCTCCAGACCGCGCCCGCGGGCCACGTCTTCTTCACGCTGAAGGACGCGACGGCCCAGGTCTCCTGTACGCTCTTCCGCGAGGATGCCGAGCTCTTGGGATTCGACCCCGAGGACGGCATGGACGTCGTCGTGTCGGGCGACGTGGACGTGTTCCCACGAAAAGGGACCGTGCAACTGCTGGTGCGGGCGGCGACCCCTGCCGGCGTCGGGGCCTTCTGGGCCGCGTACCAGAGGACGAGGAAGAAACTGGCCGCCGAAGGCCTGTTCGATTCCGCGCGCAAACGTCCCCTCCCCTCGTTCCCACGCCGGATCGGTGTGGTCACCTCGGAGATCGGCGCGGTCGTCCACGATATCGTGACGATTCTTCGGCGGCGCTATCCGATCGCCCACATCGTCGTCGCTCCCGCCCTGGTCCAGGGACCGGGTGCGCCGGCGAGTCTGCGTCGCGCCCTCGCGGCCCTCGCCGACCGAGTGGATGTCGTGATTCTGGCGCGCGGCGGCGGATCCCTCGAGGACCTGTGGTGTTTCAACGACGAGGGCCTTGCGCGGGCGGTGGCCTCGTGCCGCGTGCCCGTCGTCAGCGCGATCGGCCATGAGACGGACGTGACGATCGTGGATTTCGTCGCGGACGTGCGGGCCGCGACCCCGAGTGCCGCGGCGGAGCTCGTGTCTCCGAATTCCGTCGCGTTGGCCGCTCAATTGAACCAGGCGGGTCGTCTCTTGGCCCAGTCCATCCGAGAGATCGTGTCGGCCGCTCGCGAACGGGTCAGAGGTCTCGGGGAACGGATGTCGCCGCGCGGGTTACGACGGAGCGTCGAAACGAATCGCGAGCAGCTCGAACGCCTCCATGAGGCCCTCTCGGCCATCGGCTCTCGCGAGATCCTTCGACATCGGGAGAACCTTGCCGCCGTTGGCCGCCGGTTGGACTTGCTGAGTCCCCTCGCGACCTTGCAGCGCGGGTACGCGATCGCCGAACGGGAGGACGGGCACATCGTCGCCCGGGCGACGGAGGTCGAGGAGGGAGACGCCCTCGCGGTCCGCTTCCAAGACGGGCGGATTCACGTTCACGTGAAGGGAGGAGGGCAAGCGGCATGACGGACGAGCCGACGTTCGAGGAATCCCTACGAGCGCTCGAGGAAAGGGTGGAC
>VBLU01000014.1 GCA_005879065.1 Methanobacteriota archaeon
TCATACCGCGGCCCGATCCTGCACGTTACACTCGCTTCCGGATTCGAGCTTAGAGTCACACCAGACCATCTTGTCCTGGATGGCGAGTCGTTCCGTTGGAAGAACCTCCAAGACGTCCGTCCGACAGGAAGGCTAGTCGCGTGCCAGCGTCTCCCGAATGAAACGAACGAAGTGTACTTATTCGACATCTTGCCCGATGGTTGGATCGTGCAACCCTCGCGAGAAGAGAAGGAGGAGCTCCGCCGGATTCTCACAACTCGCTTCCCCACCTTGGCGGCAGCAAATCGTGCCTATGACTTGCCGCGCGACGCGCTCAATGGGCGGAGCGCCCTGGGTCTAGGATCGTTCCGCACTATCCTTCACGATGTGGGACTCTACAACTCGTGGAGGACTAAGGCCTTCGCCTATGGCCGACGCAAATCTACGGAACGCCTTCGAGTCGCGACAATTACGCCTGAACTTGCCTACGTCCTCGGATTCGTATGCGGAGATGGAAACGTCCAACGCGACGATCGCCATTCGAATCTGAGCATCTCCCAGTCGAGAGTCCACCTGCAGCAAATCCTGCGCCTCCTCCAAGTGACGAAGACGTTCACGCCACGAAATTGGGGAATGTATCCGCGCGCGGACCACTCACAAATTCGCGGACGATCGATCGAGAGCGCCTCTTACCATATGCACAAGGGATCGAACTTGCTCGCATTCATCTATGAGTGGCTGACCGACGATGACCTCGCGAATCTGCTGAGGCTAGACGACACCGCGATGCGCGGTTTCCTCGCAGGTCTCTTCGACGCAGATGGCTGCGTGTCCGTGAAACATTCCACCGCAGGAGGCAAACCGTACAAGTGCGTCGAGCTCCAGTTCATGTTTTCGTCGAGTGCGCGATCCAACAAACGACTGCTATACGCTCTCCGCCGTTTTGACATATATGCTCGTGTCCGCGAAGGGAAGAATGTCCTCTTCGTCCAGGTGACTTCGCGGTCCGACATACAGCGATTGCTGCTGGAATTGGGACCGCTCTCCGTCAAGGCGAAAGCCGTGCCCGCCGCGGGTACCCTACAGAGAGCAGACCATCAAGAGGCGCCATCGGAGGTCGTGTCCTCGATCCTCGCGCAAGTCCGGCCTCGCCCTTGGCGGCTCCTGAACAAGAGATACTGGAGCCAGTTGTACGATCTGGCCCATGCGCGCCGAAGGCCGTTCAAAGCCACGCTGGCAAAGCTCGCAGATAACATGAAGCCGTGGCTCTCCGACGAAGCTTACAATCGTCTTGCGGCACTCACCGCTCGCGACTACGCCCTCGATCGAATTGTTGAAGTCAGAGTCGAAGAGCACGACGGGTATGTCTACGACCTCCGAGTACCCGGCCTGAGCAATTTCGTTTGCGACGGGGTCGTGGTTCACAACTGCATCGACGAGATCGAGAAGATGAACCCGCAGGATCGATCCGCGATCCACGAGGCGATGGAACAGCAGAGGATCAGCGTGGCGAAGGCGGGCATCACGGCCGTCCTCCAGTCGCGGTGTGCCGTCCTCGCCGCCGCGAATCCGAAGTTCGGCCGGTTCGACGAGCACAAGTATATTTCGGAACAGATCGACCTACCGCCTGCCCTGCTCAGTCGTTTCGACATCATCTTCTCCATGATCGATCGCCCGCAGGCGGACCGCGATCGGGAGCTGGCGGAGCACATCCTGAAAGGCCACCGCGTCGGCGAGATCCGGCGGCGGCGCGAGACCGGGTTGGCCACCGAGGAGTCGCAGGCCCTCGAGGAACCGTACACGCCGCACTTGGATCCGGACTTCCTGCGCAAGTACGTGGCCTACGCGAAACGCATCTACCCCATCATGACGGTCGAGGCCATGTCGATCATCGAGAAAAAATACCTGGACATCCGAAGGACAGGGGAAGCGGCGGGTTCCAGCGTCCCGATCACCCCACGCCAGCTCGAGGCAATCATCCGCCTCGCAGAGGCGGGAGCGCGGATGCGGCTCAGCGAGACCGTGACCGCGGACGACGCGGAGCGCGCGGTGCGGATCGTCGAATACTGGATGGGCAAGGTCGCGGGCGAGGAAGGTCGCTTCGACATCGACATCATCCAGACCGGCATCAGTCAGTCCCAACGCGAACAGATCATCTCGATCCGGGACATCATCAACGAGCTCGCGGGACCGGATGGCGTCGCGGACTACGAGGACATCGTCCGAATCGCCCAGGAACGGGGCATCCCTCCCGCGAAGGTCGACTCGTGGCTGAAACGCTGGGCGCAGGAAGGGGAGATTTACAGCCCCGTCAAAAACAAGTATAAGCTCGTCGAACGTTTGTAGCCGCGATCCTTCGATGCCGATCCGCATGAAGGTGTACCACCAAGGCAAAGAGACCTTGGTCGCGGCGGCCGATGCGGACCTGTTGGGCAAGACGTTCCGCGAGGGCAAATTCAAGATCGAGGTCGGCAAGTTCTACGAGGGGGACGTCGTCTCCGAGGACGGGTTCATCTCGAACCTCAAGCTCGCGACGATCGGCAACTTCGTCGGCCGAGAGACCGTCGAAGCCGCGATCCGCGCGGGGTTCGTCTCCGACGGCGGCATCCTGTGGATTGATGGCGTGCCGCATGCGCAGTTCGTGCTCATGTGACCCGAGGCTTCGACGACCGGTCCGCGGGTCGTCGGGACTTGCGCCAGCGACGCAGGACCCGCTTGGCGTGTTTCTTGAGCATCAGCGCGTACTTGCCCATGAGGGTGTGGCTGACGATCCCCAGGAGGATGCCGAGGCCCGAGAGACCGGCGACGACGGCGAGGAGGGCGATCAGCGGATCGCCGAATGGCCTTCCGGTCGTGAGGATCGTCCGCGAGAGGCGACCGACGAGGCCGAGCAAGCTCACGCCCAGCCCAAGTCCCAGGAGGAACCGACCCCGTCCGACTCGGCCCCAGGAGAAGTGGAGTCCGCCGAGGAGGACGAAGATGCCGCCGAAGTACGTCGTGAAGCCCAGCAAGGCGAGCAAGATGAGGACGACGAGGACCGGCGGGTTGTTGAGGTAGGGCGCGACGTAATCCTCGTAGATCCCCGAGATGCTGCAGGGCGGAGAGGCGCATTGCGTTGCGTTGTCGGTGATCTGCCCGCCGAGGAGGCACGACGCGGAGAGGATGGCGAGGATGACCGCGTCCCGGTGGCGGATCTGTCGCAAGCGCCACCAAGATGGTTCTTTCTTCGCCATCGCTCGAGCCGACGCGCCGCCGGCTACTTATGGCCTTCCGTATGGATATCCGGCCCGCTCGCCCACGCCAGCACTTAAGTAGCGCGGCGCGATGGAAAAAAGGAACCCATGTTCTGCGTCGAGTGCGGGGCGGAAGGCCCGGTCTACGAAGGCCTCTGCGCGAACTGCTTCCGGAAACGGCATCCGATCGTCGC
>VBLU01000013.1 GCA_005879065.1 Methanobacteriota archaeon
TCTCGACGAAATCTCCTGTCCGCACAATTATTAAGCGGACCCCTCCCTTCGAGCGACCGTGGACCTCGAACCGATCCCGGACGAGCCCGTCCTCATGGCGGACGATGCGCTCGTGGTCGCCGACCTCCATATCGGACTCGAGGAGGAACTGCGCGAAAAGGGCGTCCACATTCCGAGCCGCGCGGAGACGATGGGACGGAAACTCATCGAAATTGCATCCCGCCGCGGTGCGAGTCGCATCATCATCCTCGGTGATGTGAAGCATCTCGTCCCGAAGATGGCGTCCCGCGAGAGGCGGGATGTGTACGTGTTCTTCCGGGACCTCGCGTCCGCGTTCCGGGAGATCTACATCGCGCAGGGGAACCATGACGGAATGCTGAAACACATCGTGCCCCGCAACGTCCGGTTCAAGCCCGCCTACGGATTCCGCCTCGACGACACCGGCTTCTGCCATGGCCACGCATGGCCGTACAAGAAGGTCATGGAGGCGAAGGTCCTCGTCATGGGACACAATCATCCCGCGGCCGCATTCCGAGATGCGATGGGCCACCGACAAATTGTCCCGTGCTGGATGCGGGTCCCGTTTCTGCGGAAACACAAGCGTTATCTGAAACTCCCGAAAGAGGCGATCGTCGTGCCAGCCTTCAACGAGCTCTGCGGCGGCATGCCCGTGAATGACATCCGAGCTCGCTTCCTGGGCCCACTGTTCGACGAGGAGCTCGTCCGGGTCGACGATGCCGCGATCCATCTACTCGACGGAACCCACCTGGGCCGGCTCCGCGACATCCGAGTCGATTTGGGATTCCGGCCGGAAGATTATCGGCAGTGAGGCCGCGGATGCGCTGGAAGTGGAAGCTCGGATTGCTGCTCGTCGTGGCGATGGAAAGTCCCATACTTGCTTGGGGAGGCCTCTTCCTACATCTTCCGGCGGAAGGCGTAGGATACCTGGCGGCGATCCTGACGGCCCTCTTGTTCGGAATGCTCGTGCTTCGTCCGACCCTGTTTGCGCTCGCGGGACTCTGGCTCGTCGGTATCGCGGGGTCCGGGCTGTACTTCATGCGGTATCTGCCCCCGACTCTGGCCCTCGGCCTCGGCTCGATCCTCTCGACGTTGGCGTGCTCGGTCGGTCTGCCGCTGTACCGTCGCGCCCTCGGTTTCGTCCTCCGACGTCACGTCTAGCCCGGACCCGGACGGCAGTCCATGGGCCCGGTCGGAATCGAACCGACGATCTCGACTTTGTAAGAGTCGCGTCATAGCCACTAGACCACGGGCCCGCACACGCGAACGAGCGAAGACTCAATAAGGTTCCCGGAGGAATCAGCCGAGATCTTTCGCGGCCGCCTGCGTGAACCGTTCCACCGCCGCGTCGAGTTCGGAGAGGCGACGCTCCGGAGGGACGACGAGCACGAGCATCGCGCGACGTCCTACTTCCTGGATGAGGAAGGTCGCGTCCTCCGACTCGAGCAGGATGCGATGAGGGGCCGCATGTCGGAGTTCTGTCGCGGCCGTCATGCCGGCGCCGAGGATCGCTGCGCACATGATCGAAAAGGTCTCCTGGGAGACGCCGTTCGGCAGTTCCGTCGCGACGACGGCGCCATCGCGATTGATGATCGCAACGGCCTCCGCCTTCGTCACGACGCGAAGGGCATGCACCATCTCCTGTAGGACGGTCACGCGCCCGCCTCCCGCTCGAACACGCATTCCCGCGAGCCGGTGCTCACGCACTCGACCTCGGCCAAGCGCACCCGATGCTTCGTCTTCGCCTCGAGCAGCTTCGAAAGGATGCCGCGCAGCCGGTGGCACGTCTCCATGTCAGACCCGGGCATCGCCTCGATCGATCCGCGCACCCGCGCACCCGTGTCCGTGAAGAGCACGTCCTCCGCCCAGCCGCGTTCCAGGATCACCTGCTTCCCGGCCTCGAGCGGATCCTCCCCGAGCGGCAGGTTGCGGGTCACGTCTTCGGCCAAGACCATTCCCTCGCGAAAGAACAGTCCGTGGCAGGCATACGACATCACGCTTTCGTACAATTTCCGGATCGAGTCGAGCTCCTGCTGCGAGACCTTCACGGAGCGGGGCACTGGGTCGCACGAACCTGGGAACGGACTATAAAGGTTCCGCGCTGGTTATTTTCGGCGGTCCGTCCCCGAGGGCAATCAGCCGCCGCGGCACTCCGGACACGCGAGCAAGTTCCGGTCCCACATCAAGTTCGTCGAATACACGCCGCACGCTTCGCAGTGACCCTCGATCCCCTTCGCGAATTGCGTCTCGAAACCGGCCCGGTCAAATTCCCGGGTGACTTCGATGAGCGTCGGCCAGATCCGGATAATGTCGTTCTCCGTCACCATGCCGACGAGCTTTCCCTCTTCGACGACGGGTAGCCGACGGATCTTGCGCTGGGACATCAGCTTCGCGGCTTCCGCGACCTCCTCGTGCGGAGGGACCGCGACTACGGGCGATGTCATGATGTCCTTCACGAAGACCCGGCTCGGTTGCAAGTCCGAAGCGGCCACCTTGGTCACGAGGTCCCGTTCCGTCACGATGCCCGTCGGGATACCACGATCGACGACGACGAGGCTCCCGATGTTCTTCTCGCGCATCACCTTCGCGGCTTCGACGACCGTCGCCCCGGCCGCGATGGTGACCGGCTTGTGCGTCATGATCTCGAGGACAGGGATGCGCGCGCGCATGGGGTTCGCGCTAATGAGGGGTCAAATCCGATAAAGGTTTGTGTCACCACCCCGCAACGAAGAGAACAGCGCCGACAATGTTAAGGTGCGTTCATTGGTTCTCGACGCAATGCGCTATGCCGACTCGGATGGCGAACTCGCGGTGCAAATCGCATGCGCGGCGATCGAAGCCCGTCTGCTCAGCCGGCCGATGCGGGCCTTCGAGGTGCCCGTTCGGTTCCAGGAAAAGGCCGGCGCCTTTGTGACGCTGAACGGTCATCCCGACGGTGAGCTCCGTGGATGCATCGGGTATCCACAACCCTTCTTCCCCCTGGCGAAGACGATCGAGAAAGCGGCCGAAGCCGCCGCGACGGATGACCCGCGGTTCCCGCCGATGCGCCCGGACGAATGGGACCGAGTCACCGTCGAAGTGAGCATCCTCACACCGCCGCGACTCATCGAGGTGAAGAAGCCGAAGGAGATGCCGGCTCACGTCACGATCGGGGTGGATGGCCTGAGCATCGCACAAGGAGCGTATCGAGGGATCCTGCTCCCGCAGGTCGCCGTGGAAGAACACTTCGACGCGGCGGACTTCCTCTCCCAAGCCTGCATGAAAGCGGGCTTGCTCGCGGACGCGTGGCTCGATCCCGCCACGCGGGTCTACACGTTCCAGGCCGAGGTCTTCGCCGAAGTCGGTCCGCGCGGGCCCGTCGTGCGCCGGAAGTTGGAGGCGGCGCGTGCGGGTCATTAGAGGACGGGTCTTCTTCCGAGGCCGGCTGGAGGCATTGAGCCTCGGGATCAGCGAGGACGGCAAGATTGCCGCCGTCAAGAAGGCTCTCCGAGGGGACGAGGAAGTCGATCACGGAGACGCGCTCATCCTTCCCGGCTGCGTGGATCTCCACGTCCATATGAGGGATCCGGGCCTCACGCAAAAGGAGGACCTGCCGAGCGGGACGAGGTCCGCGGCGATCGGTGGCGTGACCACGATCGCGGAGATGCCGAATACGGTACCGCCGGTCACGTCCCAAACCCTCTACGAGCGCAAGGTCGAAACCTTTCGCGGACGGAGTGCGATCGACTACGTGCTGTACGCGGCGCCGAAGTCGGAGGATGCGATCACGCGACTGCGTGAAGCCGCCGCGTTCAAGGCGTACATGGCCGAGTCGACCGGGGCTCTCCAAATCGGACCGAAAGAACTCCAAGGAATCCTCCGCGGAGCGGCCGTGACAGGGAAGCTCATCGTCGTCCACGCGGAGGATCCCCGTCAATTTACGAAGGTAAAGGTCAATGGCCTCGAGGACCACTCTACGGCGCGACCGAAGGCCGCGGAGTCCAGCGCGCTCCGGTGGCTCGCTTCCAATCGGGGGAAGGCAAAGGTCCACATCGCCCATGTGACGTGTGTCGAAGCCCTCGACGCGGTTCCGTCGGGAGCCACATGCGAAGTGACTCCGCACCATCTCTTCCTCGATACCTCAAGCACCCTCGGGGCACGCGGAAAGGTGAATCCTCCACTCCGGTCGCCCGCGGATCGAGAGGCCCTGTGGGATGCGTTCCGAAGTGGCCGGATCGATGCCATCGCCAGCGACCACGCGCCCCACACGCTGGATGAGAAGAGTGTACCGGTCGACGAGGCTCCGGCGGGGCTCCCCGGCGTCGCGACCTCTTTTCCCCTCCTGATGCGCCGGACCCGCGCGGGAGAGATCGGCCTGGAAAGCCTCGTCGGAGCCACGGCCTCCCGGCCCGCCGAAATCCTGGGCATCCCGAAAGGCGTCATCGAACTCGGGCGGGACGCCGACCTGATCGTCGTGGATCCAAGAGCCGCTCAGCGGGTCCGCGCGAAACGCCTTCGGTACAAATGCGGGTGGACGCCCTTCGAAGACATGGAAGCCTGCTTCCCGCACACGGTGTACCTCCGCGGGGATCCGGTCATCGACGACGGCGAGCCTGCCGCAGAAGGCCAAGGGCGTCTTCTGGCAACCCGATGAAGGAGATCTAGGAAGCTTTCACCGCTTCTTCGATCGCGTAATAGTACTCGCCAGCGGACTTCTGCTCCCGATCCAGACGAGAATCGAGCTTGTTGATCCTCGGGCGGTTCGTGTCCGCGTCACGCCGGAACGTGATGCCGACCATTCGCAGGAATCGATTCATTCCATCCCGCATCGGGAACGGTCCCTCGCCGACACCGTGTCGGCCCGGTTCACCGGAGAACACCATGAGGCTATCGGAGACCATGTCAAGGAAGTACACATCGTGGTCGACAATCAGACCAGTCCGGGACTCCTTCTCCATGACCCGACGAATCGTCCGAGCCGCCTCCATCCGTTGGTTCGAGTCTAGATAGGCCGACGGCTCGTCGAGCAAATAGATGTCCGCATCACGACCGAGGCAGAGGGCGATCGCCACCCGTTGCAACTCGCCGCCGGAGAGAGTGGACACGTCTCGTTCCAGCATTCCCTTCACCTTGAGGGGCTGAAGAATCTCGGTCTCGAAATAACCGGAATCCGCCTTCTTACCGACCGCTTCACGGATCAAATCGCCGACGGTCCCCTCGTACACCGCTTCAAGATACTGAGGCTTGTACGACACCTGCCACTTTCCTTGGACGACCCCGGACGTCGGGGCTTCTTGCCCCGCGAGCAACTTCACGAACGTCGTCTTCCCCGTCGCGTTGGGGCCGACGACGCCGACGACCTCCCCTTTACGGAGACGACCGGGATGGACCACGAGTTCGAAATCCTCGTACCGTTTTGTGAGCTCGTCGAATTCCAGTAGGACCTCGGCCTGCCAGGCCGCCCGCGGAGGACGCACATCAAATCGGATCTCCCGATCCCGGAATCGAATGTTCTCTTCCTTCAGATACCCGCCGAGGTATACATTGATCGCCGTACGGACGGGACGAGGCTGCGCGATGATGCCATAGGCACCCTCCTCTCCATACATCAGGAAGACCGTATCCGCGAGGAAGTCCAACACGGCGAGGTCGTGCTCCACCACGACGACGTACTTCTCCTTGGACAGGGACTGAATCACTTTCGCGACCCGCAGCCGCTGATAGATGTCGAGGTAGGACGAAGGCTCGTCGAAGAAGTAAACATCGGCGTCCTTGAGCATCGTCGCCGCGATCGCGAGCCGCTGGAGTTCGCCGCCGGAGAGCTGAGCGATGCCGCGGTCCATGAAGGACCCCAGCTCGAGAGAGTCAGTCAATTCGTCGAGTTTCCCCTGACGGTCAATCTTGCGAAGGAGATCCCGCACCTTCCCGGAATAGATCTTGCTGAGTTTGTCGACGTACTGCGGCTTAATCGCGGTCGTCAGTTCCTTGTGCGCAATCTTGGCGAGATAGTCGTGCACCTCGGTCCCTTTGAAGTATTCGAGCACGTCCTCCCAGTGCGGTTTCTTCCGACGGTAATGACCGAGGTTCGGCGCGGTCTCGCCGCTCAGCATGCTCACGCACGTGGTCTTGCCGATCCCGTTCGGACCGAGGAGGCCAATGACTTCCCCTTTCTTCGGGACCGGGATGCGGAAGAGTCGGAAGGCGTTCTTCCCGTACTGGTGGACGAGGTCTTCCTTGAGCGCTTCCGGAAGGCCGATAATCCGAATCGCATCGAAGGGACATTTCTTGATACAGATCCCGCAGCTGATGCAGGTTTCCTCGCTGATCGCCGCTTTCGTGGTCTCCGGATCGATCCAGATGACCTCCGTGCCGGTGCGTTGCGGGGGGCAGAAGGCGATGCACTCGAGATGACAGCGCTTCGGCTGACATCGGTCCTTGAACACAACTGCGACGCGCACGGCAATTCCATGAGGCGAGAGCTATTTAAACGTATGACGGTCGGCGCAGCAAGCGCAGAAACTTTATCCGATTCCCATCCATCCGTCGCATGTGATGCGATGATCCCGGGCGGACGCGCGAATCCGAGGCAGATGCGGCAGGCGATGAAACGCCTCGGCATCGAACAGGAACAATTAGATGATGTCGAGGAAGTGATCATCCGCACCGCGACGAAGGAGTACGTGATCCGCGACGCGAACGTGACGGCGATGACCGCCCAAGGCCAAAAGATCTGGACCGTCGTCGGGGAACCGATCGTGCGGGACCGGGCCGGCGCGAAGAAAGCCGAAGGGGCGACCGCCCTCACGATCCCGGACGAAGACGTGAAGTTGGTCGCGGAGAAGGCCGGGGTCTCCGAGGAAGAGGCCCGTAAGGCCCTCGAGGACGCGGGCGGCGAACCGGCCGAGGCCATCATCCGTCTGATGAGCCGATGAATCTGGAACGTGCCCGTTCCGTCCTCGGCGTGTGGGCGCCGATGACGATCGGTCTTTTCATCATCGTCACCTCGCTTAGTTTCTACTTCACCGCGACCCTGACGGGCAACGTGCTCACGGGCGACCTCGAGCCTTGGCGCCTCATCTGTTCCGCGGGCGCGTTCTTCGTCGGCGGACTCCTGATCTTCTCGACGTACGGCCGGTACACGAAGACGAAGGAGTGGCGCCGGCAGGGATCTCCCGAAACGTCACTCCTTCCGCCGGCGCCGACTCGCGACGAGAAGCCCGATCACCAGAGCGATTCCGAGGACGAGAAGGATTAGCCCCAGCACGGTGCCGGACAGTCCGCCGAGGACCGTCTCCGTCGTCCACTTGGCCCGGACGGTCATTGGACCCGTCATCGTCACGGTGACACTCGCGTCCGCGGACGTGACGCCGCCCGACCATCCCGAGAACCGGTACGTCTGACCCGCCGACGTTGCCTCGGTCGATGCGTGGAGCTGCACCGATGCGCCTTCGCGATACCATCCGCTCCCGTCGACCGTCCCGATGTCGGAATCGACTTGGAGGAAGTACTCCTTCGACCACTGGGCGTTCGCCGTCCTAGGTCCCGACATGAGGATCGGACTCGAACTGTATGCGGCGTCGCCGGCCGCATCCCCGGTCCAACCCGCGAAGACGACACGTTCCCCCGCGGCCGTCCCAATCACGCTCGCGTTCACGGAGGCCGTCGCCGAGGACCCGGCTTGATACCAGCCCGCGCCCACGACGCTTCCGTATGCCGACGTAATCCGCAGCTCGTATTCTGTGCGCCACGTCGTACCCACCGTGCGCGGACCGTTCATCGGGATGGGGCGTGAGCCCGCCGGATCCGTCCCGCTCGCGTCCCCGTTCCAGGAGACGAAGACGGAACGAGTTCCCGTCGCGCCCGGAACGATGCCCGAAGCGAGAGAGGCAACCGCGGTTGCGCCCGCATCATACCAACCGGCCGTCGCGGCCGTGCCGGGGCCTGCTTGGATCGTGAGCGAATACTGGGTGCGCCACACCGCCGTTGCGATCTTCGACCGATCCATCGCGATCCCGTTCGACGTGACATCGTCGTACCAATCGGCTCCTAAAACGGTACCGTACGCGCTCGAGACATCGAGGTAGAACTGCGTCCCATATTGGGCGACCGCCGTCTTCGGACCGTCCATGAGGATCGGATCCGACGTGAGATGGGTGCCCGTCGCATTCCCCGACCAACCCTGGAACGCAAGCCGCTCACCCGGACCCTGCGCATAGTACTGGTTCGACACCGTCGCGGTGACCGTCGCGCCCGCCGGATACCAGCCGCTGCCGCCGGCGCCGGAGACCAGGGAAGAGACATTCAGATAGTATTCCGCGGAGAAATTCGCCACGAGTGAAACCGCTCCGGTAAAGTGGACGACATGTGTTGCGGCGCCGCCGTCGCTCCACCCTTGGAATTGATATCGTGTCCCAGGAACACCGGTCTGCGGCGTGACGATGGAAACGACGTGATAGGTGTCTCGCGAGAACCAGAACGTGGTCGCCGACGAATAGGTCGTGTTGTCCACCGCGAACGTGGTGCCGGACGGCGTCGTGGACACGCGCATCGCTTCTTCTTCGGTGAACGTCGCGGTAAGGACGAGCGCGGCCGTCGCTGTGACCGAGTGGACGGCCGATCCTCCATCGCTCCATGAGAACCAGACGTACCGCACGTCCGTGGAGACCGTCTGGTTCGTCGGCGCCTCCACCTGGTGAACGGAGCCGTCATCCCACCAGAATGAGGCTGTCGCGGTGTACGGCATCGAATCGATCAACACGATGAGCCCGAGCCCGGTTGGGATGAGGGATACCTGACTCTGATACTGTTTCGTGAAAGAGGCGGTGACCGTGGCATCGGCCGTGCCCACGACGATCGAATGGGAAATGGCACCGCCATCGCTCCAGTTGGACCACACGTAGCGGGCGGTCGCCCCCAAGGAGATCGGGGATGCGACGCTCACAGTATGGGATGATCCGACGATCCACGCGGTCGCGACGGGAGCCTTCGACGTCACGCCGTCCACGGTGACGGGCAAGCCGACCGGGTCCGTCGTCACGGTGACCGTGGACGTGGGAAAGCCCGGACTCCTGGCGTAGTAGATGTCGAAATCGGAGCCTCGCCCGTCGGTCCAGACGACGTAAACGGTGTTGTCGAGACCTGCTTCAATCGCGAAGTAGTCGCCGGGCCGGTCGTAGGACAGAGGCGTGTCTTGGGTCGAGACGCGAAGGTTCGTGGCCCACGTGCTCCCTCCGTCCGTGGAGTTCGAGTAGAAGATGTTCCAGGCTCCATTCCGGTTGTCCTCCCACGCGGCGTGGACGACGCTCGCATAGTCGACGGCGATATCGACCATCCATTGGGAATGGGATCCGGAGTCATCGTTCACCCGGTGGTTTGCGGACCATGTGATCCCGCCGTCGGTTGAAGACGACATGAAGATGTCCTGGTCTCCATTCCGGCTGTCGGGCCATGCGATGTAGATCGCCCCGGTCACGGGATCGATCGCCATGGCGGGTATCGCGAGCTGCCAACTTCCTTGTCCCGGCGCCGAGCCCAACACGTCGTTCACCCGCTTGTCGGCATGCCACGTGTTCCCGTCCGCCGACCAATCAAAGAAAATGTTGTTCGATCCGAAGTCCCACCAAGTGAGGTACACGGTCCCGTTCGCCGACGTCTTGACCACGGCGCCGAGCACCCCTCCGGGGATGTCGTCCGGATTGTGGAACGGGGCCCAGGTCGAGCCGCCGTCGTCGGACCACGAGACAATCATGAAATTGGCCTCGTCCCAGGCCGCGTAGATCCGACCCGAAGGCGCGACAGTGATCGAGTCCTTGTCCGTGAGGCCGCCGCCCCCGAGCTTGTAGTGCACGGTGCCCCAGTCCTGACCGTTCGTCGTGTTTGAAACGTCGAGGCCGTTCGTCCCGTCGTTGCAATTGAATTCTAGGTAGGCGTACTGCACCCGTTGATCAGGGGCCAGGGCCATCCACGGATCCGAATTTTGGCATTGCAGATTCGACGGATGCGACTGGTTCATCAGGATGTTCGGCGCCCACGATAATCCCTGGTCCGTGGAATACGAAGCGCCAACGCGGACCCCGGCCGTGTCAGGCCCTGTCGTCTCCTTCCACCCCACGAAGATGGTGCCGGTCTCGTTGATGACCATCGTCGGTTCCACCTGCCAGGCGAACGGCGACGATCCGTCCGTGATTTTCACGTTCGGATAGAACGGCGCGACCGCCGTCGGAGCAGGGCTCGCGGGATGCGCTCCCGGTGATCGTCCAATCGAAAGCGCATTCGATCCATTCGAAACGACGAACACCGATGCGACGAGCAGCACAACCAAGAGCGATGGGACTAGCCTCAACCCTCTCCCCCGACTGATGGGATTAGGATCGTCATGCATAATCATTTTGCCCCGGACGAAGCGGCCGCGAAGGGTTAAATAGGGTCCGATTGTTGAGAACGACGCTAGGCTTGACCGGAGGGCTGGGCGTCCTCTTGTAGACCCAAATCGTCCTCATGGGGCGGTGACAGTCGGGAGCGGTGCTCCCAGCTTGGCGCTGGTCCGGATGCCGACGTTGAGGTTCTGTCCCGCGGGGCTGGAGGCGACAGGGAACGCAGCTGGAGAGCGGCGGTCCCCGTCCCGATCGTGGGGAACGGGTCAGGCACGGAAGTGAGCAGCCTCACCGCGGACTACCAACGCTCGCGGGGGTGCGGGACCGAGGAAGCATCCGGGTCACCCGGCGTCGGGCTGCGCATCCATCCCGATGGCCTAGCTCCCTTCAACGCTCCGTGAGCTTCGTCTGCTTCGTCTCGAGGACCATGCCGCCCATTCCGAAGCGCTGGATGATCAGGTCGTACAAGATGTCGTCCCGGACCTCGCTCCTCCGGTCCGGCACTCCGTACGCGGGCTCGTTCGTCGGCAGCTGAAGGCCCAGTTTCACCAGGCCTCGACGCGCCTCCTCCCGTTCCTCCCTCGGCGCCTGCGGCGCGTCGACCGCGGCGGAGAATCCGCATTCGCGGATCTCCCGCAGGAAGATCGGACGGCGGAACAATTTCTGCAGGACTCCGACCGCGAGGCGCACCTGATCCGCCTCGTCCTTCACGGCCTCGCGGCACCGCGACCCGACGAGCTCATAGAGGTTCGGCTCACGATGGGCCGAGGTCGTGTATACCTTCGCGGGCGGAATGTCCTTTTCTCGGAGCATGCCCACGTCCGCGAGGGCCTTGAGGTAGCCGGTGACGAAGAGACGATGAAACGAATATCCGTCCTGCCTCAGCTGCTTCGTAAGCGAGCTGATGGAGCGCTCTTGCACCCGCAGGTACGAGACGACAAGGTCCTTGAGATTGCGCTCCGGGACGAACAACGGGCCCCCACCCGACCATCTGGTAACAAACCGGATAACAAATAAAGGTTTCCAGCCGAAGCGTTGCTCACAGATCGAGTGCAAAAATCATCTTATCCTAGTGGCGCTCTCGCATTTCAGTTCGCGATTACTCCCCCTTTCTTTTTCGTTTTCCCTCCCTAGCGGGGACGCTATCTCGCGGTGATAACCGCCTCGGAACGGTTATACCCGGACCTTTCAATGGAAACCGTCGTATGGGTCAGGACGACCGGATCCGAACGTTCATCCACGGCTTTGACGAGAAGCTCGGAGGGGGCATCCCGGAAGGCCAAATCGTCCTCCTCGCGGGAGAGCCGGGGACGATGAAGTCCACGATCGGCTTCAACATCCTCTATCAGAATGCGTTGCGAGAAGGGAGGGCGGGCACCTACATCTCCCTCGAGCAAGGACGCGACAACCTATCGCGCCACCTCGAACAGATGAGCCTCAGCCCGCACGATGTGGAGAGCAAGGTGAGCATCGTCGACCTCGGAATGATCCGCCGCAACCTGGACGGGATGGCGGACCGCACGTGGCTCGAGATCTTCAAGATGTACGCCACGAACTTGAAGCGCACCCTGAACTACGAGATCCTCGTCGTCGACTCGTTGCCCGTCCTCGAGGTCATGGCGCGCTTCGAGAATCCGCGGGAGGACCTGTTCCAACTGTGCGAGTGGATTCGCGACCTCCACGCCACGACGATCTTAATCACCGAGATGAAGCCGAACAGCGAGGACTTCGGGAAGCACGGGGAGGAATACCTGTGCGACGGCATCATCCACGCCAAGATGGAGCGGGTCGACGACGCGAACATCCAGCGCCGGATCCGTTGCGTGAAGATGCGGGGGACGAATCATTCGCCGAACTACTTCACCCTCATCTTCCAAAATGGAATTCTGCAGGCGACCCGGATCATCGCCGAATGATTCGCATTCTAAGTCCAAGCGCCCCGACGTCGGGATTTGGGCCAAAAACCTAATCTGAGCCGGCCCACATCTCGCGCTTCAGACGCGGGCCACGCTCCGCGCCATTTGAAGGAGGCAGTGCCCGACGGTCCTTCGCCTTTTTCGAGTTTTAGCATTCATCGCGCTGACATTTGTCCTACTCGTCCAGGTTCCTGTGCCGAATCCCCGCTCCGCAATATCCGGCCTACCGCCGGCCCTGCGGACGGTCACGTTCCGGACCGACGCTTCTGTGGGGGAGATTCAAGCCGCGGGGGCCGAGTTGCTCGAATCCTACGGAGCGTTCGCGGTTGCCCGCGGCGGAGAAGGGTGCCTTGCACTCCTGCGGGAACAGGGCCGGTACGCAGACCCTCTCGAAGGAAGTTCCACGCTCCAACTGCTCGGTGGCACCGTGGACCTCGCGGCTCTCGCCCCGCGACCGGTCGCAGGTTGGCCGATCAATCCCAGCGGAGCGACGATCGGCGTCGTCCACTTCCACGCTCCCATCAAGGCGGAATGGAAAGATGCCTTGCAAGCCCGCGGACTCCAAGTCCTGCGCTACCTTCCGCAGGATGCGTTTGTCGTTCGCGGTCCTTCTAGCGCCTTCGAGCGGAGTTCGAGCTTGTCCTACGTGGACTGGGTCGGCCCCTACGCGCCTTCGTGGAAGGTCCGTCCCGACGCTCCGACGGACTCCTTCCTCGATGTGCGGATCCTTGTGTTCCCGGGAGAATCTCCGGAGACGGTCGAGGCGTGGTTGGGCCATCAGGGGATCCCGCCTGGGTCTCAATCTTCTTCAGGACCCGGCATCCTCGGTGCCTTCGGAGGCGGAGACTTCCGCTGGGTCCGCGCACGGATCCCGTCGGGTTTGATGAGTTCCCTCGCCGCTTTGCCGATCGTCGAGTTCATCGACCCGGTCCAGGCGGTCCACACTTGGAACGCGGAGACGGACTGGGTGATCCAGTCCAATTCGACGGGCAACTATCGCTACTGGTCCGCCGGCCTCGATGGGACGGGTCAGGTGGTCGGGCTGGCCGACACGGGCCTTGACTATGATGGGAATTCGACCCGCGAATCGTCGGGCTCCATCGTCTCCGGAGACCTCTTCAACACGACGGATCCCAGCCGCCGCAAGGTCATTCGCTACGTGAACATGGGCGTCCAGACGGGGCAGCTCACGTGGCCCGGAGGCGGTGGCCAATGGGACCCCTGGTCGATCAAAGACAGCGACCATCGACCCGCTTTCGGCGATTGCACGTTCGGCCACGGGACCGCAGTGGCCTCCACGCTCGCGGGAAACGACACCGGCATCGGGACCTCCCCGAACGAGGGAAATGCACGTGGTGCGAAGCTCTACTTCCAGGATATCGGGACCGTCGGCCTCGATACGAATTGCAATATGGGAAATGGGAACGCAGATCTGTTGAACTACCTGCCGCAAGACTACGCGGACCTGTTCGGGCCACCCGGACTCGTGTATAACGATCCGTTCGCACCCGTCCGCGTGCACAGCGATAGTTGGGGCGGGACCGCGAACGTGTACGATCTGCAGGCGAGGATGGTGGACATGTTCGTCTGGGCCCACCCCGACATGACGATCGTGTTCGCGGCGGGCAACTGTGCGTCGACCTGTCCCCCGGGGACCATCGGCACGCCCGGGACCGCGAAGGACATCGTGACCGTCGGCGGCGCATACAACCCGGACGTCCCCGGTCAGAACCAGAACGACTTGGCTCCACAGAGCGGCCGCGGTCCGACGCCCGACGGGCGCATCAAGCCGACCTTGGTCACGATCTTTGACGGCGATTCAGCGATGTCGGACGGAAACCCGCTCAGCGGGAAGGGAAGGCCGGACGATCACTGGGCGGGCACCAGCTACTCGACACCCGCGGCCGCGGCCGCCGCGGCCATCGTTCGACAGTACTTCACGGACGGATGGTACCCTTCAGGAAGGCCTCTCCTCGCTGATGCGATGACCCCGAGCGCCGCGCTCATCCGGGCCGTCCTCATCGCGTCCGGTGTACCGGTGACCGGGAGCGGCACGGTTTCTCGCGGTGGATCGGACACATGGCCCAACAACGAACAGGGTTTCGGCCGAGTCCTCCTTTCGAACGTCCTCCCGCTCGCCGCCACGGGCGACACTTTCCGCACTCAGGTGGTCGACGAGACCGCCGGCCTGTTGACGGGGGACGCCCCGACCTACACGTTCCATGTCGCCACTCCCGGGCCCGTGAAGTTCGTCCTCACCTGGAGCGATTTCCCGGGAACGCTCGGGGCGACGAAGGCGCTCGTGAACGATCTGAACCTGAAGGTGACCGCTCCCGATGGGACGGTGTACCGCGGGAATCATTTCGCGCCGTTCGCACAGGCCGAGTCCCTCGCCGACGGCAGCTTCGACAGCACGAACGTGGAGGAGGCCGTGATCCGGAGGACGGCCATGGTCGGCGACTGGACCGTTCAGGTGATCGGGTCGAACGTCCCGGTCGGTCCACAGCCCTTCGCCCTCGTCGCGACGGGCAATCTCGACGCGTCGTATGGCCGCGTGACCCTCGATCGTGTCGTGTACGCGGAGGGGGACACGGTTCGGCTCGCCGTCCAGGACTCTTCCGCGACCTCCGTCCTCGTGCATGTCGCATCGGGGATCGAGCCCGCGGGGGAGGACGTCACCTTGAGCGGGGGCGGTGGGGACGAAATCTGGCGGGGTTCAATTCGGACCGCCTTCGGGACCCCGGTCACGGACGGATTCCTCCAGGTTCGAGAGGGGGATACGATCACCGCCACGTACCAGGACGTGTCGCCCGCCCACACGGCCACTGCAACGGCACAGATACTCGCGAGTGGGCCGACGATCCACGACGTGGCGGTCGTGGACACGAGCGCGATGAGCGCCACGATCGTCTGGGCGACAACCGAACCCGCGACGACGGAGGTGCGGTATGGGCCGAACGTTGCATCCCTGACCCGCAACGCGAACACGTCGGACCTGGTGACGAGCCACGCGATAACGCTCACGAACCTCGCTCCGGATACCGCATATGTGTTCGAGGTCACGTCTCGCGGCCGACTCGCGAACGCGACGACGGATACGAACGGAGGAGGCCTGTACCACCTCCAGACGGCTCCGCTCGGCGACGTCCTCCTCGTGATCGGCGGCAACTCCTTCCCTCCGGAGCGCGAAGCGTCCTATCTGTCCGCCCTCCGAAGCAACGGGTGGACGGCATCGGTGTGGCACGTCGCGGATCTCGGAACCCCGAACATCACGATCCTCCAGGGCCGCCGCGCCGTAATCTGGCAGGTCGGCTTGGAACAGTATCCTCCCTTCAACGCGACGGAGAGGGACCTCGTGAAACGCTACCTCGACGGAGGCGGCCGGTTGATCGTCTCCTCCCACGACGCGGCGTGGGCCCTGTCCGATCCGAATTCCACATTCCAGACGCCGGCGAGCGCGGCCTGGGTTCACGGGGTCCTGAAGGCGACGTTCGTGTGCGACCCCCAGTCGATCGCACGCGTCGCGGGAATCTCGGCGGATCCGATCAGCGGGACCTACACGGGCGGCGTGGCGTACACGCCCCACCGAAACGGGGGCGCGGACGATGAGATCGCGCCGATCTCCGCCGGCGGAACCACGAGCTCGATGTGGACCGACGGCCAGGTCACGAGCTGCGCCGGGAACCGAGCCGTCGGACTACGCTGGGTCTCTTCATCGCCGAATGGGACCGTCGGGACGGGAGTGTGGGGAGGAAGGGCCTCCTCGGTCCTGGACCGAGACCATCCGGACGTCAACATCACGTCTCCGAATGGCGGAGTGTTCGCCGGTCCCACGCTCGCTGTCGACTGGACCGCCGCTGCGTATGGCCCCGGCGTGGGAATTGCCAACTTCACCCTGGACGCGAGTTCCGATGCTGGGCAGACCTGGACCTCGGTTGCGACGCTGCCCGGCTCCATGCGCTCGTATACGTGGAATCTGGGAGGCACCTCGAACAGTGATCGATACCGGCTTCGCATCACCGCTCGTGACGACGGGACACCGGCACTGTCCGCTACCGATGTGACGCACCGGACCTTCACGATCGAGCGTCCCAACGGGGATGTCGAAGGTCCCGTCCTGTGGGCCGGGAGCGTCCGGATCGCACCGCTTCCGCCGGGGGCGGCCCTTTTGGTGACCTTCTCGGCGACCGCGGACGATCGAACACATGGAGGGTCCGCGATCGCGGCGGCGGAGCTCTTCCTCCAGGTCGCCCAACCTCCCGCGGGGGCCACCGGGCAAGGGATTCCGATGTCCGCTTCCGACGGGGGTTTCGATGGAGCCGTGGAGAATGTGACGTGGCAAGAAGGTCTCACGTCCGCTCCGGGGACGACCTGCGTGTGGATTCATGCACGGGACGCGGCGGGCAACTGGGGACCGTACGACTCGAAGTGCTTCGTCGTTATCAACGCGGGGCCGGACACGGTGCCTCCGGCACCGGCATCCGCGAACGCGGTCCTCCGGGTGAACGCGAGCCAGGACCTGTCGATCGGATGGCTCGCTCCGTACGACGACAACCTGTTCGGCGGGACAACCGAATACCACGTGTTCCGGGCTGCCTCAGCCCAGGGGCCATGGACCGTCGATGTGAGCGGACCGATTCCCGCGAATGGAAGTGCGAGCTACCGATTCGTCGACGTCGGTCGGGCCGCGGACACGACGAACTACTATTATCGCATCGAGACGATCGACGCCGCGGGACACACCACCTTGTCCTCCTCGATGGCTGTGAAGTTCCGCCTCTCTTTCACCGCCGGATTGAACCTCCTCGGGATGCCGCTCCTCTTGACGGATCCCACGTTCGGCGCCTTCGCGGCCGGACGTGCGTGGGCCGATGCGTGGACATACGACGCCTGCGGCGGAGGAAACGGCTGGTCCTCGGCGCTCCCGGCGGACGCGACCACGTTCTCGTCGGTCGAGGGTCGCGGCTTCTGGCTGAATGGGACGGCATCCGACATCGTGACGGCCTTGGGAGTCGTCACCCAAACGAGTCGCCTCCATCTGTGCTCCGGATGGAATCTCATCGCACTCCCGGGATTCGCGACGGGCGTGACGGTCCAGTCCGTGATGGCCGCGACCGGGGCCACCCGCGTGATGGGCTTCGATCCGGCGGGGCCCTATCATGTGCGCGCCCTGAACGCGGCGGACGCCGTACTCGGATGGACCGGCTATTGGATCTTCGTCCCCCGTGCCGTCGATTGGACCGTCGCCGGCTGGTGAGCCTCAGCCTTCTCGGACGTCGAAAACCTCGGATTCCGGAATCTCGTAGTAGAAGAGGGACTGCTCGATCTCCTTGTCCTTCGACATCTCCCGGTCGATCCGCTCCCGCCAGCCCGGACGCAGGGAGATCCGGACCGATCGCCCGTCCTTCTCGAAGGCGACCTCCGGTTCCGACCCGGGTTCGAGGGCGATGTTCCCTTTGCCCATCGTGCATCCGCTGGAGAACTGCACGCCGTCGAGGACGCACCGCATCGGCGGCTCGGTGTGGCTCTGGACGGTCGCCGTGAGACCTTTGTAGTGACCGAATCGGCGCTTCCCGATTGCGCCCATCCGGAGGCCCAGCGTCACGTAGACGCCGAGGTGCCCGTGGAACCGCTGCAGGGCGATGAGCTCCTCCGGGAGTTCCATGACCGTCGCAACGCGGCGCCTCGGAAGAACCTTCGGACCGGGGTGGATACTTTCAGCCACCCCTCCTGCTCCGAGGCTTAAATCGCCGCCGACTTGTTGGACCTATGGGTGCTCGGACTCATGCGCGAGACGTCCGTGGATCACCAATATTCTGTCGTCGCCGCGGATCGAGCGCCCTCGACGACGTGTCCCGAGTGCGGCGCGAGCCTCTCCC
Source organism: Methanobacteriota archaeon (assembly GCA_005879065.1). Taxonomy (GTDB): domain Archaea; phylum Thermoplasmatota; class Thermoplasmata; order RBG-16-68-12; family RBG-16-68-12; genus RBG-16-68-12. The sequence goes on from VBLU01000013.1 coordinate 18,166, forward strand.
ACGCGGACGGCTGCGTGCGATGCCGAGAGTGCGGCTTCTCGCCCTGCGAGTAAGACGCTCGGACCCGTTCGGATTCCAGTGGAAACGGTCCGACCTAAACTCACGCACCGGTCTCGCATCAGTGGAAGGGAGCCGCAAAGGAATATGACCCTTTCCGAGGCTGCCGCCCCTCCGGGTCGGGGAAAGGATGTGCTCGTAGAGTTCCCACAGGACGAGCTGATCGCGAAGTGGGAGGAGTTCTTCGAGGAGATGGGGTACCTCTCGAAGATCATCGCGATCGCCGACCGTTTTCCGGAAGAGCGGAGCCTCCTCGTCGCCTTTGATGAGCTGAACCGGTTCGACACGGACATGGCGATCTACCTGCTCCGGCATCCGCTGAACGTCCTCCTGGCGGGAGAAGAGGCGATCCGCCGGCTCGCTCCCCCGGGGGACGAAGGCGCGCAGATCCATCTCCGGGTCAAGCTCCTCCCGCGGGACCGGCGGGTCCCGGTCCGCGCCCTCCGGGCGAAGCACCTCGGACAATACATCGCCGTCGAAGGCCTCGTGCGCAAATCGACGGAGGTCCGACCGCGGGTCACGGACGCCCTGTTCCAATGCCTCCGATGCGGGACGATCATCAAGGAACCCCAGGACGGGCAGACCTTCCGCGAGCCGCTCGAGTGTTACGAAGAGCAAGGCGGATGCAAGCGCTCCGCGAGCGCGACGAAGTTCAAGCTCCTCACGGAGACCTCGCTCTTCGTCGACACGCAGAAGCTCGAAATCCAAGAGGCGCCCGAAGGCTTGCGCGGAGGCGAGGAGCCCCAACGGCTCACGCTCTACCTCGAGGACGACCTGACGGGACGCATCACGCCCGGAGAACGGGTCGTCATGAACGGCGTCCTGCGAAGCGTCCAGAAGGGCCGACCCAGAGAGAAGTCCACGCTGTTCGACATCTTCATGGACGTGAACTCGGTCGAAAAGGAACAGGTCGAGTTCGAGGAGATCGAGGTCACGGAGGAGGACGCCCGGCTCATCCGCGAGATGGGTACGAGTCCGGACATCTTCCGGATGATCACCGCGTCCATCGCCCCCTCCATGTACGGGATGCACGTGGAGAAGGAAGCGCTCGCCCTGCAGCTCTTCAGCGGGGTCCCGAAGGTGATGCCCGATGGGCGGCGCATCCGCGGGGACATCCATGTGCTCATGGTCGGCGATCCCGGTATCGGCAAGAGCGAGCTGCTCTCGTACATGAGCCGCCTCTCGCCTC
>VBLU01000193.1 GCA_005879065.1 Methanobacteriota archaeon
GACGGCTCGGTGCCGGGAGGATTCGCACAAAACGAAAAGTATCCTGCCACGTTTGCGCGGTTCGTTGCGCGCGAACGATCGGATGGCCTGGGCCATCGCATCGGGCCAAATTCCCGGGAGCACGACCACGGCGGTCGCGACCTATGGCGCGGTCCGGACGGCCATGCTCCTCGCCGCCCTCCTGGACGGACCGAACGCGGTCCTCGTCGAAGTGGGTTCGGGATCCGGGATCGCGACGCGATGCTTCCCTCACCTGCCGGGAAATCGACTCGCGGTGGGCGTCGACGTGGAGCGAGGCAGCCTGCGAAAAGCGGCCGAGACCTCCGACCGCGTGGATTACCTCGCCGCCACCGCGGATGCGGGCCTCCCATTCCGAACCGGATCCGTCGATAGCGTGGTGGCCTCCGAGGTGTACGAGCACCTGACCCAGCCGGAGGGCTTCATCGAAGAGGTCCGGCGAATCCTGAAGCCGGGCGGCCGGCTGGTCCTGACCACCCCGAACAGTGAATCGATCGTCCTCATGGTCCTCCGGCACCTCCCTCGAGAACGGGCGAAAGCGGTCCTGTCCCGGTCAGGCGAGCGACAACAATTCCTCCATCCGGAATTCTTCGACCGGTATGATGGCAGCCCGCACAGCCATCGGATCGAAGGGGCGTCCGTGAAGGAGCTTGCGAGTCTCGCCCGGAAACATGGCTTCCGGCAGGTCCAAAGCACGACCTGGGGTCTCCCGTTCGTGCCGGACTTCGGCGGACTACTTCCCGCACGAGCCCGCTTCTTCCTCTTGCGACGCCTCGATGACCTCGGGGTCGGTCTCCGGCATGTGATGGTCGTGTGGGAACGCAACTCCACCGGGGAGTAGGCGGACCGGTGGGTTCTCGGGCCCTCTCTCACGTAGTCGGCTTCACGTTGCGGAAGACGGCGTAGAATCCGGACACGAAGGCGGCGTAGAACGCGGTGGCGAGGAAGATCGGCAGATCGTAGTTGCCCGCCTGCATCAAAAGGCCGCCGAAGACCGTCGTGATGCTGTTCGGGAGCCGCCAGATGATCGAGTTCACGGCGCTCGCCAGGCCCCTCTGTTCCGGAGAGACGATGCCCATGAGGAACGAATCCGCGATCGGCGCGGACATGTTCATGAGGGCGGCACGGACCAGGTAGAAGCCTGCGGCGACGACCGGGCTCGTCAGGAAGGCAAGGCTCAGGAGGAAGGCGGTCGACGTCCCGGTCGCCATGACGATCGCGCGCACCGGCCCGTATCGCCTCGCAAGGGCGGCACTGACGACGGCGGACAGGCCGATCGTGATGTTGGAGAGCGCCAGCAGCGGGCCGCTCCACGTGTCCGGGACGCCGTACTTTAGGTAGAGCCACGTGGTCACGAGGGGAATGAAGAAACCGGCACCCAGGCCGATCAGGCCGTTGAGGCTCGAGAACTTCAGGAGAGGCTTCCAGTCCGTCCCCTTCGGCCGCGCTCCCCGGGCGGGTAGCGTCTCGCGGTAGTTCCGCAAGAGGACGATCAGGGCGATCGGGACGAGGAACCCGAAGGCGTCCGTGACCAGGAGGACCGTGACGTGGACCGCGCGGCTGTCGAGGCCCGTCCACGCCTCGAGGCCGGGGAAGAGGATCGGCAGCGCGAAGCCCAGGCCACCGGCGACGTTTCCTAGGATGAACGACAGCGCGAAGGCCGCGTTCCGCTGCTCCGTCGTCGTCTGGTCTGCGATGATCGCGTTCCAAGTTGCGAGGAAGCCGCCTTCCGCGACGCCGGCCACGACTGCGGCAAGGACAAGCCACCGGAGTTCCGTAGTGAAGGCGAACACGAGGATGGTGGGAGGAAGGACCGCGGAGGCGACCAAGAGCGGGGACTTCCGTCCGCGGCGGTCGGAATAGATGCCCAAGGGGACCGCGCAGACCACCATCGACGCCCCCTCGGAGCCGAGGATGAGTCCAATCGTCCCGGAACCGATGCCGATCTGCGGGTAGTACGCCGTGATGAAGATCATCAGGTATCCGAACCCCACCCCGCCCGCCGCGTTCGCGTAGATGATCCAGCGGACTTTCCGGGGGATCTCAGAGAATCCGAGACGGCGCCGCTTTGGGACGACGGGCTCGGCCATCGCGCGAGGCTCCAAGCGGCGCGGAAGAAGCTGAAAGATTTCTACGTATGGGTGGGCACCCCGATTCGTGGACGAACGATTTTTTTCGCGTCACCTGGGCCCGGTTCG
>VBLU01000004.1 GCA_005879065.1 Methanobacteriota archaeon
TCGCGGAGTTGCTTCCGCGCGTGGAGCGCGTGAACCGCGATCGTCCCAACGAGCGCGAGGGCGACCACGCCCATCGAAGCGTACGTCCCCGGGAGCTCGGCGGATGGGGGCAGGGCCACCATGGCCCCTCGGACATCGACATGCCACTCGAATGCGACCCAGGTCGATCCATCGGAGGCGACGGCTCGGACCACGTAGGTCCCCGGCGTCTTCCCGATGAATACGTACGAAGGTGACGTGGAGGCGATTCGGGTCCCCTGGATATACCATGAAAACGTCAGCGGGTCTCCGTCTGCATCCCAAACGACCAGCTCGAAAGCTCTCGGTTCGGAGACACCAAGGACGACGCTGGCGCCCGGGCTCGTCGAGACGATGACCGGCGCCCGATTCCGAATTTCGACCCGCCCCTCCGTCCGATTCGTCGTGCCGAAGGTGTCCGTCACGACCAGGGTCACCGTGAAATTCCCTTTGCTGACGTAGGTATGGGTAACGACCCTTCCGCTCGACGTCATCTGGTCGCCGAAGTCCCAATCGTAGGCGACGATCGAGCCGCCATCGGGATCGGTCGAGTTGGACCCGTCGAACCAAATCGGGACACCGCGGAACGCTATGTCTGGGCTCGCTGAGAAGGCTGCGACCGGGGGATGGGTCACGCTCACGACGATGTACGAGGTCGCCGAGTCCGTGGCGCCTTTGTCGTCGACCACGGTCAGGAGGACCCGGAAAGTTCCCGGTTGCCCGAATAGGTGCTGGACGACGCTCCCGTTGCCACTGGAACCATCCCCGAAGTCCCAGACGTAGGATCGGATTGCGCCGTCCGGATCGCTCGAAGTGCTTCCATTGAACGTCACAGAGTCGCCCGGCCTCACCCAGGATGCGCTCGCCGTGAAGCTGGCCCGGGGCGGCTGATTTGGCCGCGGTGCGCACGTGACCTGTGCATTCGCCCAATCGGCGCTGTCGTAGGTCGTCGCATCGACGGCCACCAGCTCGAGACGCAGGCTTCGCACGCCCGTGATGTTCAACGTAACGTTCCGGGTCGCGTCCGACCCGGTCATCACGCCGCTCTCGTAGACCTTGTGTCCGTCCCCCCAGACCTGGAAGATCACACTGCCGCGGTTTCCGACCTCATCGTCCACGCCAATGTCGGCGGTGAAATTCGAGCAACCCGCGTCCGGACGGAATTCGATCGTGGACGGGGCGTAAGCCCCCAAGCCCTTCGCATAACTAAACCCCCTCAAGGTGAGCGTCCGACCGTCGCCTGCCGCCTGCCCCCCATTGCTCATATCCCGTTCGACCGGCCCGAGTTCGTTCGCCATGTAGGTCCACGGTTGGTCGCTCGCGAATCCGTCCGCAACGGTCCGATCCGCTCCGACGATTCGCAGGAGCGCCAGGCCGTGCCCAGGAACGCTGACGTTGTAATGGTTCGAGAACGTGCCTCGATCGGCCCGCGCCCAAAGGTCGCGAACGGTCGCGTTGCCCGGCGCCAGGCCGACCACATTCCAGTCTACGGTAATCGAAGCCGCGGCGTTGCCGCGGTTCAAGAGGCCGACGGCACGACCGCCGGGCAGGTCGAGTGGCTTGTACCAAATCTGATGCCCCGATCCGTCGTCGGCCGCTTTGACGGCCTGGAAGGCGAGGGGGTCTTGGTCGACCGCGATCACCTCGGGATCCGTGAGGATGGCCAGGATGGAGGGGCTAATTGAGCGCACGTCGTTGCCCGCGATGAGTGGGGCGGACATGAGCGCCCATAGGCCCATGTGGGTCCGGTACTCAGTGTCCGTCATGCCGCCATTCCCGATCTCGAGCATGTCCGGATCGTTCGACGTGCCCGGCCCGGTGGCGGCCGCATGCGCGGCATTCAGGTCGAAGTTGCGGATCATGGTCGCCCAGTCGTCGGAAATGTCATCGGACATGCGCCACTGGTGGGCCGTGATGGGTCCCCAAGCCCACGGCTCGTCCGAGGGGTTGTTGTCGCTCGCACTCAGCAGGATCGGGCGGCCCGAGGCGACGATCGCGTCCCGCCAACGGGCAAAGAGGTCCTTCATGACGAGGCCGCTCGCGTTGCAGCGATCCGCCTTGATGTAGTCCACACCCCACGACGCGAACGTCGCGACGTCTCTCGTCTCGTGGTCCAGGCTGCCGGCCGTGTGTCCAGTGCACGTCGACGTGCCGATCGAGGCGTAGATCCCGTATCGAAGGCCTTGGGAGTGGATGTAATCCCCGATCGCCTTCATTCCGCTCGGGAATTTCGCCGGGTCGTTCGTGAGGTTGCCGTTGCTGTCGCGTGACACCGCGGACCAGCAGTCGTCCAGGGTGAGCGTGTTGTAGCCAGCCGCGAGCAGGCCGCTGCTCACCATCGCATCCGCGGTCTGCCGGACGAGAGATTCGTCCAGGCCGCTGCACGCGAACGCGTTCCAGCTGTTCCACCCCATGGTCGGAGGCGTGGCATTCGTCGCGTCGTTGATCATCCCTGGGGTCGTGAGACCTGGAACGAAGCCGGGCATGGCGCCCTGGCTTGGACGGGTCAGGGCTTGCAAGGAGAGGGGAAAGATCGTGAGCCCGACCATGCCGATGGCGAAACAAAGGACGAAGGCGGATCTCTGACGGTTCAGGGTCCGTCCCATCGTCGTCCCGCCGCAACAGAAGCCCACGCGTAATCAAGCTTGGCACGCTACACATCCAATGTGATAATTGGATCCGGACTTCGGCGGGCAATCCGATCCGCGCGGCTACAAGTCCACGGCTCGAGTACCGTCCCAGATCCTTCGGGCACCCTTCTCGGAAGCGGGGATGAGCAGATCCCGTTTCGACTTCGTCGGGATGATGAAATACTCCTCGGTCCGGCCCGCATCGGAGAGGAGGACGAGTTTCACCTTGCCTCCCTCCATCGATTCGCCCGTCTCCGGATCCAGGTAGTTGTACCGGACGTATCGGCCCCGGTCGATGAGCGATCGAACTTCGACCTCGCCGTTCTTCGTGCGCGTGAGGACTTCGCTCGGGAACGTCGCCATGGTCTCGGCTTCGACACCGCAGGACGATGCCAAGAACCTGGGCTCATCGGCTGGTGAGGGTGTTCCGCCGAATGATTCTCACGGAGCTTCCGCCCGGTGATTCTCACGGGAGCGAGGTCCGGCAAGAACCCTTATCAGCGGGCACCCCCGGTGGGGGGGCGAAATGTCCCACAGCTACGAGACAGGAAGGGCCATATCCGAACTCGGCTCGAAGCAGCCGCACGAGCTGCTCCTGATGCTGGGCGGCCTCTTGGCCGTTCTCCTGACCCTCGCGAAGTACGGAATCCAGTGGGCGACCCCGCCAGGAATAGCCTCGAGCCAGTATGGCACCGTGGCGACCGCGTTGGTCATCAACGTGGTCCTCGGTGGGGCTCTGTGGGCTTCCTCGGCGATTTCGCGGAAGAACCTGATGAACGGCGCCATCGTGGCCGCGGTGATCAGCCTCGTCCTGATCTACTACGGCGGTCAGTCGGGCCAGATTGGCGGCGTCGTCGGAATCTTCGGCGCAATCCTCGCGGCGGCGAAGCCCTACCTCCCGTGGTCCCGGCGCGACCCCGAGTGAAACGGCCCATCCGGGTCGCACACTCGCGTTCCGCCAGAGGAACTCCTACCCCTTTTTGTCCGACCCGTGCCGAAGCGCTCGTGTGATGAGGAAGCTGATTCTCACAGGCGTGAATGGGAGCGGAAGCGATATGGCCAGAGGCGGCCCGTCGCCGCACGGCATGACCCAGACGTATCAGGCGGGAAGGTCCGTGGCCGAACTCGGCGCGAAGCAGCCCCATGAGCTCCTCCTGATGCTCGGCGGCGTCCTCGCCATCCTCTTGTCCGCCGCAATCTACGGGATTCCTTGGGCGACCCCGCCAGGGATTCCGGCGAACCAAGTCACCAATGTTGTGACGATCTTGGTTGTCAACGTCGTCCTCGGCGGATCGCTTTGGGTTGCAGCTGCGATGACTCGCAAAAACCTGATGAACGGGGCCATCGTCGCCGGCCTCATCGGAGTCCTCCTTGCGTACTACGGCGGTACCGCGGGCCAGATTGGCGGCGTCGTCGGGATCCTAGGCGCAATCCTCGCGGCGGCGAAACCCTACCTCCCGTGGTCCCGGCGCGCACAGCGCGATTAGGCGGACATCCGCTCCCGATCAAATAGCGTCTCTCCGCCGAGCTCGATCCGCTGGATCTTGTAATACGGTAGACGTCCGCCCGCCGTCGTGAAGTAGCGCCGCTCGAGATCGAGAATCTCGTTGCCGTGAATCACGCGGTGCCCCTCCGGACGGCGGCGATCCCGGTACCAGAGAGCCGCGTCCGCGAGGCGGTCCGGTCGCCGCCATCGCAACTCGTTCAGGATTTCGCGGGCCGTCCGCGCCATTCCGGGACCGAATCGACGCAGGGCATTTCCACTTCGCGGCACAAAGACCATATCGGTCAGGCCGATTCGGACGTACCATGGAATACCCGCCGCGCGTGCGGGCCCTCTTGGACCGCGCGAAGGCGGATCAAGGCGACGCCGTCGCAGTCCGCGCGAAAAGCGAGCGTTACGAGGGGATCCTCATGCCGCACACGAGCTTCAGCGGCGAAGATGTCCTGACCGTCAAGCTGCCGAACGGGTACAACATCGGCATTGCGGTGGGCGACATCGAATCGGTCGAGGTCACGGCGAAGCATACATCGAGCGCGGTCCAACGACATCTCCCTTCGGCGACGGGTGGCAAGCCCACCGTCGCCGTCTTGGGCACCGGAGGGACGATCGCCTCGTACGTCGACTACCGCACCGGCGCCGTTCATCCCGCGGTAACGGCGGAAGAACTCGTCTTTAGCGTCCCGGAACTCCTCGACGTGTGCAACGTTCGGGCACGGGTGATCTACAGCATCTTCAGCGAGAACCTGAAACCGGAGAACTGGCAGCACCTCGCCCTGGAGGTGGCGAAGGAACTCAGCACCGGCGCGGCCGGCGTCATCATCCCGCATGGCACCGACACCCTTCACTTCACGACCGCGGCCCTCAGTTTCATGCTGCGCGACCTGACCGGCCCGGTCGTCGTGGTAGGGGCGCAGCGATCCAGCGACCGGCCGTCCTCGGATGCCGCGTCGAACCTCTTGAGCGCGGCCCGTGTCTCCGTGGCGAACCTCGGCGAGGTCGTCGCGGTGATGCATGGAGAGACGAGCGACACCTTCGGACAGATTCACCGCGGCACGAAAGTCCGCAAGATGCACTCCTCCCGCCGGGATGCGTTCCGATCCCTGAACGCGACGCCGCTCGGCCGGGTCCATTCGGACGGCACGGTCGAGCTGACGGACCGGGCCCTGCCGCGTGCTCGCGGTCCCACGAAGGTCGATGACGCCCTCGACCTGAAGGTCGCCCTCGCGAGCTTCTATCCGGGCCAGCCGCCGACCCAACTCGAGGCGATCCTCGAAGGCCAGCACGGCATCGTCATCGCGGGAACCGGGCTGGGCCATGTCGCCCACGACCTGATCCCGATCCTCCACCGAGCCACGCGAGACGGCATCGCCGTCGTCATGACGACACAGACCCTCCAAGGGCGTGTGAGCATGCGCGTGTACGACACCGGCAGAGACCTCCTCAAGGCGGGGGTCATCGAAGGCCAGGACATGACGCCGGAGACGGCCTACGTGAAACTGATGTGGGTCCTCGGCCACACCCGCGAGCATGCGGAAGTCGCTCGCGCGATGGCGACGAACGTGGCGGGGGAGATCAATCCCAAAATCGGCCTCGACGAGTTCGCCGAGTGATCCGCGGTCGATGCGCTCGTTAAGCTTATCCCGCGCCCAGGGTTCGGCACGTTGGATGAAGATCGATCAGGTCGGTGAAGTAGGGGTCGTCCTCACGGATGCGAACGAGCCCGTCCTCACCGGCGGCGATCAGATTATCGGATATCGCTCCCTGAAGTACGCCATCTTCAAACCTGTCTCGCTCGCGAAGAAGACGCTCGTCGAACAACGGGAAGGATGGGTGTGGCAGACCCGGCGGCGACTCCTCCTCCTGGACATGGAATGGCTCGACCTCCCGGGGGGCAAGAAGGGGAAACGCTACCACGAGATCCCGCTCGAGGAGACGATCGACGTGGTCCACAAGCGCAAACGCGTGCTACTGGAAACGAAGGACAAGGAGCACGGCAAGGTCGTGTTCGAGTTCCGGCCGTTCGGCGCGGCGTCGCGTTTGCTCGCGTGGCTCAAGAACGAGAAGGAGCATCGCCGGAAACGCGAGGAGGGCACCTTGCGCTCCCCGTACCGCGAAGAGGACCGCTAGCGACCGGGCAGTTGCTTGGTCGCCTGCGTTGGAGGCGGCGATGGCCCCCTCTGAGGGGGCTGGATTGCTTGCGCCGGCTGCATCCGCTGGGCCGCCTCTCGAGCCTCGCGGCGCGCCCGCTGCTTCCTCTTCAGCCGTCGCGTGTAGAGGAGGGAGCCGATGAACGCGAAGCCGAGGACGAACAACGCGCCGGCTTGGGCGGGCCGATCATTTCCATAGAACAGGCCGAGGACAAGGAGGACCAGAATCCAGAAGACGATATAGCCCGCGATCCGTCGCTTCGCGAAATCGAAGACGCGGCCCATCGTCCGGGCCGTTTGCCTAGGGGGACAAGAAGCCATCGGTCCCATTCGCAACCGCGCGACCATTCCAAAGGTACATCGCCATGGGAGGCGTTTGCGAGTCCGATTTCCCATGTCCGCCGTAGACGAGTACAATGGCATCTGGGACATGTTCGTCCAAATGCATCGACAGACCCACGGGGAGAATCACGTTCCGACCCGGGATTTCAACTGCTGCGGCGAGTACGCCGTCCTGATGGCGTTGCGCGCCGCGTCCACCTTGAAGCCGGACTACCCGCACCACCTCCTCCTCCGTCTGGGGGCCATGCAAGAGCTCGACCGCGATTTCTATGTGAAGAACCTCCTTTCGACGGATGGCGAACCCGAACCATCGGACCCGGAACCCCTCCGCGAATACCGCGCGAGCCGACGATACCACATCCTATGGACGGAGCTCAAGGAGGCCGCCGCGCGGATCGCCTCGTTGGAGCAGGAACTCGAGCAAGCAGGAACTCGAATCGCCGAGCTGGAAGAAACCCTGCGAAAAGCCGGGGTCGCCGCATCTGCGCCAGGGAAGGATTAATCCCGCGCCTTCGATTCCTGAATCCATGGACTATCGGGGCCTCGGCCTGAAGGTCGGGCTGGAGATCCACCAGCAGCTCGCGACGCACAAACTGTTCTGCGAGGACGCGTCGGTCCTCGTCGATTCCTCCGATGGTCATCGGTTCCGTCGACGGCTCCGGCCGACGCAGTCCGAGCTCGGCGAGGTCGACGCCGCGGCGATCGAGGAGGCGAAGCGGCGCCTCACCTTCGTGTATGAGGCGACACCGAACTCCTGTTTGGTCGAGGCGGACGAAGAACCGCCCCATCCACCAAACCCGGAAGCCCTGGACATCGCTCTCGAAATCGCGCTCCTACTCGAAGCGAAGTGCGCGAGCGAAGTCGACTTCATGCGGAAGATCGTGATCGATGGTTCGAACACCTCGGGTTTCCAGCGATCCGCCCTCGTCGCCCTGGACGGACATTTCGAGACGGGCGGGAAGCGAATCGGCGTACCGACCATCCTCCTGGAGGAGGACGCGGCGCGGAAGCTGGGCGAGGCGGAGGGCGAGGTGGTCTATCGCCTGGACCGGCTTGGGATTCCGCTCGTCGAAATCGCGACGAGCCCGGACATCGAGACCCCCGAAGAGGCGCGGGAGGTCGCCCTCGCCTTCGGATCCCTCCTTCGTGCCACGAGGAAGGTGATGCGCGGGATCGGAACGATCCGCGAGGACTTGAACGTCTCGATCAAAGGCGGATCGCGGATCGAGATCAAAGGCGTGCAAGAACTCCGACTCATCTCTACGTTCGTGGAAAAGGAAGTGGAAAGGCAGCGGATGCTCCTCGAGGCCGCGGCGGAATTGAAGAGGCGAGGCATTCGATCCATCCCTGCGGAGGTTCACAATCTCAGCGCCGCTTTCAAAGGAACGCAGTCCAAAGTCGTTGCCACCGCTTTGAAGAAAGGCGGAGTGGTCCTCGGATGGTCCCTGCCTGGATTTGCCGGTCTCCTGAAGGGCAAGCTGGGGCCTGAACTCGCCGCCCATGCGCGGGTCGCGGGGGTGGCCGGAATCTTTCATTCCGACGAACTGCCAGCCTACGGAATTACCTCATCCGAGGTGACTGCGGCCCGCACCGCTCTTCGAATCGGGGAGCAGGATGCGTTCGTGCTCGTCGCGGAAGAAGAGGAGAAGGCCCGCGGGGCGATCGGTGAGATGGTCCCTCGGGCCGCCGCAGCGATCGAAGGCGTTCCTCCAGAGACACGGGAACCGCGACCCGATGGCACGACGGTGTACAGCCGGCCCCTTCCGGGGAAAGCCCGGATGTATCCGGAGACCGACGTGCCGCCAATCCGAGTGACGCGGGAACGTCTCGATCGCATTCGCGAGCATCTCCCCGAACGGCCGGACGTCACCGAGGCCCGTCTCGCACGCGAGTACGCGATTCATGAACAACAAACTCACCAACTCGTCCAGGAGGGAGTGGACGAGTTGTTCGAATTGATCGCCCGCGAGTTTGGGGAGCCGCGTCTCGTCGCGACCGTCTTGCTCTACACGTTCAGCGAACTGAGACGCGAATCCTTGGATGTCGACGGAATCCCCGTCGACCGTCTCAGAGAATTGTTCTCCCTCCTGAAGGCGGGTCGGTTCGCGAAGGAGGCCGTCCCCGAGGTCTTGCGGGAAATGGCCGGCCGTGGGGTTCGCGCCTCCGAGGCGCTCTCCTCCCTCGGGGTGAAAGGAATGAACCGCGAGGAGCTTGAGACGATCGTGGATGCGGTTCTCGACGAGTCGGAAGACATGATCCGGGCTCGAGGAGAGACCGCCGAGAAGGCCCTTATGGGTCGCGTCATGGAGCGGGTCCGCGGGCGGGCCGACGGGAAGCTCGTGAGCGAGGTCCTCCACGCGCGACTCGCGGCACGCGTTAGCGGGAGAAAGGACGAAAGAAAGAAAGGAAAAAGGTGAATCAATTCAGGACCGAGATCGGCGAGCGCGAGTCGATCAGCGCTTGCCTTTCTTCGCTTTCTTCGTGGTCTTGCTCTTCTTCGATGCCATGGTGGGGTCTAACTCCTCCTCGGGGGCAGGCCCCGGTTGATGTGATACACGTGCATGTGTCGACACTTAAACGTGTGCCCGGTATTCCGCGACGAAGGAACGAAGCGGCCTTCCGAAACGTTAGGGTGATTCGGACTATGCGGTCCGCGGTCGCATGAAATGAAGGCCTTTATTTCCATCGACATGGAGGGAATCTGCGGTGTCGTCCGGGAGATCGAGACGCACCCAACCAAGGGAGGCGAGGCGTACCAGCAGAGTCGCCGCCTGATGACCCAAGAGGGGAACGCGGCGATCGAAGGATGTCTGAAGGCCGGCGCCACGGAAGTTTTGATGGCGGACTCCCATTGGAATTTCGACAACCTCATCCCGGAAGAGCTGCACGAGGCGGCGACGCTCCTTCGCGGAACTCCACGAGGGTTCGCCATGATGCAAGATCTCGATGGATCCTACGACGCCGCCCTGTTCATCGGATATCATGCGAGGGCGGGAACACCGCGAGCGATCCTGGATCACACCTACAGTGGAACGATCGCCGGGGTGCGAGTGAACGGCACGGAAGTGGGGGAGACGGGGATCAACGCGTACCTGGCAGGCCATCATGGAGTCCCCGTGGTCCTTGTAACGGGCGACTGGGCCGTGACCGCGGAAGCGAAGGCATTGAGTCCGAACGTGCACACGGTCGCGGTGAAGGACGCGACGGGGGCCACGTCGGCGAGGAATCTGCACCCGAAGAAGGCCCGGGAACAGATTCGGGCCGGGGCGACCAAAGCGGTCCGGGAAGCGAAGACGATCCCGGCCCTTCGCGCGAAGACCCCCGTCCAAATGGTTGTCGAGTTCCGCGGCACCTATGCAGCCGACCGCGCTGCCATGATCCCCACCGTCCGCCGGGTCGGCGGATTGCGGCTCGAGTTCGAAACAACCGATTACGCCGAGGCGTTCCGGACCTTTTACGCCATGGTCACCATTGCAGGCGACGAGTGAGTCGCCTCCTCCAGATGTTGCTGACAAATACCTATATAGCGAGAGATTTCATTCGAGGCCGGAGAGAAGGGACTTGGCCATGGCGGCGAAGAAGGCCAAGGGGGATGACTGGTTCTCCTCCCTGGACGCGGAACTCGAGAAGAAGACTCGGGAAATCATCGAGAACGTCGGAGAGCAGAACGTCGCTCGGCTCGAGCTCAACAAGACCCTGATCGAGGACTTCTGGAGGGTCTGGAAGCGCTTCAACAAGATCAACGTGCACTTCGCCCTCGAGCCCTCGTACACAAACTGGGGCGTGTTCCCGGACACCTTCCCGGACGGCGATTGGCACTGGCGGCCCGGCTTCAACACCGCGGCCGTCCAATCGATCCAGCTTCTCGACCGATCGATGGACCAGGGACGTGTCGGGGACGCCTTGAAAGTCAATTACGTCGAGACGGATGGCAAGGCCCACCTCCGGGTGACGTTCGAATATTGCGAGGGCGAACACTATTACAAATACAGCGGGTGGAAGCGGATCTGGACGATCCACACGCTCTACGACGAGCCCCTCGACAAGACGAACGTGGACGATTTGCATCGACTCTTTGCGGACCTCGTCCGCGTGTGGTACGAGAGCCACTTGCGGCGGAACCGCGACGTTTTGATCAAATACCTCAAGCAAACGTTCGAGAAGGTCGAGACGTTCAATCAGTGAATCCGCGCCTCTCCAAGAATCGAGTGTGATACGGGGCGGGGAGTCTATATTACCGCCGCGAGGGAACGTCAGCAAATGTGGAAGATCTCCTGCCAGGCGCACTCCTCCTCCTTCTCGTTGGAGGCGTCGTCTTCGCGTGGGTCGACTGGCGTCTTCGCACGCGGAAACTGCCGCGACTCCTGGGCCCGAGCTGGGAGTGCCCGCATTGCGCGGTCGCCAACGAGGCCGAGCTGACGATCTGCTGGTCCTGCGGAGCGGCGATTTCCCGTCGCAGCCTGTATCCGTCGACCGCGGCGGCCTCCGAGACGTGGCAGTGCCGCAAGTGCCGGGCTTGGAACAGCGTGTCCCGCCGTTCCTGCTGGTCCTGCGCGAACACGCCCGCGAAACAGCCGAAGCGCGACGCCTGAACGGCGCGCAGTCCGTCAGTGCACTCCGCGATACAGGCCGCCGTCGATTTGGATCACATTCCCGGTCAGGTAGGATGCCCGGTCGGACAACAGGAACGCAATGAGATCCGCGACCTCGGGCGGCTCTCCGATCCGACCCAACGGGATCTCCTTCGCGTCTTCGGCCATCGCCGCCGCGAGCGTCTTCCCCTCCCGATCCGCGCGGATCTTGGTCAACTCCGTGAGGCGATCCGTCGCAATCCATCCCGGGGCCACGGCGTTCACGCGAATGCGGCTCGGCCCGAGTTCGCGGGCCAGGGTCTTCACGAGCCCGACGACCGCGGCGCGCATCGCGTTCGAGAGGAGGAGATTCTCGATCGGTTGTTTCACGCTGATGGACGTGATTGCCACGATGGCTCCGCCTCCGCGGGCCTTCATGGAGGGGAGACTGGACCGCACGAGCCGGACGCAACTTTGCAAGGTGAGATCGTAGGCTCGAGACCATTGGTCCTCGGTCAGCGCCTCGAAGCGACCCGTGGGCGGCCCTCCCGCGTTCGCGACGAGCAGGTCGACGCCGCCAAAGCCCTGGACGGCCCCGTTCACGAAGGTCGCCACGTCCTCGGCCCGTCCGACGTCGGCCGTGATGCCGAGGACCTCGGCACCGGTTTCCTTGCGGATTGCCTTCACGGTCGCCTGGAGAGGTCCCTCGTTGCGCGCGCAGATCGCGACCTTGCAACCTTCGCGGGCGAGGGCGAGCGCCGTTGCACGGCCCATCCCCTGGCTCGCCGCGGCGACCAGGGCCACCTTGCCGCGAATCCCCAGGTCCACGGGGGCGGCCATCGGGCCCACCGCGTAAGAAGGATTCGGCCCTTGGCCTCATTCGCGCAGGAAGCCGCGGACCTCGCCGATGGCCTCGAACCCGAGCGTCTTGTACATCTCCTTCGGCGTGTCGAAGAGGTCCGAGATCAACAAGGTCCATTCGCACCGAGCCTCGATCGCGCGTTTGCAGGCTTCGAAGAGCATCGTGCGACCGACGCCTCGCATCCGGAAATCCGGGTGGGTCGCGACGTTGTCGATCCATGCGAAGATGCCCCGCGGCCACACACTCACGGTCCCGGCGGCCGTCCCATCCAGGTATGCCACGTACGGCTGCATTCCCACGTGCTTTGATCGCTCGCGCCAGACGCCCCACAGCTGTTCGATCACGTCGCGAGAATGGCCGAGAGCCACATCGGTGGCTGCTGTGATCGCGCGGAAGTCGTCCACTGCGGTCCCTGCCGCGGCCGGTCGGAGCTCCAGATCGGGATTCACGATGCAATCGGGGAGTCCGACCTTCGCCAAGGCGAGTTCCGCGGTGGGACGGAATCCCAGGCGGACGAACTCCTCTTGGAGCGCGAAGGCCTTCTCCGCGTCCTCGAACAGGAGCGCCTGGTGGGGGATCGCCATTCCGCGGAACGCTTCTCCCAGATCCTCGATAATCTTCTTCGGGCCGTCCTCCGACCGAGTCGACACCCACCCCAGGTTCGCCTCGTGGATGAGGGGGAACCGCTCGTCCCTGTAGATCGTGCCCCATGTCGTCGGGACCTTCGAAGGCGCCTGCTCCCGCCAGAGATGGAGGAAGTCGACCACGGCTTGGAGCATCTCGTCGGTATCCACGGCATGCGCCAAGGGAGCCCACGGAATGAATCTTCCGTGCCCATTCGGAGTACTTTCGGCCACCTCGCCGAACCTCTTTATACCGCGGATTCCTCCTGGCGACCGAGGCGAGAAACAGACACGCCTCAGGAACGTGAATTCTGTGAAGGAAGAACTGGCGCCCCATGTCCAGGACATCAACCGGGCGCTTGGAAACAAGGTGAGCGAGCAAGAGATCGAGCGGGAACTGTCGAGCTACCTGAACGTCTACCGCGTGTCGCTGGACACGGCGAAGCGGTCGATCGTGAAGAAGCACGGGGGCAACCCGGCGACCCTCGCGATGGGCGTGAGCAAGACCTTGCGGGAGCTGATGCCAGGGGAACAGAGCGTGAATCTGCTCGCCCGCATCGTGAGCGTGAATGAGAAGGATGTGACCGTCGAAGGAGGCTCGAAGCGAATCCTGTACGGCATCCTCGGCGATCCGACGACGACGATCCCCTTCACCGCGTGGGAGCCGTTGTCGGTCCCCCTCGCCAAGGGAGACGTCGTCCGCGTGCAGAACGCGTACACAAAGGAGTACCGCGGTCAGGTCCAGGTGAACTTCGGCAGTCGCACGGCTGTTGCGAAAGAGGCGCCGACGGCCCTGCCCGAGTACAAGCCGGGCGTGGGCCAGCCGTACGTCGGGAAGCCGACCCCGGTGCGCGTCGTCGACCTGCGGGAAGGCGGGTCGAACGTTGCCGTGACCGCTCGGATCCTGTCCGTCGAGCGCCGCGAGGTCGAGGTCGACGGGGCACCGAAGGCCGTGTTCTCGGGCGTCCTCGCGGACGAGACCGGCAAGACGCAGTTCAGCGCATGGAAGGACTTCACCCTGGAAGCCGACGAGGTCCTCCGCATCGAGGGGGCCTATGTGAAGTCGTGGCGCGGCATCCCGCAGATCAGCTTCGACGAACGCGCGACGATCACCCGGTTGAAACCGGATCTGCTTCCGTCATCGGAGCGGCTGAACGTCAGCCCGCGGATGTGGATTGAGGACCTCGCCGATCGTGGGGGCGCGGCCGACGTGACCGTGCGCGGGATCCTCATTGATCTCCGAGAAGGTTCGGGCCTCGTCTATCGTTGCCCCGAATGCCGGCGAGTCCTGCGAAAGGGCGCGTGCCAACTCCATGGCGAAGTGAAGGGAGAGCCCGACCTCCGCGTGAAGGCGGTGCTCGACGACGGCTCGGGCGCCCTGACGGCGGTCTTCGACCGGGAACTCACGGAGGCGCTCCTCGACAAGACCCTGGACATCTGCATCGCCTCCGCAAAGGAGGCGATGTCGACGGAGATCGTGCGGGACGAACTCGCGGACCTCCTGGTGGCCCAACCGATCGAAGCGCGCGGGAACGTGACCTCGGACGATTACGGGCTGATGATGATCGTCGAAACCGCGAAATTGCTCAAAGTGGACGTGCAGGCGGAAGCGCGGGAGATGCTCGAAGGCCTGGAGGGGTCCGCGTGATTCGCGAGGTCGCCTGGCGGCTCTTCGCCTCGGAGTACAACGACGCGAACTTGGAGGCGGAAGGCACCGGCGAGCGACCGCCCTCGTACATCGTCACGCCGCTCGGCGCGAAGGTGAACCGGGTCTTCGTCGTCGGCGTGATCACGGACGTGGAGAACGTGGGGACGGACGGGCAGCCGATGTGGCGGGCCCGGGTCTCGGATCCCACGGGCACCTTCCACGTGTATGCGGGCCAGTACCAGCCCGAAGCCGCCGCGACCCTGTCAAAGCTGAAGCCTCCCGTGTTCGGTGCGATTGTCGGGAAGAGCCGGATCTACTCGCCGCAGCCGGGGACGACGTACACGTCGATCCGGCCCGAGACGATCAAAGCCGTGGACGAGACCGTTCGGGACTTCTGGATCCTGGAGGCCTGCCGATCCCTTCGGAAACGGCTCGATGCAATGGGCGAGGCCCAGAAAATGGACCCCTTGACGAAAGAAGGCCTCGTGAAAATCGGTGTGAAGGAAGCGATTGCCGACGGAATCGTGCAGGCGATGAACCACTACGGGAGGGTGGACCTGTCCCGGTACACCGCGATGCTCGCGGAGGGCCTGCGGTACCTGCTCCCGGAATACCGCGAGCCGATCGCTCCCGGCGAACCGGTCGTGGAGGCCGCAGCACCGGCGAAGGAGGAGCCTCCCCGGGAACCCGATGAGTCCGAAGCCAAGGTCCTCGAGATCATCGCGTCCCTCGACAAGGACGGCAAGGGCGCGCCATGGGAAGGGATCCTGGAGAACGCGACGTCGAAAGGCGTGTCCAAGGACTCGCTGGAGGAGTCGATCAACACCCTCCTCGACAAGGGCCTGATCTACGAGCCGATCCTGGGTCGCATGAAGAAGATCTGAATCGGATCATCCGGTGGGCGGCAGGTAGGCCCGGCAGGACCAGCACTTGCGGGCCGCGATGCCAACCTTCGCGCCGCACCGCAAGCACCGGCGCATCTTCACCCCATGGTCCGCCATCCGGTCGATCCGTCGTAGCCCGATTCTCCCCATGACGAGGCCACCGGCCCCGCAGACCGCGCCGAAGGCGAAGTCCAAGAGGATCGCCAATCCGGCGGGCCAGATGGGCCATCCCTGGGGGACGAACAACGTCTGGAATACGTAGATGCCGACGAAGCCTCCGAGGGTTCCACCGACGAACCCCAGCGTGCCGAGGAACCCGCTCCGACCCGACAGCATGCCCACGCCGAACAGGGCGAAAGGCAGGTAGAAGTAGACCAGCTCGGCCTGGGGCAGGAAGAGGATCGGGATGCCCGCCAGGAAGGCCAGCGCGAGGGCTCCGAAGATCGTGATCGCGAAGCCCGCGAGGGGATTTCGAACGGTCGCCATGGGTCCCTCGAGACAGGCATGCGAGCGCCAGTGCCTCACATCAACGTGCCGACGTGGCTATCCGGACGTGATAATCAGTGCGCAGACGGCACCCACGATCGACCGTCCGTGGCCGGCCGGAACGGTCTGTCGAGCCCGCCATCGGCAGTTCCATCCTATCACTCCCGATAATTATCGTGCATGACAAATGATAATCAGATTGAAAACCGGCGAAGAGCGTGCGGCCGTTCGACCATATCGAAGCGGCCCGAAACAGACCCTTTACAAAAGTGCTTTATGGGCACGAGCCGGATGCGCGGGTTCGATTGGGATGGCTCTAACCAGAGAGAGCGCCTTCCTCAGTGTGGACGCTCTGCCGGAACCGCTGGAAGCGACCCGCGTCCGGAAGGTGCCCACCGGCATCGCGGACCTGGACAGCATCGTCGACGGCGGATTGCCGAGCGGCTCGACGATCCTGCTGTGCGGCGACATCGGGGCGGGGATGCAGGAGTACGTCTACACGGCCGCATCGAAGACCGCCCTCGTCCACGAGCGCCCGGAGGCGCGTCATTACTACCTTGGCGATCGTTGCGATGACTCCGAGGTCCCGGACCGGGTCTGCTACGTGACGTTCTCGCGGTCGAAGGAGATCATTTTGCAGGAGCTCGCGACGTCCTTCAACGGAGACTACTATCGGGCCTTCCGCGACCACACGGTCTTCAAGGATTTCTCGAGCACGTATTTCCGGCACAGCGTCGTGCCCGCGTCGTGGACGGAACAGGCGGACGTATTCGACCTCCCGGCGACGAACATCCTGGAAGAGCTCGTTACCTTCCTCGATGAGAACGCGCACGACTCGATGGTGGTCATTGATTCCCTCACCGACCTGGCGATCTCGGATCTCGTCGAGGTCAAGGACCTCGTGACGACGATCAAAGGGATGCAGCGCGCCGCGAAGCGTTGGAACGGACTCGTGTACCTCCTCCTCACGCGGGGAATCCTCGAGCGCCGCCAGGAACAGTTGCTCATGGACAGCACGGATGGGTGCCTCGTCTTCGAATGGCGGTCGTCCCCCCGGTCGAGCAACCGGCAGCGATACATGTACCTCGAGAAGTTCACCGGGGTCCTCCCGCATCTGCCGCGGGACAAGATCGCCCGGTTCCCGACGATGGTCTCCGCGAACAACGGCCTGGTGGTCGTCTACATGGAGCGAATCTCGTGAGGGGATGACATGGCGGACACGGAAGCGGCCCTCAAGCCGACGGATGCAGCGGACGAAGGGATCCAGGAAGGGTTCGTCCTCACCGGGATCGATGGGCTCGACGAGATGCTCGGTCGAGGCGTGCCCGCGGGGCACATCATCACGGTCCTCGGTTCGTTCGGGACCGGCAAGACCACGTTCGCGCTGCAATTCCTGATGCAGGGCCTAATCAACGGAGAGAAAGCTGTTTACATCTCCCTCGAGGAAGACGTCGATTCCGTGGTCGCGAACGCCGCGTCGTTCGGGTGGGACCTGAAGCGATACCTGAAGGAGAAGAAACTCCACATCGTGAAGCTCGAGCCCGTCGATGCGAAGACGACCGTCACGCGAATCCGCTCCGAGCTCCCGGATTTCATCAAACGGAGCGGCGCCTCCCGCGTCGCGATCGACTCGATCAGCCTTCTGAACATGCTCTTCGCGAACGACACGGAACGGCGGGAGAAGCTCTTTGCCCTCTGCAAGCAGCTCAAGTCCACCGGGGCCACGTGCGTCTTCACAGCGGAGGTCAAGGACGAGAACCCGCGGTCCTCTCGAGACGGCCTCGTGGAATACGTCTCGGACGGAGTGATCGGATTGCGCTTCAACGAGCGGGAGAATGGCGAAGTCCAGCTCGTGATCCAGGTGATCAAGATGCGGCGGCTCAAGCACCCGCGATCTGTGAAGCCGTACAGCATCACGGAACAGGGACTCGAAGTCCACGGAGACATGGAAGTCTTCTGAAAGCTGGCCCTTGGGGCTCGCTCTGGTGTCGAATCGTCCGAGAGAGGCCTCATATAACCGCTGTTGTCTCCCGAGATAGGGAAATCTGACTGAAGCTCGTGGTTTTCGACCTAGAGAACACGCTGATCTTCAACGAGTTCCTGCCCGAGTTGGCCGCCCTCATCGGAAAGGAGGCGGAAGTTGCCGCCATCACGCAGGCGGGGATCGACGGCCACATCGATTGGGAGGAGGGATTCCGGATGCGCGCCGAACGATTGCGGGGACTCACGCAGGCCCAAATCCTGCGGGCGGCGCGCGAACTCCGTCCAATGCCGGGCGCGAGGGACTTTGTCTCTTGGTTGCAAGATGGCTCGAGCAAGGTCGTCCTCGTCACTGGCGGGCCGCGGGAGGTTGCGGAATCGGCCCTCGCCTTGTTCGATGCGGACGCAGCATTCAGCAACGAATTCCACTACGAGGATGGCATCTTCACGGGCGCGGTGACGATCCATGTGAGCCCGCGGCGGAAAGGCGAGATCGTCCGGGAACTCGCGGCAAAATGGGGAATCCGCAAGGACGAGATCCTCGCGGTCGGGGACGGCATGATGGACGTGCCGTTGCTCACGGAGGCGGGCACGCGCCTCGCGATCAATTCCCACGGGAAGCTCAAGGAGCACGTCGACTTCGAGACGTCCGATTTCCACGAGGCGCGACGCTGGCTCGTTCGGCAGGGTGGTATCAGCCCGTTGGAATCAGGCGGGAACGATTAAGGCCGAGTAGGTTCACGGTGGTCCCCGTGCGGATCGGTATCTTCGTGTTCGACGGGGTCGAGGAGCTCGACGCGGTCGGTGTGTACGAGGTCCTGGCCAAGGCGAAGCAACTGCATCCGCCGCTCGACCTCACAGTCCGTTTCCGAGCCTTAAAGGAGCAGATCACGGGCGCCCTCGGCATGAAGTTCCTTGCGCACGACGTCCGGCGGGACCTCTCGGATCTGGACTTGGTAATCGTGCCCGGGGGGCAGGGACGGGAAGAGGTCGTCAAGGACCCCAATTGGTTGCAATCCCTTCTGGACTTCGGGACGGAGAAGCCCGTGGCTAGCGTCTGCACCGGCGCCCTGATCCTGATGGCCGCGGGTCTCCTCGCCGGACGCAAGGCGACGACGCATCGGAGCGCGATGGACGAACTGCGCGGGACCGCACAGGTCGTCGACCAACGGATTGTCGAGGACGGCCTGGTGACGACGGCCGGAGGCGTGACCGCCTCGATCGATCTGGGCCTCCACCTCCTGCTGAAACATTTCGGACCGGAGCTCGCCGACGAGGTCGCGGAGCACCTCGAATACAAGGGAAACCAAAACCCCTAAGAAGAGGGTTCATCTTCCGCTGCCGGGGCGGGACGGTTCGATTCCTTCGGAAGGGCAAGGTGAAGGAGGTCTACGAGGTCTCGCCCAGAGAACTCGAGTTCTTCTTCACAGACCAGATCAGCGTCTTCGACAAGGTCATCCCCACGCAGGTCCCACACAAGGGAGAGACGCTCTGCCGCACCTCCGCCCATTGGTTCCAGGTCGTCGAGGACTTGGGGATCCGGACCCATTTCCTCCGACTCGAAGGCGGGGACCGCATGCGGGTGCGGCGCGTCGAGGTGATCCCGGACTACGACAAGATAATGCCGTCCACGAAGAACTTCCTCATTCCTCTCGAGGTGATCGCGCGGTATTACGTGGCCGGATCGTTCCACGACCGGATCAAAGGGGGGCGGATCCAGCCCGAGGATGCCGGATTTCCGGCGGGCCACGTGCCCGCCTACGGCGAGCCTTTGCCGGAGCCGTTCGTCGAAGTGACGACGAAGCTCGAGAAGGTAGATCGCGAACTTACGCGGGACGAGGCCCTCGCCATTTCGAAGCTCAGCCGGGCCGAGTACAATGACCTCGTCGACGCCGTCCTCAAGATCGATGCGCGGCTCAACGAGGACGTCGAGCGGAGGGGGCTCATCCACGTCGACGGCAAGAAGGAGTTCGCGATGGACGGCGAGCGGCGGCTCATGCTCGTCGACACGTTCGGCACCGCGGACGAGGATCGGTTTTGGGATGTCCAAGAATACGAGAGGGGGAAGCAAGTGGAACTCAGCAAGGAATTCGTCCGGCAATACTATCGCAAGATCGGGTATCACCAAGCCCTTATGGACGCGCGGGCCGCGGGGAAACCGGAGCCGGACATCCCGCCTCTTCCCGATGACGTGACGAAGCAGGTGAGCGACCTCTACGTGAGTTTGTTCGAACGACTCACGGGAGAAAAGTTCCGTTGACCGCGATGCCCGAAGATTCAAGGCCAAAGTCTTTTAGTGAAGGCGATTCATACACACGCAGTCGGGGGCCGCACGACGGATTTGAGTGTCTACGTTAACGGCAAATTCCTCCCGCAATCCGAGGCGAAGGTCAGCGTCTTCGACCATGGCCTCCTATACGGAGACGGGGTCTTCGAAGGGATTCGGGCGTACAATGGCCGAGTGTTCAAGCTCGAGCGCCACATGGACCGGCTCTTCCACAGCGCGAAGGCGATCGACCTCAAGATCCCGCACACAAAGGGGGAGTTCGCGAACATCGTCCTCGAGACATGCCGGCACAACGACATCAAGGAAGGGTACATCCGCCCCATCATCACCCGCGGCCCTGGGGATCTCGGCCTGGACCCGAGGAAATGCAAGTCCGGTCCGAGCATCGTCGTCATCGCGCAGCCGAGCATCAATCTCCTCGGCAAGGTCTACGAGCGCGGCCTGAAGGTCGTGACGTCCTCGTATCGGCGTGTTCCACCTCAGAGCCTCAGCCCTTCCATCAAGTCCCTGAACTACCTGAACAACATCATGGCCAAGGTCGAGGCGAATCAGTACGGCGCCGATGAGGCCCTCATGCTCGACATCCACGGGTACGTGTCGGAGGCGAGCGCGGAGAACGTCTTCATCGTCCGCAACCATACGATTGTGACGCCGTTCACGTCGACGAACCTTCCGGGCGTGACGCGCGAGACCGTCCTCGAGCTCGCTCCGAGCCTCGGCCTGGAGGCGAAGGAACAATTCTTCACCCTCTACGATGTCTGGGCTTCGGACGAGGCCTTCATCACGGGTTCCGCGGCGGAAGTCGCGCCCGTCGTCGAAGTCGACGGCCGGACAATCGGCGATGGCAAGCCTGGGCCGACGACGAAGAAGATCATGAAAGCCTTCCGAGACCTCGTGATGTCGACGGGCACTCCGATCTGAAGCACGCGGCGGCGAAGGCAAATCTAAAGGAGA
Organism: Methanobacteriota archaeon; assembly: GCA_005879065.1. Taxonomy (GTDB): domain Archaea; phylum Thermoplasmatota; class Thermoplasmata; order RBG-16-68-12; family RBG-16-68-12; genus RBG-16-68-12. The sequence continues at coordinate 20,937 of VBLU01000004.1, forward strand.
CCGTCGTCATCGCCGGGACGGTCCCCGATGAAGTTCCTTGAGCACAAGGCGAAGGAGATCTTCGCCCGCTACGAGATTCCAGTTCCTCGCGGCGTCCTCGCGTCGCGGCCGGAAGACATCGTGGATCCTCCGCTCCCCTGCATGGTGAAGGC
>VBLU01000005.1 GCA_005879065.1 Methanobacteriota archaeon
CCTGGCCTTCTACGACGCTTGGGCCGTATACCGGACGAAGCACATGATCACCCTCGCGGACGAACTGACGAGCCAGCGACTGCCGATCCTCCTGGTGATTCCGAAGAAGGCCGGCTATTCGTTTCGCCAACAAAAGAGCCTCAAGGAGCAGGTCGCCTCCGGCGAGGAACGTGAGGCGATGTTCGTCGGTTTGGGAGACCTCATCATCCCGGGGATCTTGGCGGTCTCCGCGTTCACGTTCTCGAGCGCCGCGGGCCGATCGTTCCTCGGCGTCCTGCCGAACGGGATCATCGCGTTTGGCACCGTCCTCGGGAGCCTCGTGGGTTTCATGGTCTTGATGCGCTACGTCCTGAAGGGGAACCCGCAGGCGGGTCTCCCCCTCCTGAACGGCGGCGCACTCCTCGGCTTCATCATCGCCAGTTTGCTCGTGTACGGGACGGTCCACATCGGTTGACCCGGAACGGTCAAATACGCCCACCCCTTTGGCTCAGCTCCCATGGCCCTATGGCAAGGACGATCCCGACGAAAGCCCACAGGCGGGCGGTACCGTCCCTTCCGGAAGAAACGCCGGCGGGAGATCGGCCGCGAGCAACAATGGGCGTTCATCGGACCCCAACGTCTCAAGCTCTATCGCACGAAAGGCGCGAACCGCAAGGTCCGCGTGTTGAGCGCGGAGTTCGCGAACGTGCTGGATCGAAAAACCTCCGTGACGAAGAAGGTCAAAATCGTCACCGTCAAGGCGAATCCGTCGAACCCGAACTTCGTGACGCGGAACATCATCACCCGCGGCGCGACGATCCAGACGGATCTCGGCCTCGCACGGGTCACCTCCCGTCCTGGCCAAGACGGCGTCGTGAACGCAGTCCTGGTCGAGGCGCCCGCGATCTAGGTCCGCCTACTGGTTCGACGTCGTAATCCCGACGTCTTTGATCAACGCGTACGGAACGAAATTCGGCACGGAGACCTCGCCCCACCACATCATCTGCTCCGCCTCGTCGCTCAAGGCGACGATGTTCTTCATCAGATGAAGCAGATTGTCCGTGACGCGGATGTCCTTCCAGGCTTCGACGACGTCCCCGTTTCGGATGTGGAAGATCCCGTCTCGCGGGATCGTGGACAAGTCGCCGGTCACATAGGACTGGTATCGAGTGTACCAGGTGTTCGTGAGCCATAGGCCGTCCTTGACCTCCGAGAAGATCTCGTCCCGCGACCGATCCCCGGGCTTCACGAAGACCGCGTGGGAATCCGGTGCCACGAGGCCCGCGTTCCCTGTCGTCTTCGTCTTGAACTTCTTCGCGGTCGACGTGTTGTGCAGGTAGGTCTTCAGAATCCCTTTGTTGACGAGGAGGTTCCGGCGGGTGGGCACCCCTTCCGCATCGAATCGCTTGCGCGCGATCGAATCCGCGGAACCGTCGTCGTAGAGGGTGAGCTGCGACGACGCAACCCGCTTGCCGATCTTCTTGCCGAACGGTGAGAGACCCGCGAGGACCGCCCAGGCACTGAGACGGCCGCCGACCTGATCGGTCAGCGAACCGAAAATGAGTGGGTCGAAGAGGACTGTGTATCGGCCCGCCTTGGCCGGCTTCGGGGTCCGCGCCAGAGCTGCGATTCGTCCGGCTTTCTGTCCGGCCTTCTCCGGCTGGAACTGGGAGAGCTTCGAGGCACAAGCGATCCCATGGCCGCTCGATTCGAGCGACACGAGGGCGCGAATCGAGAGGTAGAGGCTCGCCCGGTGGTCGTGGCCCTCCGCGCCGTTCGACGTGGCAAGGAAGTGCTCGTCCTCGTACTTCCAGAAGGAGCCCGCACACTCCTTCGCGCCTTGGTCGAGCGCTCCGCCGACCGCGGCCTCCACGTACTTGCCGCCCTCGTGCAGGGAGAGGACCTTCGGGTCCGGGCGTGTGCGTGCATACCGGAACGGGCCTTTCGCAATCCCCGCGTAGTCCGGGTTGGCCTGGGATGTCTTCGCAATCTTCACAAGCCGTTCGACCGCCTCGTCCGTCTTGGATAGGTCTCTAACGTCGCTCGCGACGACCCGCTTACCGTGGACGACGAACACGGACGCGTTCGATTCGCGCCATTGGTTGCTAATCACGGCCTCGTTCCGCGCGAAACGAATCTGGTAGGACCGGTTCTCAACGACGTCTGCGACGGCGTCCTGACATCCGAGGGCGATCGCCTTGTCGACAATCCGGGATGCGACATCTTCCATCCGATCACCTCAGATGCACGTTCCGGAGGCGGATCGGCGGTCCCCCCATGCTCGCGTCGAGCGCTTGCCCCGGATCCGACTTGCCGCAGAACCCGGCCTCGAAGTCGAGGTCCTTCCCGACCGCATCGACGGCGGACCAGAAGGCGGGCGTCGTGAGCTCGACGATCGTGTTCCTCACGGGGTGCTTCACCTCGCCGTCCTCAATGAGGTACGCTTCGCGTCCCGCATATTTCGCGTTGTATCGCTTGTCGTCGATGTTCCATTCCATGAAGCTCTTCATGTAAACGCCGAACTTCACGTCCTCGAGGAGCTCTTCTAAGGTGTGGTCCTTCGGCTCCACGAACGTGTTCGCCATCCGCACGATGGCCTCGACGTTGTAGTTCACGGCGCGCGAGGCCCCGTTGCTGTGCGTCCCGAGGGCCGCAGCGGTCTCGCGGTTCTGGAGGAATTCCGTCACTCGGCCTTCCTTGTACAGGTATCGCCGGCGGGCCTTCACGCCTTCGTCGTCCGTGAGATAGTACGCGATCGCATGCTCGACCGTCGGATCGTCGACGACGGTCACTAGTTCGGAGCCGACCCGCATGCCCAAGCCGTCCGGCGGGATGAATGACTTACCGGCCTGCGCTGCCTCGCGGCCGAGCACCCGATCGGCCTCCGTCGGGTGGCCACACGATTCGTGGGAGGCGATGCCGGCCACCTGGGGGCCGGCCACGAGGTCCATCTTCCCCTCGGGGGACTTCTTCCCCTCCGTGAGGGACCGATGCATCGACCGGGCCTCTTCGACCACCCGGTCGCTGAGGCCCCAGGTGGAGATGCCTTCCCACCCGCCGGACCACCCGTAGTTCCGGCTGGTCTGTTCGACGCCCGCACCCTCAACGACCGTGAGGAAGTAGAAGACCCGGAGGCGCGGACTGTACGATTCAATCCGCGACCCCTCCGAGTTCGCGAAGAACTTCCGGATCCGGTTGTCGCTGAGATTGAAGAAACGGGCCGCGATCTTGAACCCGAGCTGCATCACGTCCCGGTCGACGCCCTGAATCTCGGCGATCTTCTCCTCGACCGAGACGTCGGCGAGCTTCTTCGACTCTGGGACCGACCAGTTCATGGCGATCGAGTCTTCCTGGGCGAACGTGATCTTCGTCTTCCGCCGCGAGGCTTTCGCGATCTTGATCGCGTCGTCCACGATTGCGCGCACGCCGTCTTTCGACAACGAGTTCGTCGCGGCGAATCCGAGCGCGCCGTTCACCAAGACGCGGACGCCGATGCCCTGGTCGTGGCCCACGTACAGCGCGTCCAACACGCCGTTCTTGAGGATGAAATTCTCCGGATCCTGCTTCTCGTATCGCGCCTCCGCATAGGTCGCTCCCTTCGATCGCGCTTGGTCAACGGCAAAATCCACGAGGTCCATTTCGGCGTTCATGTCTCGGCTCCCCCGGACGGGCTCGGACAAAGCGGTTACGGGAATGAAGGTATCGTCCCGCGGGACTCCGACCAAACCCTTATGGCGTCGGCGAGATTCGGACCGCGTCCATGCCGAAGGGAGACCGACCCATCGTCCTCTATCCCGCCTACTTCGACGTCGGTCGATCCCGGCACGAGGGACGCCGCGTCGCGAAGCGGTGGGCCGTGGAGTCGCCGACCGCACAGGAAGTCGCGAGTGCCGCGAAGGCGCTCGGCCTCGAGCCTCAGGTGGAGGATGGCAAGGCGTTCCCCTCGACGCCTTGGCGGAAAGACGGCCGGGTCCTCGTCCGCGCCGACTACTACAAGACGTCAATTGTGCAGAAGGTCGCGAAGCACATCAAGGAGTCCCGCTAATGGAATCTCGATCGAATCATCGATGGTCTTGCGGGGTCCGGACATCTTCGACGAGGCGCTTGCCGGTCGACACCAAGTCGACGGAATGGATCACCGCGCCCATCTCCCGCAAGGTCTCCTCCACGCTCGGGTAGGTGATCGACGTGCCCTCGATCGTAACCTTGACGCTCTCCGTCTCCTGATCGACTTCGTGGAGGGTCAAGTTCACGCCGTCCACGCCCTTCAGTCCGCTCAGACGGAGCGACATGTCGACCAAGGATGGCTTGTGGGGTTTCAGCACATCCAACACGATGCGTTTGATGTCGCTCACGGGAGGCCGGCTCCGAGGGCTCAGTCCATAGGGGCGTTCGATGATAACGTTTGCGGCCTTCGGACCCCGCTACGCGGTCGTGACTTCCGCTCCACCGCTCCCGACGATCATCGTGTGCTCCGTTTGAGAGACGATTCCGTTCCCCAGATCTAGGAGGGCTGGATACGACATCACGGCCCCGGTCCGGAGGAGCGAATTCAGGAGCGTCGGAGTCCGCGGTTCGAGACGGAAAGCCCATCGCTCGGCGAACGGTAGCGTCTTGAATTCCCGCGAGAGGAGCGCGAGAAAGTCGTTCAGCTCCGGCTGTTTCGTGGGCTTCGTACGGACCACCCGGTAGATGTTCCCGGTCCGGCGGCCGTCCACCTCTCCCGCGCCGGACGAGGCGAACGGCTCGATGGCGACCACCTCTCCCTCTTCGAGGACGTCGTGGCCGTGCGCGATGTTGGGGACGCTTTTGCCCGCATGGAGCAGGTACCGCTCCACCGAATGCCCGGTCAGGTTTCGGATCGGCCGAAACCCGTGCGACTCGATCGCCCGCTGGATCCCCTCGCCGATCGTACGCGTGGACACCCCCGCATGCACGGCCTCGACCGCAGTCTGAAGTGCAAGCTCGGAGGCCCGGATGAGAGCGGTCCAGTTCCGCGTGCCGACCTCGACCGTCTGGGCGGTGTCCGCGATCCAACCCTCCTGTTGCGCCCCCAGGTCCAGCTTCACGACGTTCCCCCGACGGAACCGGAGGTCGTCGTCGTGGGTGGGCGAGTAATGAGCCGCCACCTGGTCAATCGAAATGCACGTCGGGAAGGCGGGTTGGAGACCCCTCCGGGCCATGAGTCCCTCAACCTCCTCGGCGAGCTCCCGGAGGAGCCCACCTTCGTGGACGAGCTCGACCGCGCGTTCGCGGGCTTCTCGGGACACCTTTCCGGCGTGGAGCAGCGCATCGTGCCGGTCCGGATCCATTCCTCTACGCTCCCAGAGGCGACGTCCCCCGTCTCAGGACCTTGGCTTGCTTCCCGGAGAGATCGACGACGGATGACTCGCCGCCGAGCGGCGTGGCCCCCCCATCGATGTACAGGTCCACGTGGTCCCCGAGTTGCTCTCGGGCCGCCTCGCACGTGCGGGGAGCGGGCTGTCCATGCCGGTTCGCGCTCGTCGAGGTAATCGGACCGATGGCCTTGGCGAGCAGGCGCGGAATCGGATGTCCCGGGATGCGCAGCGCGACTCGCCCGTCCCTCGACACCATCGGGGGTGGTGCTTGCGCGGTCGCCCGGAGGACGACCGTGAATGGCCCCGGCAAATTCTTCGCGCAAAACGCCTGCGCGATCGGAGTCGGATCTCCGAACCGAAAAATGTCGGCGATGTCCGCGACGGCCATGGACACTGGCTCGTCGCGCGGCCGCGACTTCGCCGCGAACAGGCGGTCTACCGCTTTCTCCTGGAACGGGTCCGCACCGAGGCCGTAGGCGGTGTCCGTCGGGTACACGACGAGTCCGCCTCCCCGGAGCACGTCCCGAATTCGGTCCAGCGCGCGCGCCTCGAGCAGATACTTGGTGCCCAACGACTGCGCCACGATTGTGGTCGCCACGCCGCTGCACAGTCGCGGTGCCCCTAAAGGCTTTCGCGGTCACAGGTACAGGAGGTACGCGCGCAGGTCCTTCGGGTCGGGAGGCGGTTGGTAGGGGTCGAGATGCATGCCGTCGGCGTGGGTCAGTTTCGCGACGATCGCCCGGGTGAACGAGGCGGATTCCGCCGAGATCGCGAGCTCCTCGAGGGGGACGAAGGCCGCCTCGCTCACCTCGTCATGGTCCGGCTCGGGTCGGCCGGATATGTACGCCAGACGAAAGACGAGGAACGTGTCGTTCGCGGCTTCCGTGACGCGATTTCGGACCGCGAGGAGCGAGCCGGTCCGACCGACGATGTTCGTCTCCTCTTTCACCTCTCGCTCCACGGACTGCACGATCGACTCGTGTCGCTCGACATACCCGGACGGGATCGTCCACTGCCCCTTCGAAGGGCCGTAGGTCTTTCGGACGACCAGGAGCCCTCGTTCGCGGACCAGAAACGCACCTACGCCGACCGTGATGGGAAGGGTCGCGACGTTCGGCAACATGCCTCCTGAGAAGACCTGGAACGAGATGGCTTTTTGTCCCCGCCGACCTTCCCCACGGACAGGGTTTCATGGGTCGCAAGGTCACGTTCACGCCCGGGCGGTTCCTGAAAAAAATCTGGCAATTGGGCAGCTTCGACGTGTCCCCCGACGGACGACGCCTCGCCTATTCGGCGAACAAGGGCGAACAGTGGTCCGTTTTCATCCTGGACATCCGGACGAAGCGGGAGAAGCCCCTCCTCCGCTCCGATCAGTCGATCCTGCAACCGGAGTTCTCGCCGGACGGACAGTGGCTCGCGGTCCAATCGGACTTCGAGGGCGACGAGAACTTCAACATCTACGTGACGCCCGCCGCCGGCGGCACGGCCCGTAAGATTACGGACACGACGTGGGACAGCGCCTCCCCACGTTGGTCTCCGGACGGTCGGAGGATCGCGTTCACTTCAAACCGGGATGGCGACCGAGACAATGTCTTCGTCGTCGAGGCGACGGGAAGCGAGACGAAGCAACTCACGAACGTGGACGAGATCGTGACAGAAATCGCATGGCGGCCGGATGGGAAGAGCGTCGCCTTCTCCGCCGGGGTCGGGCTCCACGACTACGTAGGGCTCGTGGATCTCGCCGGCCACATGCAGAAAGTGGTCGACTTCCCGGATTCGGAGAGCTCGATCGGTGGCGACCTCGGGGCTCCCAAGCCGTGGTCTCCGGATGGCCGTGAGCTCGCCTTCGTGTCGAACGTCCATGATCACCAGGATATCGGAGTCCTCGACATCCGGACGCGCCGTGTACGATGGCTCGTCGAGAGCAAATGGGACAAAACCCGGCCCCTGTGGTCCCCCGATGGGAAAGCGATCGCGTTCCTGGAGAACCGGGACGGAAACATCCAGCTCAAGACCGTTTCCACCGCAGGAAGGAGTCCGCGCGGCATCTCTCGCCCCAAAGGGACCGCGAGCCGTGCGCTCTGGCAGCCGAGCGGTCGCGGCCTGGTCTTCCTCTATTCCACATTCACAACACCGGACCGTCTCGTGGCCGCCTCGGGCAAGAGTGGGCGGGTCCTGGTCGATAGTCTCCGCGGCAAATTGCCTACGGGCGAATTCGCCGACGGGAAGCTCGTCAGGTATCGCACGTTCGATGGGCGCCGGATCCCGGCCTGGTTGTTTGTCCCGCCGAAGAAACGGTCCCGCCACGCGGCCCTCGTCTCACCGCACGGCGGCCCGGAGGCGCAGACCGTGAACGAATGGATCATCAAGTATCAGTTCCTCGTCGCCCAGGGGTTCACCGTCCTCGCGCCGAACTACCGGGGCGGCACCGGATACGGCCGCGCTTGGCGGCGTCTGAGCGACCACGACCTGGGTGGCGCAGACATGCAGGACATCATCGCGGGCGGCCGATGGCTCATGAAAGAGGGACACTGTGCCCCCGATCGACTCGGAGCCATCGGCACCAGCTACGGCGGGTATTCCGTCGCGCACGTGCTCGAGAAGGCCCCGGACCTCTGGGCCGTCGGCGTGAGCATCGTCGGATACTTCAACTGGATGACCGCGACGACGAACGAACGCGGGTATCTGCAACAGTACGATCGACAGAAGATGGGGCACCCGGATACGGACCCCGACCTGTTCCGGAAGTACTCGCCGATCTACTTCTTGGACAGCATCCGGGCGCCGGTCCTCTTCACCGGCGGAGCGCACGATCCTCGATGCCCGGTCACCGAGGCACGGGCGATGGTCGAGGAGATGAAGAAGATGGGCAAGACGGTGGACTACCTCGAATTCCCGGACGAAGGCCACTCGCCCCGCAAGATGTCGAACCAGATCCGGCTCCACGAACGCGCGATCGGTTGGTTGACTCGATACCTACCCGACGTCTGAGTCTCACACGCTCGCGCGGACGGCCTTCAGGAGCCAATCGATAGACTCCGGGTCCGCTTGGGTGCCCATCGTCCCGACCCGGATCGTCTTCCCGCGCAGCGGACCGAGTCCGCCCGAGATGTAGATATCATGCTCGTCCTTTAGGCGCCTCACGAGACGGGCCGGGTCGACCCCGGGAGGAGGGGTGAAGCAGCCCACCGTGTTCGAGAGGATCGCGGACGGCCCGACAGGCTTGAATCCGAGCTCGGCCAGGCCGGCCCGCAATCGAGCCGCGACCTTCGCATGTCGAGCGAAGCGCGCCTCGAGGCCTTCCTCCCGCAGGAGCTTGAGCGCCCGGTGGAAAGCATAGAACAGGTTCGAGGAAATCGTGGTCGGGGTCGGATGCCAGTCGCCCCACTCCCGCTCGTACCGGTCCCAGGTGTACAGGTTCAGGTACCATCCTTCCACGGATTTCGGGTCCGTCGATTCCCAAAGCGACCGCGATACGGCGACGGGGGCGATGCCCGCGGGGGCGGCGATGCACTTCTGGGACGCCGAGAACCCGGCATCGATCCCGAGCTTCGCGAACGGAAGCGGGAGCCCGCCGAGGGAAGAGACAGCGTCCACGATCACGAACGCGTCAGCGGCATGGGCGGCCTCGACGATCGGGTCGAGGGAGTTCGTCACCCCGGTCGAGGTCTCGTTGTGGACTACGACGACGGCCTTCGCGGGCGTCTTCAACGCCGTCCGTAGGGCCGCGAGATCCGGGGCGGACCCCCACGCCGATGAGACGAGGTCCGCTTTTACCCGATGCGTGAGCAGGACCTCGTGCGTCCGGTCGCCGAAGAAACCGTTCGACACGACGACGATTCGGTCGCCCGGTCGGAGGAACGTGTATCCGATCGCCTCCAGGGCGGCATGACCAGGTCCCGCGATCGGGAACACGTGCGCATCTGGGGCGGACCAGATGTACCGCATCATCTCCCCCGTTTCGGAGTGGGCCTTCACCCAGGCGTCGCCGTAGTGCGGTGCCGCGGGCTTCGCAAGTTCCTCGCGCACTTGCCGAGGAAGAGGGACGGGCCCGGGAATGAGAAGTAGACCCGGCTCCATGGAACCCCGTCCTTCAATGGATTCGACGATACTTCAAGCTGCCCCGACACGAATTGACACGCGACCTCAGTCGCGGATCCCGTCCTCGGAGACGCTGAAGACGGCCTCGGCCTCCGGCAGGCTCGGCGAGTCAATCAGGCGCGCGATCCGCTTCCCGCCTTTCGATTTGCGCAGATAGACGCGGAAGGTCGCGCTGTGCCCGACAATGTGCCCGCCGACCGGGCGCGTCGGGTCCCCGAAGAACGCGTCCGGCTTCGCGTGGACCTGATTCGTCACGTACACGACGGCGTTATGGATGTCCCCGAAACGCATGAGCTCGTGAATGTGCTTATTCAGCAGCTGCTGCCGTTCCGCAAGGACCCCGCGACCGATGAATTCGGCCCGAAAGTGGGCGGTCAGGGAGTCGATCACGATCAGCCGAATCGGGAAGTCCTGGGTCAGCTCTTGCGCCTTCTCGACGAGCAGCATCTGGTGGTGGCTGTTGAACGCCCGGGCGACGTGGATGCGTTTCAGGATGGCGTCCGCATCGAGATCCAGCGCGTCCGCCATGTGACGAATCCGCTCGGGTCGGAAGGTCTGTTCTGTGTCGATCCAGACCGTGTCCCCGTTCATCCCGCCGTCGTCCTCCGGGCGGGTCACGTTCACCGCAAGCTGATGCCCGATTTGGGACTTCCCCGATCCAAATTCGCCGTACATTTCGGTGATCGCTTGAGTTTCCAGGCCGCCCCCGAGGAGTTCGTCCAGAGCTTTCGAACAGGTCGTGAGCTTCGCGACGGACTTCCGACGTTCCAAGATCACGTCGCCGGTCTCGAAGCCCCCGATGTCGACGGCTTCGCGGGCCGCAATGATGATCTTCTGGGCCACGTTCGTGCCGATCTCGGCGGCGTCCGCAACCATCGTGGGGGAGGCGACGGCCAGCCCCATGAGGTCCGTGAACCCGGCCTCTTTCAGCTTCTCCGCAGTCGCGGGTCCGACGCCGGACAGCTCTTCAATCGACTTGATGGCCTTGACTGCTACTGCCACCTTGTCACCTTTCTTCTCATCCCTGGCCATAGTTAAGGCGGTAACACAGGGGGGTGGGTGAAACTATCGCTTTTCACGCGCACGCGATGGAGAAATATCGCTCGATTTCGGGCCGTTAGTGGAGCCGAGTCGTCACGTCGGGAGCCTCGAGAAAACGCCCCAGGTCGTTGGCTTCCTCCTTCGCCTTCGCTCGCGTTTCCTTGCTGAACGGAGTGAACATCTTGACATCCACGCCGAGCTTCCCCCGGCCGCGCTGATACGACCACGTCCCGGTGACACGACCGTCCAGCAAGACGACCGGAGCAAGCCAGCCCTGATCCTTGTACACCTGCTTGTAGCGGGATCGGTCCACAAGGTGGTCTCTACGACGATGGCCTTGCAAGAACGGGTCGAAGCTCGGAAGGAGCCGCACGGCCCCGCGATCGGTCGCTGCCTTTTCCAGGTCCCGGAGGTCCTTCTTCAAGAGGTATGCGTGCCGGTCTCCCTGATCCACCTCGACAAGCTCCTCGCGGAGCCGGTCCAAGATGACCCGAAGTCGTCGAACGTACACGCCGGACCAAGCCCAGAGATCGGCGACATCGGCCGGGCCGAAGGCGCTCAGGTGATGCCGGACCAACGCGTCCTCGGCCTTGTCTTCCGTCGGCATCGACGGCGGCTCGCGAAGCCAATCATCCACGCGCGTGAACGTGATCTGTTGTCCCTGGCTCGGACCGAAGCACACGAGGCCCCGAATCACGGCCGGCCGGACAAGCTGCCACGCGGTGTTGGACCCCTCCGTCTTGTGTCCCCACCCTCCGTCCATCCAGTCTTTCGTCTTCGTCCCAAGCCTCTTCGCCAAATAGCCCACGAGCTGGGCCCGGGTCAGCGGGCCGCCCTTGAGGGCGTCGAGGATCATCGCCGTGGTCTCGTCCTCCTTCAAACCCGATCGCTGGATCCACTTCTGCTCGCGCGGCAGCCTCGTCGGCATGAGACCGCGGAGGTACAGGAGGAGTTCGTTCGAGGCTAGCAAGTGCAGCGCCCCCCGCATGGACCACGTTTTGACGATCGTCCGCTTCTGTTCAAGGGCCCGCTCGACGTCGTCGACGGTCAGATCCCGGAGGCGAGACCACAGGGCGATCCGCGCCATGGCGGTGACCTGGGCCTGGACCCCGCACACGTCGCGGACGACGTTCGGGAGGTGGCTGCTCGGGACTCGGACGTCGAGGTGGTGCCGGTGCAAACGGAACGCGGCAATCTGGGCTTCGGTGAAGGATGCCCTATCCGTTCGGTCGGTCACGTTCCTCGAACGCGAGAATTGTGCTCACGGTCCTAAGGGTTTGGGATTCGCCGCGTCCGATGCCCGAGAGACGAACGCGCTCGCAACTTGTTCCGACCGGGTACGAAACCCCTTTTCCCTCGGGCTGCGATGCTCCGCACGGTGCCGGGCCGCCTCTCGTTCGACCGCGTTGCGACGATTTACGACGAGACGAGGAGCCTCGCGCCGCGGGCGATGGCCCGGTTGCTCGCGGTCCTCGTGGACGAGCTCCACCGCAAGCGGGTCCTCGAGATTGGCGTCGGGACGGGCCGGTACGCCGTTCCGCTCCAGAAGAGCGGGATCCGCGTGGTCGGGGTCGACATCTCGCGACTCATGGTCGAATTTGGCCTCGCGAAAGGCCTTCGAGACGTCGTCTTCGCGGAAGGCGCGCACCTTCCATTCGGCCCACGCTCCTTCGACGTCGCCACGACGAACCACGTGCTTCACCTGGTCCCAAACTGGCGCGAGGTGTTCGCGGAAATCGCGCGCGTCACGCGGGAGACGTACTTCACCGTGATCGAGCGATCGCAGCGGGTCGATTCGATCCAGCGCGACTACGACGACCTCCTGCGCGAAGCAGGCTACGAGTATCATCATCCGGGGATCCACGAACGCGATCTTCCCAGCCTCGTGAAACCGGATATGGTGATTCCGGTGGGTCCGTTCCATGAGACGGTGCCCGCCGACACCATCCTGAAGGAGTTTGCGGGTCGTGCGTACTCGGGTCAGTGGGACGTCCCGGAGCCGATTCATCGGGAAGCGATGACGCGCCTCCGGCAGCAATGGGGAGGCAAGGACTATTCCCGATCCTACGCCCTCGAGGTGACGTTCTGGCGAATCGACCGGATCCCGGAACTCGCGAAGGCGACCGTTCAGAGGTCGTGAGGCGCCCCGGCGAAGGCAATCAGCGCCTCCTTCTCGAGGAAATGCAGGCGCCCCGGGATCACGATGCAGTGCAACGGCGGTCCCAAGTCTCGATCCGAAAGCATGCCCATGGGCCCGCCGGTGGCGCGGACCTCCGGCGAGCCGACCCGGCTCAGGACGCAGGCCAGCGTCTCCGGGCCGAAGTCGGACGTGCCCATCTTCACCGCCATCCGCAGGAGGAGCGCGAGCGCGTCCTGAGGGGTCAGGAACGAACCACCCTCCCGCAGATCCAGCAACACGAGCGAGTGGAGGCCGGCCCGACGGTTCTCGAGGATCGCCTCAAGCGGACTCGTCGGGCCGAATCCTGCGGCCGGAAAAGGAACCGTCGTGGTCCTTCCGAACTTGTACACCTGGAGCCCGAGGGCACCCGCAGCCGCGGTGAGGATCGAAACTCCGTGAACGATTCGGGTCGGAATCTTCGCTGCAGCGGCCCGCAGACGGAGATCCACATGGGTCGTCGCGGCCATCGGATCACCGACGACGAGGAACGCGACCTTCTGTTTCGCAGCCGCCTCCAGAATCGTCCGACCGTCCTCCACGTCGTTCCTCGAGAGCACTCGAATTTTCTTCCCGACGAGCTGCTCTACGGAAGCGACCGTGGCGCCCGCCAAGCCCGACGTGTAGAGCTCCGCGAAGACGACGTCGGCCGAGCGCGCTTCATCGAGGCCGCGCAGCGTGATGCCTTTCTCGTCGTGGAGGCCCAGGCCGATGAACACCAGTTCACCCATGGCGGCGGTGGGAGCCGCATGAGAGGCTTAGACCCTTCCCTCGGACTCCACGAGCCTCGAAAACCCTTTAGCACCCGCGCTTATCGCAGCTCCCATGCGAGCTTGGGCGGTCGTCGTTCCGCGCGAACGCGCGGAGGAAGTTCGGCGGACCCTCCTCGAACGCGGCGTGCTGCTGAAACAAGTTCGGATCGCCCACGAGGACGACTCGATTCTCCTCCCGACCCGAGAACACGTGGACCTCGGCTTTCCCACGAAGGAAGGAGAGTTCGAGGAAGGATTCGTGGCCGTCCGGAGTTACAAGGATGTCATTGAGGTCCCGGCCTCGGCCCGCCGGCTGTTGCCGAGCTCCTTTGACGTCGTCGGCGACATCGCGATAATCAAGATTCCGGAGGAATTGCGGGCGCGCCGGATGGCCATCGGCGACGCCATCCGGAGGTGGAATCCGAAAATCGGTGTGGTCCTCGAGGATCGCGGTGTGAAGGGGGAGCACCGGATCCGGGAGATCGACGTCATCGCGGGAGAGCCGCGGACCACCACCGTTCACACGGAGCACGGCCTGCACTATCGCGTGGACCTGTCGCGCGCCTATTTCAGTCCCCGACTCGCGTCGGAGCGAAAACGGATCGCGGATCTGATCGAAGCCGGCGAAACGGTCGCGGACCCCTTCGCGGGGGTCGGGCCGTACTCGATCCTCATCGCGAAGCGGCGCCGACCGAGCGAGGTTCACGCTTCGGATGCGAATCCAAGGGCGGTACGATTTCTTCGAGAGAACGTCGCAGCGAATCGGGCGGACCGTGTCACGGTACGTCAAGGGGACGCGCACGCCATCCTCAGGCAGGTCGCCCCCGTGGACCGGGTCATCTTGGATCTTCCTCATTCCGCGATGGACTACCTCGGAGCCGCGTTCCGGGCCCTCGGGGCTCGCGGCACCGTCCACGTCTACGGCATCCTCGAGGCAGCCGAGGAAGGCGAGGCCCGCGATCGGATCCAATCCGCCGCTCGAACCGCGGGGTTCCGGATGAAAGGCCTCTCGCAGCACCATGTGCGTGCCTACTCGCCGACGAAATATCAGACGGCGTTCGATGTTACCGTCGTTCGAGGGTGACGCCCCTCTGGCCCTGATAGGTCCCGGATCGCCGCGCATATGTCTCCGACGCGGGCGAATCCAGCGTCAGGAAGACGACTTGGGCGAAGCGTTCGCCGATCGGCAGATCGAGGGCGTCAGAAGAGGCGTTGAACGCGCCGAACGTGAGGGTCCCGGAGAAGCCGGCATCGATCATGCCGAACGAGGCGATGATGCCTCGCCGCGCCCAGGTGGTCCGAAGCCAGATTTGGCCCGCGACATGACGCCCGAGACGAATCGTCTCGCGGGTGCTCACCGCGAACCGGGTCGCGGGCGGAATCCGATTCTGTGGCGCGCCCTTCTTCGCGGCCGGGATGACCACCTGATCGATGGAGACGTCGTATCCGTTCGGTGTCAGATTGCTCGGATCGAAGGGATCGATCTCGATTTCGCCCTTTCCGAGATATTGCAACACGTCGGCATCGGAAAGCAGGCCCACGTCGCGTGGTAAGGAGTGGCGCGGATTAATTCTTCCTTCGGGAATCAGGAATGAAACGCTGGCCCGAGACTATTTGAACGGGGCGCCCCCAAGAAGGGTCGTCAAGAAACGATAGGAGAAAATCCAATGTGCGCCCTGCTACGAGACCGGAAGCCCGTCGAAGAGAGCGGTGATCATGCCGACCCGAAACCGCGAAGGTTCGGTTGGAACTCGGAACGTTCCCAAGTCGGCCCGCAGGTCGTCGGGTTTCCGATCTGGCGTGCTTGGCTCCTTCGTTGATGGGACCGCACGCCCCGAATTCCCCCCGTCGAAGCAGGTCCGTTCCGAAGGTTTAAGGGATTTGTCCAGTTAGACCGCGGGAGGCACTCCCGATGGACTTTCGGCTCACAGACGAGCAGAAGCTCATTCAGGAGACGGCCCGCAAGTTCGTCGACGCAGAGCTCGTCCCACACGTGCGGCAGTGGGAGGAGAAAGGCGAGATCCCGCGGTCCTTCTACGCGAAGATGGCCGACTTAGGCTTCCTCGGGGCTCCCGTCCCGGAGAAGTACGGTGGCGCGGGCATGGACTACGTCGCCTTCATGCTCCTGGTGGAGGAACTGAGCCGGGGCTCGTCGTCCGTCCGCACTACGGTCTCCGTGCAAACGTCCCTGTCCGAGACCTCCCTCCTGTGGTTCGCCTCCGAGGAACAGAAAAAGAAATGGCTCGTTCCGCTCGCGAAAGGGACGAAGTTCGGGGCATGGGCTCTCACGGAGCCGCAGGCGGGAAGTGACGCCGGGAGTCTGCAGACGACCGCGCGCCTCGACGGCAACGAATGGGTCCTCGACGGCCAGAAGCGATTCATCTCGAACGGGAGCATCGCGGATCTCGTCCAGGTCTACGCCCGGGAGCCGGGGACGAGCCGGCACGAGGGGATTTCCTTATTCATGGTGCCGAAGGACGCACCCGGGTTCAAGGTCACCCACGTCGAGACGACGACGAAACTCGGATTGCGGGCGAGTCCGACAGCCGACCTGGCCTTCGAGCACTGCCGGATCCCAAAGGAGAACCTGATCGGGAAACGGGGCGACGGCTGGGCCCAGGCCATGAAGACGCTGAATAGCGGCCGCATCGGGATTGCCGCCGGGGCCGTCGGCGTCGCCCGCGCGGCGTTGGAGGCCGCCGTGAAGTACGTGAAGGAACGGAAGGCCTTCGGCCGGCCAATCGGAGACTTCCAGCTTGTCCGCGAGATGATCGCGCAGTCCGCCCTGGAGGTCGACGCGGCACGACTCCTCACGCTGCGGGCGGCCCACATGCGGGACCTCGGCCTCGACAACACGCTCGAGGTGTCCATGGCGAAACTGTTCGGCGCGCAGATGGCCCAGCGAGTGACGGACTGGGCCGTCCAAGTCCATGGCGGATACGGATTCAGCGGGGACTTCGACGTCGAGCGGTACTACCGCGATGCCCGGATCCTCGGCCTGTACGAGGGAACGAACGAGATCCAGAAGCTGATCATCGCGGACCACACCCTCGGACCGACGACGAAGACATGAGGGCGCGCTCCTTGCCCGTCTCGGTCCCGGACTGCATCTTCTGCAGGATCGTCAAGAGAGAGGCACCCGCGAGCATCGTCTACGAGGACGAGACTACGCTCGCATTCTTGGACATCCGCCCGATGATCACGGGCCACACCCTTGTGATTCCAAAGTCCCATGCCGCATACCTCGAAGACCTTTCGAAGGACAGCTCTGGACCCATCCTGGAAACCGCCCGGAAGGTCGCCGCGGCGCTCCGGCGCAGCGGACTGCCGTGCGAGGCGGTGAACCTGTGGCTCGCGAACGGGAAGGCGGCCGGCCAAGAGGTCTTCCACGTGCACTTCCACGTGTTGCCGAGATTCGGCGGGGACGGATTCGGGATCCGGGCTGGACGCGGCTACGGCAGGACGCCGGAACGAACAGAACTCGATGGCACGGCGGAAAAAATCCGTCGGGCGCTCGAGGATCAATGAGCAAAGCGCGTCCGAATCGATTCTAGCTCGGTCTCGGGGAGCCGCTCGCGGGCTGTGGGAAAGAGGCTCGTCCGCTCCTTGCGGAAGTGGTCCCATAGGAATTGGACGAGGAAGATGCCATGGCGGTTCGTCTCTTGGATCGCGGCCCAGGATGGATGGGCTTCCAAGTCTCGGCGGGCCGCCTTGAATTTCTCCACGCCGCGGCGAATCTCGTCGTGTTCGTAGGCGACCACGTTCACTAAGGTTCCATACCGGCCGATCGCCGCCTCGAGCGGCGGGAGGATCGTCTCGTCCTCCGCCGCAAGGACCGGCAGCAGTTCGTCCTCGAAGAACCGAATCGATTCGTCCAGGATGATTCGATTCGCTTCGCGGGCCTCCCGCGTCGCGATCATCTCGTCGAGGGTCGCCTCGAGTTCCGTGAGCTTATCGACGAAGTCGGCGTGATCCCCGAGGAGTGTGTAGAAGGGATCGTCGTCGGAACCGTCGCCCATCGATGCGGCTAGCCGATGGGGGCGTAATAAGGGTGCGCCTATGGGGAAAAGCGCCCCGGAGTCCGCGGGAACGGCACCGCATCGCGGATGTGCCCGAGCTTGCAGATCCACTGAATCAACCGTTCCATTCCCATCCCGAAACCCGCGTGCTGCACGCTCCCGTATCGGCGGGAATCGAGGTACCATTCGTAGGCTCTCGGGTCCTCGCCTTGTTCCACCAGGGCCTTCTTGATCGCCTCCAGGTCCGTCTCTCGTTCGCTCCCGCCGACGATCTCGCCGACCCCGTCGCCCCCGATCACGTCGAACCCGAGGACGAGATCGGGATGCTTCGGGTCCCTCGCCTTGTAGAACGCCTGGGAGATCCGCGGATAGTGCGTCACGACGATCGGCTTCGACTTTCCTTCCGTCAGGGCGCGTTCCTCGAGGGTCCGAAGGTCCTTGCCCCACTCGAGATCGATCCCCTTCGCCTTGAGCAATTTCAGCGCTTCGTCGTAGGTCATCCGCTCGAAGGGAGGCTTCACGGCTTTCAGGAAGTCCGGCGTCCGGCCCATCGCGACGACATCGTCCGGACGTTCCTCCGCGACGCGCTGGCACGTGTGGGAGATCACGCCCTCCGCGTGCTGGGCCGAGGTAGTAGATCTTCTCCATGGCGAGGACGAGGGCCTCCGCATAGAGTTGCCACGACTGGGTCAGGTAAGCCTTGCGGCCGAAATACTCCACCTCGAAGAGGGTGGCGCCGCCCTCGCTCCCCGCGGGCGTGATCATGGGTGGGGAGACCTCCCAGAATCCGTGGTCGCGGAAGTACTGGTGGACCGCGCCGAAGACCGTGTGACGGATCCGGAAGATCGTCGTCATCCTCTGGGAACGGACCCACAGATGGCGGACGTCGAGGAGGAATTCTTCGCTCTGATCCTCCTGGATCGGGAACTTCTCCGCGAAGTGGACGACCTGGAAATCCTCCGCCCGGACCTCGTAGCCTCCGGGCGCTCGCTTGTCCGCGACGACCTTCCCGCGGACGATGACCGCGGATTCGATGAGCGACTTCTCCGCAGCCTTGAAGGCCTCCGGGGAGACCACGTCCCGAGCGATCGCGACCTGGATGGTCCCCGTCGCGTCCCGAACGACGACGAAGGCCTTCCCGCCGACCGTGCGCGTCCGGTAGATCCAGCCTCGCAGCTCGACGGCCTTGCCAGTATGGCGTCCCTTTAGGATTTCCTCGATGGAGACCATGAACCCGGGTCCCATCCCGGTGGGTCTAGATTACTCTTTCGCGGTCTACCGAGGACGACACGGCGGCTGTAGGGGAGACCCGTGAAACTTCATAGATTGCGAGACTTACCCGGTCGGGGGATGCCGACGCTTTACGGCTCCGATTTCGCGGAGGTCTACTCGAAGTACGGATACAACCAGTTCAGTGCGCGAGTTGCCGAGCTGTTGCCGCGCGTCCTCCGCGCGCTTCACCTGACCCCCGATCGAGTCCTTGACGTCCCGTGCGGAGAAGGGACATTTGCCCTGGAGATGGCGAGGAAAGGCTACCTGACCACGGGCGTGGACCGATCCTCCGCGATGCTTGGAGTGGCCCGACGCAAAGCCCGCGAGGCCCATTCGAAGATCCGTTTCGTCGAACGTGACATGCGCGCTCTGCGTTTCCACGATGAGTTCGATCTCGTGACCTCGTGGTACGACAGCCTGAACTATCTCCTGCGGCTTGAGGATTTGAACAAAACGTTCGCCGGCGTGTTCCGATCCCTCCGTCCCGGTGGCTCGTTCCTGTTCGACATGAACACTCTGGAGACCCTCTCCAAAGGATGGCAGAGGCATCCGAGTTTCCTGGAAGTGGACACCCGAGACGCGTTTGCGCTTCACCGTTCTACCTGGGACGCTCGACGGAATTTGGCAACCCTCAAGGTAACCTGTTTCGTGCGCCGTGGCCAACACTGGGCCCGAACCGACGAATTGCACCGTGAACGCGCATACTCCCTGCCGCAGATCCGCGCGGCTCTGCGTAAGGCAGGTTTCACCGATGTTGCTTCCTGGGGCAGTATCCGACGGATGACTCCCCCGCGGCGAGGGGATCGAAAATACTGGTTCGCCGCACGACGGCCGTCTCGATGAAGATGCGCCGCGTCAGGTCTTCAGAAGTGCAATCCGAGTCGAAAAGGACAACTACTTGCGCTGCGTCCTCGCATTCTGTGCTGCGTGTCGCAGGGCCGGCGGACCTTGAATCGCTCTACTCCTTCGAGGTCTCTTGCTTCCAAGAACACCCCTTCCGTCGAGATCACGTCGCGTGGATCCTCGGCAACAATCACGCTCTGACCCTCGTTCAGGACGGGGTCGCCGGCTTCGCGGCGGTGATGATGCTCCTGTTCGAAGGGCACACGTGTCGGGTCCTTTCCGTCGGGGTGAACCCGCAGGCTCGCCGACGTGGCATCGCGACCCGCATGATGGCGGCAGCGGAAGCGATTAGCCGAGAACGAGGGGTCTCGACGATCCGGCTGGAAGTAAGCACGCGGAACTTCGCGGCCATCGAACTGTACCGCGGGCTCGGGTATCGCACGGACGGCGTGCTGTACGGGTACTACTCCTGGGGCGAGGACGCGTACAGTATGGGGAAGAGCGTGCCTGTGGAATTTCCCTCACGACCTTCTCGTGAACCGAAGCCGGTCAGTCCATCCAGCCTAATACATATTAATCAGTAGATATTAGTCGGCGAGAAACCCGCATCCGTTTTGCAAATCCTTAAGTCCCGCCCGACAATGCGGCGTGCTCGCAGGGTTGCATGCTACCGATCCCGACGAAGTTTTTCGTCACGTCCGGCAAGGCGGTCTCCAA
Organism: Methanobacteriota archaeon; assembly: GCA_005879065.1. Taxonomy (GTDB): domain Archaea; phylum Thermoplasmatota; class Thermoplasmata; order RBG-16-68-12; family RBG-16-68-12; genus RBG-16-68-12. The sequence continues at coordinate 20,240 of VBLU01000005.1, forward strand.
GGTCTCGGACTTGAACGCCTTCGACGAGGCCCTCCAGAACGCGGGCCTCGCGGAGCAAAACATCGTGTCGGTCTCTTCCGTGCTGCCGGTCGGCATCAAGCCCGTGCGCAAGAGGGACCTGCCGATGGGCGCCATCACGCATTGCGTCCTCGCCCAGCAACGGGGCGGGGAAGGCGAGACGGTCTCGGCCGGCATCGCATACGGATTCCGGGACGACGGCTTCGGCGGCTATGTCGCGGAAGGCCACATGCACGGCACGAAGAACTCCCTCCGCGAGGTCATGGAGTGGAAGATGGGAGAGATGGCCAAATTGCGGGGTATCAAGTTCCGACGAATCGACTACCGCATCGAAGAACTGAGCATTCCCATGGATCACTACGGCGCCTGCCTTGCCGCGCTCGTGTTCCTCGCGTGACGAATGTACGGCGTCATCGTCTGCCCTCGATGCAAACGGGCCAAGGGCGTGGACCTGAAACAGAAGACGACGACCTGCGCGTGTGGATTTGAGATCCGAATCGCCCCGTCCCGGGTGCGGGCGCGAGCCGACACGGCGCGTGAACTGGCGTCGTTGGTGGGGCAAGTGAGCGCGGAGCTCGCCGGCGGACTCGCCGCATATCGGAAAGCCGCCACGCCCGCGCGCCGAAGGCGGTCCAGGGACGTCCACCTCCGGATCGTGGGCGTCGCATCAAAGCCGCACGATCGTGCGAGCCGGCTCCGGGCCGCCGCCGTCGAACTGACGAGAGAACTCGAGGTCTTCTCCCTCGAAGATTGGACGCGGGTTCTGGCGGGCCTGGGAATCGCGGACGCCGAAGGAGCCTTGGCCACGTTGATCCGTGCGAATCTGGTGATGGAACCGAAGGACGGGTTCTACCGCGCGGTGAGCCTCAGCCCCTAGGCAGGGACGCTCGGCGCCGTTCGCGGCGCAACTCGCGGCGGAGCTCCTCGGGCAGCGTGCCCGGGAGGATCCGACGGTAGACGTAGTAATAGACGAGCAAGCCAAAGCCGGCCGCGGTGGTCACGGAAAGGGCCGCGTAGACGTCGGGGATGCCCGGAAGGATGAACGGGAACAGGAACGCGCCGTAAGCGAAGCGAACTGCAATGGCGCGCAGGAAATAGCGCCACATCTCGCCCCGCGAGGCTCCGAACCCGATGAGGGCGCCAGTGTCTGCGTTGATGAGCCCGAGTCCGATCGAATAGAGGACGAGCAAGGCGAAGGTCTCCGGGACGTACAGGACATCGCGGGAGGCCCACGCAGCCGCGACGACCCCGCTCGCGGCGATGCCGGTTCCCAGCGGGACGCCGTAGAAGGTCGTGTCGAAGCGCCCCTGGTACCTTCGACGGTTCAGCCAGACGAGCTTGAACGATTCCTCGAACAAGAAACTCGCCGAGACCGCGACGAGGACCCCGACGATATCGGTTCGCGGGATGGACAGGGCGAAGACGCTCGCGATGGTCCCGAACACGAGGCCCACGGCCAGGCTCCCGAACACCCGGCGGTCGTCGAATAGTGTCCGGTCGACGTACGGCCGGTCGAACCGGCGGAGGGACGTCCACAGGATCCCGATGGCCGGGAGAATCCCCAGGAGGAAAGCGACGAGGAAATCGACGTTCGATGCCATCGCAGGCGGACCAAGCGAGGGGCGATACTTAAGCGCGCGTCCGGCCCGGTATCGGAGATGACAACGGGAAGGGTGAGTTTATGCGGCTCGGGACGACTCGAAGCCAATGTCGATGCCCGGGAAACAGCCCCGGGTTCTTTGTCCCGTCTGCCAGGAGCCCATCCCTCCAGACGAGACGGAGTGCAGGAACTGCGGGGCCTTCGTGATCGACGAGGCCGTCGTCCGGCTCAGCCGAGCCTTCGGGCTCGACCGGGAGAAAGCGCTCAAATTGTTCGAGGCGGGTTTCCGCCATCCGAAACAGTTGCGGGACCGCGATCCGAACCGTGTCCTCGAGAAGGGCGAAGTCGGCCTCTTGTTCATCTGCACGAATTGCGGCGGATTCGTCGGCGCGGGGGACTCGAAATGTCCGCGATGCGCGGCGGAATTCGAGACGGAGGCCGAGGGACCCGCGGCGGAGGAAGAGGACATTCTCGACCTCGTCCTCTGCCCGGTGTGCGGGGCCGACAACGATCCCGAGGTCGTCGAGTGCGAAATTTGTGGCGCGGCGCTTCGCGAAGCCCCGACACCGAAGCCAGTTCCGGCAACAAGCCCCGCGATGGCGGTTCCCACTCCGAAAGCCGTGGAACGGGAACGGGCGCTCGAGAAGGTCGACATTTTCCTCGAAGAAACGGAACGGCCTTTGCTCACGCCGGCCCCTCTGACTCCGCGCGAACAGCCTCCGAAAGCAACCCCGCGCCCGATCCCGAAGTCGCCCGCTCCGATTCCACCAGCGCGCGCTCCCAGCTTCGCGTCCAAGCCGAAGGAGATGTCGTCGCCTCCCGCGGCCAAGCCCGCGATCGCGGCGAAAACGCTGGCTGTGAAACCGCCTACGACTTCCCGACCAACAGCAAGGCCGCTAGCGAATCGGATTGAACCTTCGAAAGCTCCGATCGCGATGGAGACCCGGATGGAACCGCTCCGGGTCACGCTGCCGGCGCGACCTCCAACCAAGGCGTCGCCCATCCGAACGGTCCCCGTCCCTTCCAATCGCATCGTTCGCAAGAAGGCGAGCGCGTCCTCACTACCGAGGACAGGTCTACCCGCGGAAACGCTGGGCGGGCTCGTGCTCGCGGGCGCTGTCGGCTTGATGCTCGCCGGAGCTCTCGGGCAGCCCCTCGTGAGCGCCGGAATCGCCACGGTCCTGATCGGCATCGCGGCCTACCAGTCCATCCCGTTTCCGCGGCGAAACACCGCACCGCCCCCTCGGTTCGACGCGTTCCTTCTGGTCGCGGGCATCCTTCTCGGCCTCGGCGCCGCCATCTTCCGGAACGGGCCTTCCACCGAGGTGACGGCCCTTGCCATCGCGGCCGCATTCCCGTTTTCCTGGGCGACCCGACGGCTCCTCCGAAGCCCACATCGAGCCTGGCTCGCCATCGCCGCTGCGGTCCCGATCGCCGGCCACGGGTTCGCGGAAGCCTTGAACCCTGCCTACTGGCTGACGATCCCGTGGGTGATCGGCATCCTCGTTGGGACGCCGTGGCCGGCGGCCCTCGCCGCGACCGAGATTCTCCGCCGCCAATCGACGACCGTCCTCCGACGCCAATTGGTGCGGGCAGAACGGGACGTCCAGCGGAAGAACTACGAGCAATCGCTCGTCGAATATGATCGGGCGATCGCCACCGCCCGGGCCGACGTTCCGGGAGCCGAGATCCCGTGGTACGGGAAAGGCGCCACGTTGATTCTGCTCGGCCGGTACGAGGAGGCGCTCCGCGCGATCGACACGGCCCTCGACATCAACCCACGGAACGAGGTGGCCTGGGTGAACAAGGGCAACGCCCTGACCCGGATGGGGCAGCTCATGGACGCCCTGCGGTGTTTCAATGCGGCGATCAAGGTGAACCCTCTCTTCGAAGTCGCCTGGAACAACAAGGGAAACGCGCTCGCGCGGCTCGGGAAGTTCGAAGACGCGCTTCGGTGTTATGACCGCGCCCTGGAAATCGATCCGGGTTACCGCGGCGCGTGGGTGAACAAAGGCTTCGTCCTCACCAAGCTGGGGCGGTTCGATGAGGCCGCCTCGTGCGCCGACCGCGTCCTCCTGCTGGAGAGGCGCGGGCGCGCCGAGCCCGCTTGACCCGCGGTCGCGTGGGTGGCTCATCCGCCGGCGGTTGTCCCTTCCAATCCCGGGTCGAAATCGGTTGCTTGAGATCGAACACATTTCCGTCCGGATCGGCGAACTGGCCGAGCCACTCGCCCCATTCCATCTTCTCGGGCGGCACGGGAAACTCGACGCCCATCTCCTGCATCCGCTCGTAGTCCGCAAGGATGTTGTCCGTGAGGAACGTGATCCCGGTTGGACCCGGTTCCGTCTCGTCCATCTGGCAGACGTGCACCCGGGCCCGCGGACGGAGAGGGCCCATCTCGATCCAGTGACCCGCGTCGTCCGGCGTCCCTTGGACGGATGGGTCCGCGTTCGAAATGCGTGGTCCGATGTACGCGACGTCGAGTCCGAGGACGTCCCGATACCATCGAATCGCCTTGTGCCGATCCGAGACGACGATTGCGATCGTGTCGATGCCGAGGACTCCCATATTCTCCCCAAGGGGCGCAACGGAATCCCGCGCTATGAACTTGCCCGCGACCTTCGGAGAATCACTTGTCCCCGGCACCGCGACTGTACATCTTGGCGTACCACTCCATGACTTCGTGGTCCGAGATGCGATCGACCTGCTCCTCCACCGCGAGCTCATTCTCGGATTCCCACAAATCGACGATCCGGCGGGCGGCCGGGTCGCCTTGGAACTCCGTGACCATGAGTTGCCACTTCCGCCGACGGGCTTTGAACGCCGCCACCATCTCGGGGCCATCGAAGACGACGTAGCAATAGCCCATGTGGAACTTCGCGACGATCGCCTCGCGCAGATACAGGAACAGGTTGTCCATCGGCGTGAGCACGAACTTTCGGCGGAACCCGAGTTGCCCGATGCGGTCGATGTCGTCCTTCAGGATCCACATCACGGTGCGCTCGCCGCGGGCGAGGAAGCCTTTCGTGAGCCAGCCCTCTCGTTCGAACTCCCGGAGACGCTGGCGGGTCTCCCCCATGTTGTACTCGAACCGCGTGTAGGCCGCAAGGGATTCCGCCGACGTCACGCCGAGGCTCCGGATGATCCGGCGCAAGACCTCTCGGCGGGCCTCATCCCGACCGATCTTCAGGTCCGGAACGAGGCGATAGCGGTTGTCCGCGTCCCGCGTCACGTGGAGTCCCTCGTACAGGTTCCGGAGCGCGGTCGCGGTCGAGGGGCGGCTGAGGTCCGAGAGGACGAGGAATCGTTGGCGCGAGATCGGGCCCTCCTCTTCGATCAACTTCAGGACCGTCTTCATGTCTTTGGTGAGTCGCGTTCCTTTCGCGGCCTTGAAGAGACCGAGGTCGTCCTCGGAGCAGTAGGTCCAGTATTCGGGGATCGCGAGGCCCTTGGAGAGCAGACCGTTCCGATGCAATCGGTCCAACGGTCGGAAGTCTTTCACACGCAGCCTTGCCGCGAAATCGGATCGGAGCCCACCGAGGGCTTTCGCGGCCCCGATCGGATCCGCGAACCGCGTCTCGGCCGCGATGCCTTGCTTGTGGAGCGTGTAGGCAAGAAGATCGCTCTTCTCGAAGTCGACGGGCACGATCGGCCCGTACGCGACGAAATCGGAGAACCGCACGAAGCCGGCTCGCTTCCATGCGGAGAGGTCCTCCGCCTCCGGGACGTCCTTGCCTTGGAATCGCGTGACACGCAACACATCGACCCCCCGAAGGGCGTAGAACGACATCATCCGCACGAGGCCGTCGATCGCCTCCTTCAGCAGATCCGGAGACGCCAGGTCGAGCTCGCGGACCTCGATGCACCCGCTCATCTCCCAGACCTCCGCCATCCCGACGAGGTCCCCGTCCTTCACGAGGGGGAAGAACCAACCCTCCCCGTAGCGGCTCGCGACCTGGGCCCACAAGGGCTGCGTCCAGGGATCCAGGAGAGACAGCACGCGGACGGGATCGGAGACCGCCTTGCCCGAGGCCTTCCGCAGGGCAGGCAGATCCTGCGCGAGGACGTACATCTCGCCTTCCGCCTTCCCGGTAACCAGGATGCGGGTCACGAGGCCTTGCTCCTCGAGACGGTCTACGAGCCGCTCGAGTTCATCCCACTCGAACCGGGCCCATTCTCGGATCCCGGAAAAGGGCACCGGGCCGTACGCGGCGAGGAAGCGCTTCACGAGCGATTCGACGGCATCCTTCACTTCCTTCGCGGGCGGGTCGAAGGCCGTATACAGGTTCCGCGCGGTCCAGCCATCGCCCTGGAACTTTCGGATCACGTACACGTCGTAGTCGAGTTTGTCGAGGGCCTCCTTCACCCGTTCCTTCTCCTCGCGCAACTTCGAAGTGATCCCCCAGATGTCAATGCCCTCCGAAGCCCGGATCACGTCGAGGACCTTGGACTCGAATTCGGTGAGCGGACTTCGGGGGAAGGCGGAGAGGAAGAGAGGGACGTCGTGCGCGCGGACGTACCTTACGCGGCCGTTCAGGAAGCGTCCCTCGAGTATGTCCCCGGACGACCGCCTCCGCGTCCATTCCTTGTAGTCGAAGGACGTCGTGTGGTTCCAGATGTCGAGGACCATACCGGCCTCGAGGAACGTGTCGAAGAAGTCGTCGAGGGTCTCGATCTTCCGGAATTGTTTCTCCAGGAGGAAAGCCTTCACCTGCGTCTCGTCGAAGACCTCGCGGGTTTCGCCCTTCCGCTGGAGGCGCTGGAGGTCCCGCGTGAGCATGAACTGGAACTCCTTATCCACGAGGAAGTGGCCCGAGGAGACGACGCCCTCCGATTCGAGGTCGCGTAGGACCTCTTCGACGAGCTCCGCCTCGAGGCCGAGGGCCACCGCGAGCTCCGTCGCGCTGTACGGCCCGTCCACATCGAGCCGCTTCGTGAGGATCTTGTCGAGCGCCTCTTCGAACGGTCCCCGAACGGGCTCGCGCGCCGCATAGACGGTCTCCTCGACGCCTCGGCGCGCCACCAGGTACGACCGTTCGAGCTTCCGCAGGGTCTCGTTCAGCGCATCCTTCTGCCGTTTCGTCTTCCGAAGGAGTTCCTTGTGGGTGAGCGGTTTTTCCTTGAGGAGGGAGAGAACTTTCTCTTCCGGAGGCTTCAGGCGGGACCGCTGCGCGTAGACCGAGACGTAGTTCGGTACGTGGTCCTTCGGCGCCCAATGGATGCCCTGCGGCGTCCAGACACTCTCGATCAATCCTTCGTCCATAAGTTGGCCGGACCATTTTCGGACGTCGGAGAAGGATGCGGTCGCGACGTCGAACACGTTCCGACCCTTCTCCTGCAGAAGGTTCGCGTCACCTACGCGATCCAGGTAAGACAGGATGTCTTCCTTCCGGGCGACCTTCGGGAGCTTTCGTCGGAAGTACTCGACGATCTCTCCCGGTTGGAATTGGATCGAACTGATCTGGTCCGAGGGCATCACGCGCTCCAGGACCTTGCGGTGCAGCTCCCGCAGGAGGGCGGAGCGGTCCTCCATGAGGACCAGGTCCGAGACGCCTTGCAGGACGACGTTGTGGGCGAACGGCGAGGGCAGAGAAGCGAAGTCGCTCTCCGCCACCGTGATTTCCCCTGCCTCGATCCGCCCGAGGATTTCGCGGGCGTGGTCGAGGTCCATGACCTCGTGGAGGATCTCGTTGTACGTCTCCTTGACCACGGGGAAGTCGACGATCTCATGGAGCCAGTCGAGGACCCGCTGGGACCGGAGCTGCTGCCGTCCGATGGATACCTCGCGGCCCTTGTAGTTCCGGAGGATCATGAAGGACCGCGTGGCGCAGTGGCGGAAGCGCTGCTTGAACAACTCCGTGTTCCGGATCGCCCGGCGGAGGAGATCCTCGAGGTTCTTGCTCGTGACGAGCTTCGCGAGGCCTTTCAGCTCGATCCGCTTCGGGACCGTGATCATGAAGTTGTCGTCGGTCACGCTCACGCGGACGTTTGTCCGGTGAGTCTCCGTGACCGCGAAGGCAAAGGCACGGCTGAGCGCGTCGTTCACGCGCCGTCCGAAGGGGTAGTGGAAGATCACGTTCCGGTTTCCCTTCACGTCGATGTAGCCTTCGAGGAGGACACGCCGGTCCGTCGGGAGCTCCGGGATCAGCGCCACTTGCTCTTGCACGTACGAAACGAGGGACTGCGCGGAGCCGGTGTCCGTGCGGTACTCCTGCTGGAGCCATTCCTTGGCGGCGGCCTCACCGTCCTTCGCGATCTTGGCCGCGAGGTCGCGGCGGAATTCCCCGACCGCGATCGAGAGGTCGAAGGACCGCGGAAGCATTTCGCCGGTCCAAGAGGGGACGGTCGGCTTGTGGCCGGAAGCATCCTTCACATACACGGAGGTCCCGCGGACCCGGACGAACTGGTACGTGCGCCCGCCGAGGACGAAGACGTCGCTCGGACTCAGATACTCGACGAACTTCTCGCTCAGCTCCCCGAGCGGCGAGCCGCGTTCCGAGAAGACGTGGTAGGTCCCCTCCTCCGGAATCGTCCCGACATTCGTGTAGTAAATCATCCGGGTTCCTTTCTTCTTCCCGAAGCGCGCCTCTTCCTCGTCCAACCAGATCTTCGCGAACACCTTGATGTCCGGATTGCGGGAGGACAGGTAGTCGAGCACGGCGAGGAAGTCCTTCTTCGTGAGATCGTGGAACGGGTACGATCGCCGCGCGAGTTCGAACGCTTCGTCGACGCCCCAGCGCTTCTCGAGGGACATCGCGACGAGCGCTTGGGCGAGCACGTCGAGCGGATTGTGAGGGATCTCCACCCGATCGATCCGGTTGTCGTAGGCGGCCTTCGCCAAGGTCGCGCATTCCATCAGGTCCCACGGTTCGAAGGCGATCATGCGGCCGGTCGCGGTCTCGCCATATGCATGGCCCGCCCGTCCGATTCGCTGGAGTCCCTTTGCGACGGACTTCGGCGAGCCGATCTGCACGACCAGGTCGATGTACCCAATGTCGATGCCGAGCTCGAGGGACGTCGAGGAGACGGCGGCTTTGAGCTTCCCCTCTTTGAGCTTCTGTTCGACGTCCAGACGAGTGACCTTCGACAAGGAGCCGTGGTGGGCCTCCAGGTCTTCCACGCCGCGTTCCTTGAGCCGGAACGAGACATGTTCCGTCCCGCTCCGCGTGTTCGTGAAGATGAGGGTCGTCCGGTGATCGTCGATCAGGCCGCTCAGGAGGTCGTACATCCGAGCGTTCGCGACCTCCATCGGGACCGCGGTGATGTCGCGCACGGGACACAGGACCGCCAGATCGAGGGATTTCCGGGTGTCGACCTCGACGATGTGCATGTCGCGTACCTTGCCGTTCGCGAACCCGGCGAGGAACTTCGCCTCCTCTTCGATCGGGGCGATGGTCGCGCTCAGACCGATCCGGACGAAATCTTGCCCGGTCTGCTCCCGTAGGCGCTCCAAACAAATGGAGAGGAGGGACCCGCGTTTGGAAGAGCAGACCTCGTGAATCTCGTCGAGGATGACCCATTCGACCTTCGCGAAGTGCTCGCGGAACTTCGGCGTGCTCAGGATGATCGCAATGCTCTCCGGCGTCGTGATGAAAATGTGAGGCGGCCGACGGACCTGCTTCTGACGTTCCTGGGGCGACGTATCCCCGGATCGGACACCGACCCGGACCAGCGGTTCGGGCTTGCCTTCCTTTCGGGAGAGCTCCGTGAGCTCCCGAAGCGGCTCCTCGAGGTTGCGGTTGATGTCGTTCGCGAGCGCCTTCAAGGGCGACACGTATAGGCAGTAGATTCGGTCCTCGAGCTCGCCACGTAGCTGCTTGGCATACAGCTCGTTGATGATCGACAGGAACGCCGTGAGGGTCTTACCGCTCCCCGTCGGCGAGGAGACGAGGACGCTCTTCCGGGCATGGATCAGGGGGACCGCGTAGGCCTGCGGCTCCGTGAGATCCTTGAACTTCGATTGGAACCAGTCCCGGACAAGGGGTTCCATCAGCCCTAGGACTTCGTCTTTGGTGGACGCGGTGCGGACCTTATGTAACAAGCCTGAGACCTCGCGTGGGGACGGAAATCACGGGGCATAGGAAGGGGTCCTAAAAGAGTTTGCGGGGTTGGAATCCAGTCATCGCCCCAACTCGACTATTTCACCTCGATCAACGAGGTGGGAAAATAGTGAGGGGAACCGCGGTTCGGCCCCGCGAGTCCCCCTTAGTTGGAAGGCTCACGCCTCGAGGTGCTTGACCAGCTTGTCGAACATTTCGTTCCAGCCCTGCGTGGCCCCTTCGAGATCCGGTCCCGCCGGCATCCCTGCGTGCTGCAGTGTGACTTTCGTCTGGCCCTTCTCTTTCTCGAAAGTCAACGTGACGAGCATTTCCAGCGGGAGGTCCGCGCTCATGCCGTAGTACGTCGCCGGCACCACGTTCCCCTTCTCGTCCGCAAAGCTGTCCGTGTAGACAATCCGCTTCCCGGGGACGATTTCGCGGTATACACCGGTGCCCCAGTAGTCCTTGCCCTCGGGCGACCGCATGCAGTACCGGAAGACGCCTCCGACCCGCAGGTCGACGGAGATGAAGGGGGCTGTGAATCCTTTCGGGCCCCACCACTGCTTCATCTCACGCGGGTCCGTGAGGGCTTTCCACACGCGCTCGGGCGGTGCGTCGAAGATCCTCGTGATGACGAGCTCGTTCTTCTGAGCACGACCTCTCGCTTGCTCTTTCTTCGGCCGCGCGTCGCTCTTCTTCGGTTCCTCCACCAATTCGGCGAAGCGCTCGATCGTCTCGCGGGCCCCTTCCTCCATCCCGGAGGCGAGCATCCCCTCGAGGTCCTCGACCGTCGCGAAGACGGACCTCTGCGTGACCTTCGTCTTGCCCCGGATCTCCTCGAACACGGCGCTCTCGACGAGGACATGTCCCGGCATCCCCTCGAATTCGAAGGTTTCGACGATTCGTTCGAAAGGCACGACTTCCCGGTATTCCCCGTGGAAACCGAACTCGTTCCCCTCGGCGTCCCGCTGGACGAATCGCCAGGTCCCGCCAGGTCGGACGTCCATCTTCTCCACGACCGTGGTGTATTTCCTCGGCCCCCACCAACGAGGGATCAGCTTCGGATTCGTCCACGCCTTCCACACCAGCTCGCGAGGCGCATCGAAGACGTGCGTGCTCACGAGCTCTCGTTTCGACGTTCTCTCAGGTTTACCTATTGTGGGCATGTTTTCGTTCCTCCTTTCGTTCTTTCTTGCGGGTTTCCTCCAAGTGTTCGGCCAACCGAGCGAAACGGTCCTCCCATAGGACGCGGTAGCGCGTCAGCCAACCGAACGCCGCGCTGAGCGGCGCAGCGTCGATCTGGCAACGGCGCACGCGTCCGTCCGGCTCTTCCTTCAACAGTCCCGCCGCCTCGAGGACGCGAAGGTGTCTCGAGATGGCCGGAAGGCTGACGCCATGAGGCCGGGCTAGCTCGCTGACCGTGGCGTCACCTCCGGCGAGTCGCTCGAGCATCGCGCGCCGGATCGGATGGGACAGAGCCGCGAAGATCGCATCGAGGTCCAAGGCGACCGTTTCTCGTTTAACCATCTGGTTAATCGATAAGCAGGGTCAATATTTAACCTTTTTGTTAAGTATTCGGACCTTCACGCCACAGGCCGCGGTACGGAGGCCAATGCGACGCGGTAGCCCGCCTCGCCGTGGAGCGATAGCCCCGACATGTTCTCGAGGAGCACACCGTGACCAGGCTCGAGGCCGTGGTTCTCGACCGATCCAATCCCGCTGAGCACGTACGCGATGCCTCGTCGGTCCCGGCCCACTCGGAGAAACGCCGTGGCTTCTTTCGCGAACCCGATGTCGATGAGCTCGAGACCGGACGAAGTGCGGGCAGGTCCGTTCGATCCGACGAGAGACGTGCGGACCGTCCCGTCCGAGCCCACAGGTGGGCGACTCGCCGTCAGGATCTGGAGCGAGGTCGAGGGAGCTTCGGTCGTCACAGGCAGGCGCACGACGATGGAAAGCCATCGGGCTGTTCGCCCTCGTTCCATCCGTAGCGCGTGCTGGACCTCGTTTCGCGCCGTGAGGACGAGGAGCGATCCTTCCGTCAGGCTCGTATGAGTCCCCGAGCCGTCTTCATGATCGATGTATCCTTCGAGGACGTACTGGATGACTTCCTCTCCGTGATGCGGGTGCATCTCGCCTTTCCTTCGCGAGGTCGCCATGCTCTCCGCGAAGCGCTGGAACGGGAGAAAGGGTTGCTCGTCGCGGGTCGGGAACAGGAGGTGGGCCGTCGTGTCGGAGGCATCAATTTCCCCATGGACAATCGTCAGTTCCCGAGGCTCTCTAGCTGGTGTCAGGGGACCCTCTCCACCATCTGTCACTTGATCGAGAAGGGTCAGGCGGGCGTTAGATATAGGTTCTCGGTCGTCCGCCCCTCAGGGGAAGGATCCATCCGGATCGTACGGATCATAAGCGATCCATCTCGTCCAGAACCACATTCGAACCACGGCCATCGCAACCCACGTGAGCACGAGACCGGCTGCGTAAAGTCCGAGGTCTGAATAGCCACCGAGGCTCGACCGGATCCTGGCCGCTGCTCCCACGACAAGGAAGACTACCGTAGAAGCCCCCAAGATGAACGAGGCGAGGACCTCGGCTTCCAGGTGGCTTGGTGCCATGTGACCCGGCATTTTCTCTGGCCGAGGCGGGTAGAGGATTTCGTGTTTCTGCGCCTTCTTGCGGACCCGGTGCACATGGAGATAAGGAGGGATGAGCAGGGCCACAACGACCGCGGTCACCAAAAAGAAGCCCGGAGCGCCCAGGAAGAAACGGGCCACGGAAGCGAAGACCACGTAAGCGAACGCGCCCATGGCTAGCAGGACGAGGAGCAAGCCGATGCTTCGCGGCTTTCGCTTTGTGACGAGGGCCACGGCATTCCCATGACTCTCGCCGCTCAAAGGCCTTCCGACGGAACGCCTTCAGCGCTCACGGACGCTCGATGATCATCGAGACCGCATTGCCACCGCCCAGACAGAGGGTCGCGAGACCGCGCTTGGCGCCGCGGTCCTTCATCGCGTAGGCGAGCGTCGTGAGGACGCGGGCGCCGCTGCAGCCAATCGGATGCCCGAGGGCCACTGCCCCGCCGTTCACGTTGAATTTCTCGTACGGAATCCCGAGCTCGCGCATCACCGTGACGCTTGCGGCGGCATACGCCTCGTTGTGTTCGAACAAGTCGATGTCGTCGACCGAGAGGCCGGTCTTCTTCAGGAGTTTCCGGACGCCGGCGATCGGCGCCTCCATGACCAGCTCCGGCTTCACCCCGACCGTGCCATAGTCGACGATGCGCGCGAGCGGCGTCACGCCGTGCCGGTCGGCGGCCTTCTCGGACATGACGACCATCGCCGCGGCGCCGTCGCTCAGCTGGGACGCGTTCCCCGCGGTCACCTGGCCGCCCTCCCGGAAAACGGGAGGTAGCTTCGCCAGCTTCTCCATCGATGTATCCGTGCGAATCCCCTCGTCGATCTCGACCCGACCCGCGCCGGGCACGTCGACGGGGAGGATCTGCTCCTTGAATCGCCCCTCCTGCGTGGCCGAGGCCGCGCGTCGCTGGCTCTCCAAAGCGAAACGGTCCATCTCCTCGCGCGTGACGTGGAATTTCTCCGCCACGATTTCGCCGGTGATCCCCATGTGGTACTGGTTGTAGGCGTCCCAGAGGCCGTCATTCACCATCGCGTCGAGGAACGGCACGTTGTTGATCCCAATCCCCCAGCGGGCCTCTTTCACCAGATACGGCGCGCGGCTCATCGACTCCATGCCGCCCGCGAGCAAGACCTCCGCGGACCCAGCACGAATCATGTCGGACGCGAACATGACCGTCTGGAGCCCGGACCCGCATACCTTGTTCACCGTCACCGCGCCGACGCGGTCCGGAAGGCCACCGAAGAGCGCCGCCTGCCGCGCCGGGTTCTGGCCGAGGCCCGCGGCGATCACGTTACCCATGAGGACTTCCTCGATGTCCGCCGGCACGAGGCCCGACCGATTCACCGCTTCCGCGACCGCGAGGCTCCCGAGGCGGACCGCCTCGACGTTGCGGAACGCGCGTCCGTACTTGCCCACCGGAGTGCGGCAGGCACCCGCCAGAATCACATCCGTCAGCGCAGAAACCCCCGCGACGGATGTCAAGAGGATGCCGCGGTATTAAGCTGTTGTCCGGTGGCTGCGGAACCACTCCAGGGTCCGCGGCACACCGTCCTCGTAGGGCGTCGCGGGAGGCCGGCTTCCTGTGAGCGACCGATAGAGCGTTCCATCCAGGAGAATCGGATCTTCGAAGAGATAGGCCATCTCGTATGCGGCGCGGGCCATCGGGTTGAAGAGCCCGACCAGGCGGTACATCCCGCGCCCGAAGACCCGAACGGTGGGCTCGCCCGACCCGGCGGCCCTGTAGACGAGTCGAATGAAGTCCCTTGACACGATCGGACCTGGACCTGGGACGTGGACCGCCCGGCCGTGCGCCGCGGGCGTCCCGAGGAGTTTCAGCATCGCTTCGGCCGCGTCGTCGTTGAGAATGAATTCGTGGAGCGCGTCGGCATCGAGCGGCCATCGGCACGGCCTCCCGGTGAGCGCGCCTTCGAAGACGGGGCGGACGTCGTCATGCATCCCGCCGGGGCCATAGACGTCCGGGTATCGCGGGAGGACGAGGTCCACGCGTCCGTCCTGATGGGCCTGGAGCAACCTCCTTTCAACGGCCAGCCGAACCCGTCCTTTCACCGTGTGCGGTTCCTGCGGATGATCTTCCGTGACGAACCGAGATCGAGGCCGGCCGTAGACGTACACGTTGCCCGGAAAAACCAGGGTCGCGCCCGTGGCTGCCGCGGCCGCGAACGCGTTGTCTGCGAGAAGCGGGACCACCCTAGGCCATTCAGGGTACGGGACCGACGCCGCATGGACGACCACCTCCATGCGGCGGACCGCATCGACAACGGATTCCCGCGAGCGAAGGTCCGCGGCGATCACCTCGGTCCCCGCGGGGAATCCGGCCACCCCACCGCCCGGACGGACGATGGCGCGGACGTGGTGGCCCGCGAGGATGGCTCGGCGCACGACAGCCCCTCCGATCAGTCCCCTCGCGCCGAGGACCGCAACCCGCATGCACATCGGACCATCGCGGCCACTGAAAAGGATGACGCCTTCGAAGGGGCGAACCGCCTACGTGCACGATGCATGCACGAGCCCGGCTTATGCCGCCCCTGCGACCGTCGCCGAAAGGCCCGCTTCGGTGAGGCGGGCGAGGTGTGATCGATGAGAACCGGAATCAAACTGGGGCCGCGTGCGGCCGCCTTCGTGGCGGTCTTGATCGCGGCGAGCGCGGTGGGCATCCTGACGCCCACGCTGAGCAACACGGTGTCGAAGGACGTGCAGGTGACAGGCTTCGCGGTCACCCTGACGGTCGACGGGATCCCGGATTCCGTGGCCCCGGGGGGCGTGTTCCGCGTCATCGCGACGCTGGCGAACAACGCGAACCGGCCCGTTCCCGCGGTCCTGCGGATGGAAGTCCGCAATCCGAACAACACGGTGCCGGATGAGTTGACCGTCTATTCCCAATGCGGCGCGGAGGAAGTCGTCTCGGGAACGCGGCTGATCTACTACATAGGCTGGCACGGGCCCCTCCTCGCTCCGAAGGGAGTCTCCTTCGCGGCGGGCGTGGACCTCGCGACCGTTTCGTCGGCCATCGGATCCGCCGAATACTGGCCCTCCGTCCTCCACGAAATCCAGGACCGAGATCCCGCGGGGTACGAGTCCCTCGTGGCTCCTGGGTTGAACTCGTCCGTGGGAGTTCGGAATTCAGGCTCGTCCCTCCTGAAGACACTGAACTACTACGGCATGGTCGGCTCCGGGAACCCGGCGAGCTCGAACCTGGCCGACTGGACGCTCACGACCGTTTTCTCCGAACGGTTCGTGGCCTTCGGAGGACCGTCGCAAGACGGGTTCCTCGTGGAAGTGAATCCCCAATCCCGCGGGAGCTTCCAGTTCAAGCTCTGGGCCGAGCGACCGGACGTCCTCGGGATCCCGCACCACCCGTACACCTGTGGGCCGCTCTGAACCGCGGCCCGTCTCTTTTTTTATTCTCACGAATAAATAGAAATGGCCATAACTTGATTTCGCGGATGGGGATGACCGCCCCATGGAATTCCCGCCGTTCGAGCACCTTCGGTTTTACGAAGGCGTCCACGACGTCCGCCTGAACATTTCCTATTCGAACATCAAGGGCTTCACCCTCGGCGAGTTCCACAAGACACTTCCGAAGGACCTGGACCTGAACTGGACGGACGAGCGAGGTCCGCCGGAACTTCGACGGCTGATCGCGCGGCACGCGCAGGTGGCGATGGACCACGTGCTCGTGACCACAGGGGCCACGGAGGCGAACTTCCTCGCGAACGTAGCCCTGGTCCAGCCACGGGATCGCGTCGTCGTCGACACTCCCAACTACTCGCCCTTGCGCGATTGTGCCGTGGGTCTCGGTGCGGACGTCGTCCCGGTCGTGAGGGATTGCCACGACGGATGGTCCCTCGACCTCGATCGATTTCGGAAGACGGCCGGAGGCCGAGCGAAACTCCTCGTGTTCGCGAACCTGAACAACCCCACTTCCGTCCCCCTTGGAAGAAACGATCTTCAAGAACTCGCGGACATCGCGCAGGAGTGCGACGGCTATGTCCTCGTGGATGAGACGTTCCGCGAACTCGCCTTTCATCATCCGCCGCCGAGCGTAGCCGAATTTGGACCGCGGATGATCGCCCTGTCCACCGTGACCAAAGTAGGCGGCCTCGGCGCCCTCCGAGTCGGATGGATCGTCGCTCATCCTCGCCTCCTGGAGCGGTTCAAGGCCGTGAAGGACTACACGACCGTGTGCGGGTCCTCCGTCTCCCAACTTCTCGCGACCTGGGCGCTCCAGCGGTGGTCCCTCTTCCGACGTCGTGCGAAAATCATCTTGGACGGAAATCGAAAGCTGGTGGAGGAGGCGCTCACGAAGCTACCGGCGCTGCGCGGCGAAGTGCCCAAGTCCGGGAGCGTGATGTTTCCCCATTCCGACATCAGGGTGCCGAAATTGGCACAACGGCTTCTTCGTGTGTACAAGACGATCATCGCGGAAGGACGGTTCTTCGGCGTGGACGATCATTTCCGAATCGGCCTGGGTGGAGACCCCGGCGAATTCCGTCAAGGTCTACGGAATCTCGAGAAGGCGATGCAAGAACTCGCATGATCCAGCTCGCGCGGGCGAGACACCGTTCGGTGGCTCGTGATGACCTCTCGCTCACGCGGGCGCGGACGTGAGGTTCTCCAAGAAGGTCGCGGACGGCACGAAGAAGAGGTTCCCGGTGACCGCACGGCTGAAGTCGAGCAGCCGGTCATAATTGCCCGGTGGATTGCCGACGAACATGTTCTGGAGCATTTCTTCGATCGTGCGGGGCGAGCGGCTGTAGCCGATGAAATAGGTCCCGAACTCCCCGCGGGCTGCCTGGCCGAACGGCATGTTGTCTCGGAGGATCTTGATCTCCGCGCCATCCTTCGTGATCTTGGTGAGTGCATTGTGCGCAAAGGTGGGCTTGACGGAGTCGTCCAGCTCGATGTCACTCAGCTTCGTACGACCGACGATTCGCTCTTGTTCTTCCGTAGGAAGTGCATTCCATCCCGTTAGATTGTGGAGATACTTCTGCACAATCACATAGCTACCCGCGGCGAACCTCGAGTCCTCTTCCCCGATGCGGGTGGCCTCGATCGCCGCCTGCCCCTTGGGGTTCTCCGTCCCGTCGACAAAACCGATGAGGTCGCGGCTGTCAAAGTAGCGGAATCCGTGGACCTCGTCCACGGGGGAGACCGCGCTTCCCAGCCGAGCCATGATCTGTGTCGCCAGCTCGAAGCACAGGTCCAGTCGCTGCGCTCGGATGTGGAAGAGTAGATCGCCCGGTGTCGAAGGAGCGTGGCGCTCTCCCGCATGGATCTCGCGAAACTTTCGCAACTCGGCCGGCCGTGGCTGCCCGAACAGCCGGTCCCACGTTTCCGATCCCACCGCCATGACGCAGGAAAGGCTTCCCTCAAGTTCACGAAACCCCGCCGAACGGACCAGCGAGCTGAGGTCCTTGCACAAGTGTCGAATGACAACTCGATTCTCGGCCCCTGGGTTGACCGTTACAACGAGAAAAATCGCAGCCCGGGTCAGCGGCGTAGCAACTGGCTGAGAGATTGCGCTCGAATTGACGGACGCTTTCGGCGTCATAGACGGAGGTTTCCCCCTGGAGCGCCCGCGCCCGGATTCGAACCGGGGTCTTCGGGTCCGAAGCCCGATAGTCTGTCCGGACTAACCTACGCGGGCACTCTTTCTCCGTACTTGGTTCTGCGATAAGAAGGTCTCGCCCTCTGGGTCCCGATTCCTCGTCGGAAACGACGATAGACGCAAAGAGAAGATCGCCAGTCGCTCCCATGCTGAATCGGGTTCATCGCTCCCGCCTCCATATTTCGGTGGCCCACTCATAGTCTCAGTACCAGTCATCATATACTACCACTCGTGTACGGAGACCCGGAGAGGGATATTTTGAGCAGCATCACTGTCGGCCAGGAAAACTCGGGACCCATCAAACTGTATTACGAAGACCACGGCACGGGGAAGCCGGTCGTGCTAATCCACGGGTGGCCTTTAAGCAGCGCCTCCTGGGAAAAGCAGGTGTTGGACCTACTGAAAGCGGGCAACCGGGTCATCGCCTACGACCGCCGAGGGTTCGGCCAGTCCAGCAAGCCGACGACGGGCTACGACTACGACACCTTCGCCGAAGATCTGCACAAGCTCGTGACGGAGCTCGACCTCCGCGATTTCGGGTTGGTCGGCTTCTCCATGGGCGGCGGCGAAGTGGCCCGCTATCTGGGCAAGTACGGATCCGACCGCGTAAGCCAGGCGGTGTTCATCAGCGCGGTCCCACCGTTTCTGCTCAAGACGGCGGACAATCCGGAAGGAGTCGATGCCGGGGCCTTCGAGGGAATCAAGGCCGGGATCGCCGCAGACCGTCCGGCGTTTCTTTCGCAGTTTCTATCGGATTTCTTTAACGTGGACGTCTTCCGCGGCAAGCAAATCACCGACCAGGCCGTGCAGCTCAACTGGAACATCGCGGCGGCCGCTTCGCCCACAGGCACTCTGGATTGCGTCACCGCGTTCTCATCGACGGACTTCCGGAACGACCTCAAACGCATCGACGTGCCCACGTTGGTGATCCACGGCACGGCCGACCGGATTGTGCCCTTCCCCGTCTCGGCGAGGCGCATGCCGGAATTTGTGAAGGGATGCAAGCTGATCACGATCGAGGACGCTCCGCACGGCCTGATCTGGACCCACGCGAGCAAAATCAACCCGGAGCTGGCACACTTCCTCAGCTAGGGACCGCCCGGCGGAGAAGGCAGAGGTTCGAATCGCCTCGGGACTCACTCTCCATGGGATGTTTCGCGGATCGGTTCACTTCGGGTCGACCCCTCGTTCCTCCGGGGGGCGAACTTGCCGGGTACGCCTAACCAGAGATTCGCGAGGGCATAGCCCGCCAACGATGGACTGATCGACGAGGACACGGTGCGCGTTGTGCTCGTGAGCCCCGCGGCCGCGGTCCGGTCCGATTCGTCGACGATCGCCATAACGTAGGATTGTCTCGCGGGCACGTCCATTTGCGATAACGATTGACGGCAGAGGAGGAGGAGTACGGCCGTCAAAGGCGTCGACGCGAACGCGACCCCGATGAGGAAGACGTTCGAGGGCACATGAGTGAAGACCATCGTCCGCAACAGGCCGATTCTCCGGGCGATTCGTTCGGATAGGAGAAACGACAGGGCGGTCACCAACTGGGTCGCAAAGAAGATGGCCCCGAGGGTGGCCAAATCCAGTCCAAATCGGAGGAAGAAATAGTACGAGAGGATGCTCTGTCCGATGAAGCCGCCGCCGAACGCATCCACCGCGAACAGGGTCGACAACTTGGCGACAATGGGACGACCGCGGGGGGACAGCGCCGGCCGTCGCCCCGGCCTGGACTTCGGTTCGACCGCTCCGGAGAGGGAAGAGTAGAGCACCGCTCCGATCAGTCCAGAGATCATGTAGGCCAGGAACAGCGGCGGGTAGCCCATGTATCTCGGCAGTCCCGCCAAAAGCGCCCCCGCTGAAGACGCGCCGTATCCGACCAAGTTGTACACACTGAACGCAAGCGTCCTGCGATCGGCGCGGGCGGTCCGCGGAAGAATCGCCTGTTCGAGCGAGAGGAACGGTCCCACTTCTCCAGCCCCGACGGTCATGTTCCCTACGATGCCCGCGAGCACCGGAGCCCACCAGTCCGTCGAGACGAACAACAGGGTTCCCGCGACGAAATCGGTGAGGGCGAAGAAGACGAGCGTTCTCCTCCGGCCAATCCGGTCCGCGACGAAGCTGATGATGAACGTGTAGAATGCGCTGCTGAGCACGGTCAGGGTCAGGACGATTCCGATCGCGAAGGCGCTGAATCCGAGTTGGGCCAGGTAGACGCCGTAGATGACTCCGAGAAAACCGTAGGGAACGGTGCGGACGGACTTCTCTAGGAGGATGAGTTTGCCGTCTCGATCAATCCAGTTTCCGGAATCCGTACAAGCCACCGCGTTCAGAGCGTGCGCCGCGACTGTTTCGGGGGCTGCGCGATCTTGCCCCTAGGACGTGCCGAGTGGATCGGAGTCCACTTCAGTTCCATGTGGATCTCCAGTTCGTCCTCCTCTTTGGCGTAGAGGAGCTTGAACGTCACGGGCTCGGTGGGCTGAACTAGGATCTTCTTCTGTCCCGGCAGGACCTTGGAGATATCGACCGAACGCCGTCCCAGTCCGTCCCCCAGCGCCACCAAGGACTTCGAGAGCTCGTCCTTGCTGAGGCGGCCCTTGTAACGAAAGATCGATTCGTGGACCTCTCGGTAAATTTCCAGGACTTCCATCATTTTGGTCCAATGCCTCATGGTCTGGGAAAGCTCGCCCCGTCCTTTCTCCGTGAGAGCGTAATGCTTCCGGTCGAGACCTTCATCCCGGAACTCGATTCGACTCGTCACTAGACCTCCCTCCTCGAGTTTTTCGAAGGCCGGGTAGATCGTGCCGGTCTTTGGCCTCCAGTAGCCGGAGAACCGCTTCTCGAGTTCCCTGATCACTTCGTATCCGTACATCGGTTTCTCGGACAGGAGAAGGAGCAGCCAGAGGGACACGGCTCCGATTTTCATGCCTCGCGGTGCGGTGGCAGCCATCAACTCACCCCGTGCCGGGCAAAGCGCATTCGGGCTTATACGCGTACATAAGCTAACTCAACGGCCCTCAACGGCCACGCCGACCAACTCGTCGGACAGATTAATATACATAGATACACTACCTGCGTAGACACTCTACCCAAGGAGGGCTTTGAATGAAATGGGTAACCCGAGAGAAGGCGAAGGTAGACCGGATCGCGTGTCCTTGGCTCATCACGAAATTCGTGGATCCGAAGTCGGAGTTCCTGTTCGTGCCGCGCGAAAAGGTCTTGGACGTCGCGAAGGAACAGAACGCGATACCGTATGACAGCCCCGGTGCCGAGCTCCACCACTACAAGGAGGGAGGCGACGAGCGGTGCAGCTTCGACGCTATCATCAAGAAGTACAAGCTCACGGATCGAGCTCTCCTCGATATGGCGGAGATCGTGCGCGCGGCGGACGCGGGGCCTCGAAATCCTCGACCGGAGGGCGCGGGCCTGGAGGCGATGGCCCTCGGGTTCCGTGAGAACGCGAAAGACGATTTCGAGAACATGCGGCTCCAGTTCCCGGCATACGATGCGCTTTACACGTACTGTCGCCTCAAGGTCGAGGGCAAGGCCAAGTTGGAGCACGCGCCTCGATGAGCCTCCGCCTCCTGGGCCACGTCGAGCTTCCCGCGCATGGACGGGAAGGTGGCTTCGATCACGCGGCGGTCCATCGCGAGTCCTCGCGCGTCTACGTCGCCCATACGTCCAACGATGATGTCGACGTCATGGACTCGGCGTCCGATCGCTTCCTTCGGTCAATCCACGGACTGAAGGGTGTCGCCGGCGTCCTCGTGTCGGACGAAAAGGGTCTCCTCTTCACTGCAAATCGCGGGGAGAACACGATCAGCATTTTCTCAGTCGCCCGAGAGCACGAAATGGTGAGGCTCTACTCGGGAATCCGTCCCAACGGGCTCGCCTTCGATCCGTCGCGAGGACTCTTGCTGGTGGCAAATGTCGGCGACCCCGAAATCGGCAATTCATCGACCGTTTCGATGGTGGACGTCAGTGAGAAGGCCGTGATCGGGACCGTGGTGCTCCCGGGGCGCCCCCGGTGGGCCGTGTATGACGAGAGGACGGCCGCTTTCTACCTGAACATCGCAGATCCTCCCCTCATCCTGGAAATCGATGCGAAGACTCCCTCAAAGATGATGGAGAGATACAAGGTGCCCGCCACTGGACCGCATGGCCTCGATCTCGACCCCCAGGGGAGACAACTCTTCTGCGCTTGTGATACTGCGAAGCTAGTCGCGGTAGACCTGAACTCGAGTGAGATTCGGGCGGTCGGGGAGCTCAGCGGCCCGCCCGATGTTGTGTTCTTCAACTCGCGGCTGAACCATGTTTATGTCGCCGTCGGCACCCCGGGCGTGATTGAAGTCTTCGACGCAAGGCGAATGAAACTCCTCGAAAGGGTCACGACGGAGAAAGGAGCTCACACATTGGCGTTCGACCAAAGGAAAAACAAGGTCTACGCCTTCCTGCCTGCCACCCACAGAGCGGCGGTATATCAAGACGGATGAGGTCGAGAGGTGTCGCGAATGGACCAGCACGAGATGTTCACAGAAGTCGTAGCGAACGTCGCGAAGATGTGCGCCGTCAGCGCCATGACCGCACCGAAGAGCGGAGGGCAGCTCTTCCTGAAAGGATCCAAGCCTTTCATCGAGACCACGATCGTCCGGGACAAAGAGACCCTCCATCGCCTCGCGGAATGGCTTCGGGCCCGGGGGACGAAACTCAAGAATCCCATCTTCTTCCGCGACGCCGATACGACCGAGAAGGTGGACCTCATCCTGTTCATCGGACTCGAGAAGTGGTATCCGCCGATGTACGATTGCGGCGCCTGCGGATATGGCACCTGTAACGAATTTCTGCGCGCGGCGCCTGTCCATCACACCGAGGAGTCTCGGGATTGGGAGTTCCTCGGACCGATTTGCCAGATCCGGTGCATCGACCTCGGCATCGCTGTGGGATCCGCCGCGAAGCTCGCGAGCATGAACAACGTGGACACCCGTTGTCAGACCCGAGTCGCCGCGGCCGCGAGGCACCTCGGAATCATTCACTCGGACCTCGCTGTTGCGCTTTCGATGAGCGTGTCCCACAAGAACATTTTCTTCGA
>VBLU01000194.1 GCA_005879065.1 Methanobacteriota archaeon
ACGGCTCGTCTCGATGGGGTTCGACATCGGGCGGAGTGCGACCCCGATCACCCCGGTCATGCTCGGCGATTCCGCGATCGCGAAGCGATTCAGCGAGCGACTCTTCGAAGAGGGCGTGTTCGCCTTGCCGATCGTCTTTCCGATGGTCGCGAAGGACCGCGCCCGGATCCGGAACATCGTGAACGCGGGCCTGAAGCGGCAGGACCTCGACGAGGCGCTCGGGGCCTACGAGAAGATCGGCAAAGAGCTCAAGGTCATCCCCTAGACACCCGGATGGATTTTGCGGCGCGCGTACAGCATCGGATCGATCTCGTAGCCGAGTCCTCGGAAGACCGCTTCGGAGGCGACATTGTCCGGCTCAATCAAAGCCGCGAAGACCTGAATCCCTTGTTCCCGCAGGCCGCGTTCACACAGCCGCACGAGCCGCCTTGCTAGGTGGCGCCGACGATAGTCCGGATGGACCGCGAGGCGATTGATCCACCCCTTGCGGCCGTCATGGGTCCCGAAGACGGTCCCGACGAGACGCGCTCCTTCAAATGCTCCGAGGTATCGATTCCGCGGGGTTCGGAGTTGGGCGGCGATCGAGGTTCGACTTTCCCGACCCTTCGTCCGCGGGTTCAGGCCGCACAGCCGGAGCAAGCGGACCATTGCGTCGTAATCCGCCAGACGCAATCGTCGGATGCGAATCGCGATGGTCATCCCTCCCGCGACACCAGATGTCGCGTCGGATGGGCAAACCGGTCCGCGGCATCCCGCGGGAGTTGCTCTCGGAGGAAGGATGGCATCAATGAGGAAGACCGAAACGCCGCGATGGGGAGGAGACGCATCCGGATGTGGGCTTCCCGGCTCGGGATGTAGCCCTCGGAATCCGGCGTCGGGAATTCGGAGTTGAGATCGACGAGGAAATAGAAACCAATCTCGTGGGTTGCGATTTTTGTCACGGTGTAGAAGTTCTCGTGGACATACACTAGCTTCTCCGCCTCGACGTTCAGTCCACATTCCTCGAAGAACTGCATCGCCGTGGACGAGGATTCCGCAGGCCCGGACGAGGAACTCCTTCCCGCTCTCAGGCGATCCGAGCACCGAGTTCCCCCTCGACGTCCGGATGGAGCAAGACGACCCGGCCGTCCGACTGGACTGCCCCGAGACACAACACCTCGGACATGAACGGCCCGATCTGGCGGGGCGGGAAGTTCGTCACCGCGATCACGTGTCGGCCCAGCAACTCCGGCTTGCTGTACCACGGTTGTACGGCGGCCGAAGACCTCTTGATCCCAAACGGACCGAAGTCGACCTGTAGCTTGTACGAGGGATTCCGGGCCTCGGGAAAATCCTGCACGTCGACGATCTTCCCGACGCGCATCTCGACCTTCTGAAAATCCGTGATCGCGATCATCGGCGCTTCCTGCGGCGCGCGGTAGGAAATCGCCCGATTTGAGGCCTTTGCTCAGACCGCGCGCGACTCGGGACTCCGGACGCCCAGGTGTTGGCACAACCGCTCGTGTTCCTCGCGGCTCGTCCACTCGACCCGGAGGTAGTCGGCAATCTCCCGATCCGTCATCCCGAGGCGGCGGGCCTCGTCGACGGCCACCTGGTAGGCCTCGATCTCCGTCGGCCGATCGACGTAGTTGTACCGGCGATCCCAGAGCTCCTTGCCGGCGTGCCATTGCCGGATGTGGGTGAGCTCATGGAGCACGTCGAGGTACACGATCTTCTCTTCTCCGGTCTTCAGGTATCCCAGACCCGCGACGACGTTCCCCGCCTCGTCGTCGATGTACATGTACATATCCTCGGGGACGACGTCGATGCGACAGTCTCGGAGGACCTCTTCTCGGAGTCCGTCGGGGAAGATCGCTCGGAAGGCGACCGATTTGTCCAGGCCGGGGAACACGTCGAGGATCGCATGCTTCCCGGCTTTCACCTTGCGGTTCGCTCGGACCACGGGCATGGGCGTCTTCCCATCGTCCACGTCCAAGAAAAACCTTGCCTCGGGGCGTCAACGCTTCGACGATGCAAACCAGCGAGCGAGGGCCTTGCCGTTCTTCTTCCGCCAGGCGGCGTTCACCCGGATCTTCTCCACGGTCTGCTGGACCATCCGGTGGACCTCCGGAGCCTCGCGGGCTCCGAAGAACCGCTGCACGTCCTTCGCCGCCTCGGGAGTCGTAAAGGCCTGGGCGATCTCCACGAGCCGACGGATAAGGAACCCGGACTCCGCGTACCGCCGATACAGCTCGTCCCAGTTCTTCTTGACGAAGGACCAGGCGAGGTCCCGTCCGAGGCTTGGCCGGCTCGTCGCCACATTCGTGATCACCAGGACGGCGTCCTGGGAACGGACCGCATCCGTGAGAGACCGGCGGAGGGTCTCCTGGAGCAGCCCCGCGTCCCGCGTTTTCGTGAGGGCCAGGAGGAGTCGGACCTTCTCTTCCTGGAGAGCGGCCTTCTGTTCCAGGTCCCACAGGGTTTCGTACGTCGACGGGTCCGCCGCTTGAGCGACGAGAGCGTACACGAGTGCTCGCAGGTCCGGGTGCAGGCTCGCGGGATCCTTCAGGGACCGCGTGAATCGCTTCGAGGCCTCGGCGAGCACCCCGCGGTCCTCGTAATGTCCGAGGCGCCCCAGGACGGTCGTGCGCTTGAGCGTCTCGAGGTGGCCCTCGCCCGGCTTCGGGTCCCAGCCGCTCCGCTTGCCGGCCAGGCGGAACAGGTCCCGTCCGTAGGCATCGAGGCGGTTGAGGTACGGTTCATCGGAGATCAGCGTCTCGAAATCGTGCAACGATTCCACGATCATCCGCCATGCGGTGACGTCGTCTTCATCGCGGTATTCGGACGTAAGTTCGAGGAACGTCGTCGCCGGAAGGTAGCCGGCCCGCGTCAGGTCATAGGCGTCGTTCTGGAGGCCGATCCGGTCCGATGTGTCGAGCTCCTTCGCCGCGACCGCCCGACGGAGCCGGGCCCATTCCTCCGCGGGGTAATTCACCCGGTAAAAGCCCGATTGCCCGGCGTTCACCTTGATCCAATCGTCGTCGGGGCGTCGGCGGGAACGTCCCAGGGACTGCGAGGCCTTCGGCTTCTCCATGAGGAAACTCGTGGGCTTCCGCTGCCCCGCCCGCGCCACGTGGACGGGGACCTTCCACGTCGTCCTCTCCCTGGGCTGCCCGAGGATGTGGCCGTACAGGAAGCGGGCCTGGGACAGAGCGATCCGGGCCTCTCCGTTCTTCCGCG
>VBLU01000015.1 GCA_005879065.1 Methanobacteriota archaeon
ACGATCAGTACGGTCTTCCCCGGCGCGAAGCTCTGCGCCGCAGCAAGCTGGAGGGACCTGACCTCGGGCGCCGTCCGTGGTCCGAGGATCACGATCTCCGGGGGCGGGTGGATCCATAGCTCGGCGGCGAGGTGATACGTGCCCGCGAAGACGGGACCGTAGCGGCCCGCCTCCCCGGCGAAGGAGATCAGGAGTTCATCATGGCGCAAGCGGTACTCGTCGTTCCCCGTGAGCGCGTGGAGACGCTGCAGGGCCAGGGCGGCCACCGGATTCGCGCCGGCGTAGGGGGAATCCTCGAAGGGCCGGCGTCGAATCTCCCGGAGCGTGAGTCCGTCGCCCTCGTGGAGGTCCGACGCGAGATCGACGAAGCCACCGGCCCGGTCCCAGAAGTGCTTCAAGGCGAAGGTCATGACCTCTTCGGCCGTTCGGAGATATCCTGAGTCTCCCGTGGCCGTGAAGGCGACGAGCAGGGCATCGACCACGTAGACGTGGTCTTCGAGGAGACCAAGGACCTTGCGCTTTCCGTCCGCGGAGGCATGCCACATGCCGTGTTCCTTGGACCACATCTCCTTCCGGATCCGATCGAGGGACTTCAGCGCGAACGCGCGGAGGTCATCGCGCCCGAACGCCATGGCGGCCTCGAGGACGGCGCTGATCATCATGCCGTTCCACGACGCGAAAATCGTCCGGTCCACCGCGGGCATCGGTCGGCGGTCGCGGACGGACTTCAGCTTCTTGCGGCCGCTCGTGAGGAGATCACGGACCCGGTCGACCGGAATCCCGAGGGCCTTCGCGATCGCCTCCGGTTCCTGATCGATGAACAGGACGTTCTTCCGCGGGTTGTGGTGCATCTCCCCTCGCTCCCCGACTTCGTAGAACAGGACGAGGACGCGCGCTTCTTCCGGGTCCACCGCCGCCTTCAGTTCCTCCAGGGTCCACGTGAAGTAATCGCCATCGTCATCGAGGCCGACGTCCGCGTCTTGGCTCGCGTAGTACCCGCCCCGGGTGCGGTCCGAGAGGACCTCCTCGGCCCAGGCCAGGATTCCCTCCGCCGCGTCTCGGTAGATCGGGTCCTTCGTGAGCTGCCACGCATGAACGTAGTTCGCGAGGAGTCCCGCGTTGTCGTAGAGCATCTTCTCGAAGTGCGGGACGATCCACCGCGGGTCTGTCGAGTACCGATGGAACCCGCCTCCGATTTGGTCATAGACGCCCCCTCGGGCCATGGAGGTCAGGGTGCGCGTGACGATCGTCCGCAGGCCCTCCTCTCGAGTGCGGCGGTAGCGGGCCATGACCCACTCCATCGTCCCGGGATGGGGGAACTTCTGCTGTCCCGAGATGCCCCCGTTGACGGGGTCGAATTGGCCTCGAAGGGAGTCCGCGCTTTCCTTCAGCATCGCCTCGTTCGCGACGCCTTCTTCCACGAGGGGTTTCCGGCCCTCCGCGAGGGCTTGGTGGAGGGCATCTGCCTCCCGCAGCGTGTCCGCACGGTTCGTCCGGTAGTATTCGGCCATCGCGAGGAGCACCCGACGGAATCCCGGTCGACCGTGGGTGTCCTTCGGCGGGAAGTACGTCCCGCCGTAGAAGGCCTTCCCATCGGACGTGAGGAACCCTGTGAGAGGCCATCCTCCTTGACCCGCGATGGCGCCGACCGCCTGCTGGTACCGGGCGTCGATGTCGGGCCGCTCGTCTCGGTCGACCTTGACCGCGACGAAATGTTCGTTGATGACCTTCGCCAGGTCCGGGTCCTCGTAGGACTCGCGGTCGATCACATGGCACCAGTGGCACCACGTGGCCCCGATGTCCAGGAGGATCGGCCGATCGAGCTCCTTGGCGCGCCGGAACGCCTCCTCGCCCCACGGATACCAGTCGACCGGCTGATGGGAAGCCCCCTTGAGGTAGGTGGAGGTCTCCTTCGCGAGGCGATTGGGACGGCTCTCCGTCATCCGACCGACGCATGCGCCCGGTCGCTATGGCCTTTTGGGACTCGTCCCCGTGATCACTTCCGATAGAATTCCGTGAAGCCGCAGTTGTGGCAGGCGAAGGCTTCGAACTGGGAGAATACGGCGAACGCGCCCGCGAGCACGTGGCCGACGGCGAGGGGGCCGTCGCCGGCTCGGACGCTCTCGAAACGCTCGATCCCCGTACTCCCGCATTTCGGGCACGGACGGCCGGACTTCATGGGGGCCAAAGTTGCGGTCCGAGAAGAAAAAGATATCCCGGGAGTTCCGGTGGATAGCCTTCGATCTACGCCTTCTTCAGTCGATCCGAGAACTGCTTGCGGAACTTCACGACCTTCGGCGCGACGACGGCGCGACAATAGCCCGCGGTGGGATTCTTGCGGAAGTAGTCTTGGTGGTACTCCTCCCCGCGGTAGAACGCGGTGAGCGGAGCCACCTCCGTCACGATGGGTCTCCGCCAGATCCCGGCTTCCTCGATCTCTCGGATGACCTGCTTCGCCACCTTCTCTTGTTCCGTGGAGTGCGTGAAGATCGCGGAGCGATACTGCGTGCCCTCGTCGGCTCCCTGTCGGTTCAGCGTGGTCGGATCGTGGACCGAGAAGAAGATCCGCAGGATGTCGACGAGGGGAATCGTCTGCGGGTCGAAGGTGACCTGGACGGCCTCCGCATGACCAGTGGTGTCCGTGCAGACGGCTTCGTAGGAAGGATTCGCCAGATGTCCGCCGGAATACCCGACCTCGACCTTCTCGACCCCGCGGAGGTCTTGGAAGATCGGCTGAAGGCACCAGAAACATCCGCCGGCGACGGTCGCGACCTCTCGATTCGGATTCGTATCGGTCATCGTGGACCTCGATGGATGATTCGGCCCCGGTTCAGATGAAGGTTTGCCCTGGTTCGTCGGGTGGCCTCAGGGTCACGTCAGCAGCTTCGCGGCGTTCGTGCTCAGGATCCGTTCCAGGGTCGCCTCCTTCAGAGGAAGGGCCCGCAAGCCCTCGATTTCCTCGCGGATCCCGGGGACCCCGGGCGCCGGCCAGTCCGACCCGAAGACCACCTTGGAGGCGATCTCCTCGAGCCGGGGGAACCATTCCAACAGCCGGCGCGGTGGGATGCTCGAAATGTCCAGGTACAGGTTCGGATGCCGGCGGAGGAGGTAGAACGCGGTCTCGCACCAGAGCGGCCGGCCCCCATGGGCCATGAGGATCGTGAGGTCGGGGAAGTCTTGGGCGACGTCATCGAGGTCCATGGGGTCTCCGAACTTGGACCGCGCACCCGGGAACACGGAGGTGCCGGTGTGGACCATGACGGGCATCCGAAGCCGCTCCGCGGTCTTGTAGATCGTGCGGAGCGAAGGCAGCCGTCCGTCCACGTACCCGTTCGCGGGGAACAGCTGATGGGGCGGATGGATCTTCATGCCGCCCATCTCCCACTTTGAAGCGAGTCGTTCCACGTCCCGCTTCGCATCCTTCGTCCGTTTCGGATGGACCGAGCCGAACGGGATCAAACGCTTGCGGTCCTCGCGGGCGAATTCCCCGACGAAACGGTTCACGTCCTCGGTGAAGCCCATCACTTCGGGAGCGACGTAGTTGATCAGGCACGCTCGCTCCACCCCGGTGGCGTCGAGGTGACCCAGGAACGCGCGGGGATCGTCGATCAGCCGCGAAGTGTTCTCCCGTTCCGGGACTTGCGGCCAGAGCATCTTGAAGATGGCCGGCTTCAGCGTCCGGTAGGGCTCGACATGGACGTGGACGTCCGTGATTCCCGGCACGGGCCGTGGTACCCAGGGGGCGCGGAAAGCCTTTTCGCCGTTGCCAGAACGATCAGTTCGGACTCGGGAGTTTTCGGATCACTTCCCGATAGTCCCGATACGGAGTCGTACAGGGCGGTCCGTCCGCGTACAACAGGACGTTCTCGCCCGGGTCCGCATTGCTGAGGGCGAGGATCGTCGACGAGACGGTGCCGCCGCCTGGACCGTGGACGCACAGGCCGATGCCTCCAGGTCCCGCGGCGTGCGTGCGCAGGGTCCTCTGGAGCGACCGGACCACCTCCTCGGAATCGAGGGAGACCTTGGCGAGGATCCCTTGGATGAATTGCACCTTCGGATCGGTCGCGATGTTCCCGCCCTCGTTCGTCAGGACATTCAGGCCCTCGTGCCCTCGGGTCATCGACAGCTCGCCGTCGTACCAGAAGAAGAGCACCTCCTTTTTCGATGCGACGAAGAGGTTCCAGAAGTTGTACTCATGCTCACGCACTTCTCGTTGGAGGAACACTTCGACGCCGGCCACGTTCGGCTGCCGCAACGCGTCCAGCACCAATTGCCCGCGAGAACGGGCCGTGGCGGACGCGCGTCCGCGCCGGTTCGACAGGGCCACGACCAGGCCCGTCCCGCTCGCGCCGATCCACGTCCCGCCGGCCTTGCGGTCCCTCGGGGCGACGATGACCGGCGCGCCTTCGATCACGGAGGGAGGGTCCGCGGCTCGGCTCGCGGATTCGTCCCGGTTCATGCCGATGACGAGGTCGTAGCCCGGGACCGACTTCCAGATCCCGATGAGGGTGCACATCGGTGCTCACTTCGATTGCTTGAGGTCGTATGCCCGCATCTGCGCCACGCGAGCGACGTCGGGCCGTCCGCCTTTCGTTGCAGACTCCATGGCAAGTTCGTATGCAAGGACGGTCGCGTCGCGCAGACCCCGGTCGCTGGCCGTGGAGGCTTGCTCGCTCATCGCTTCTGCCGTGTCGAAGAAGTACTTCGCCGCAGTCAGGTGGTCCCCCAGCGCTCGGAAGAACTCGGCCGCGAAGAGGCCTTCGTGGGTTAGCCCCTCCGCTCCTTCCGCGAAATTATCCTTGAGAACGGAGGCATACTCTTTCGCAACCATCGGGAGGGACGGGTCGCCGTGGAGATCTTGCACGGCGTTCCGGTATTCAACGAGGGCCAAGTAGTTGCGTTCATCGGGCGCCATTTCTTCGTCTTTGAGAGCGAGATATCCTTGTCCAGCCTTCCGGCGCCATGCGCCGGCCTTCT
Source organism: Methanobacteriota archaeon (assembly GCA_005879065.1). Classification (GTDB taxonomy): domain Archaea; phylum Thermoplasmatota; class Thermoplasmata; order RBG-16-68-12; family RBG-16-68-12; genus RBG-16-68-12. Next base: position 4,978 of record VBLU01000015.1, read on the forward strand.
TGAGATGGCCGAGTTTCTCCGCGCAACGGGCGAGCGCCTGAAAGATGCCTACTCGGTCCAGCGGAGATCCGGATTCGGTGAGTTTCGCGTAATGCTCGAGTGCTTTGGAGAAGTCGCCAAGCGCCTCGGCCGCAATCGCGTCAATGAGGTCGGACATGGAGGACGCAAGCCCTCGCAGGTTATCAGCCTGCGCTCAGAGTTCGGCCCACTTGCCGTGGCCTTCCCACACGCGCACGTGCATCGGGAACTGGATCTTGTCGTGCATCCGCTTGGAGATCAGCTCGCAGATATTCTCGACCGTCGGGTACTCGATGAACGTGTTCCAGTCCTTGTGGTCGTAGTCCGCGAGGATCGTGCGCAGGGTCTTCTTGAGATCGGCGAAGTCGAGGAGCATCCCGCCCTTGTGGTCCCCCTCGATGAAGACGTCGACTTGGTATGTGTGGCCGTGTAGCGAACCGCAGCGCTCGTGGCCCGGGAGGTGATGCGCGCAATCGATGTATTCCGTGACTCCGAGTTTCATCCGCTCTCGACGAAAGGCACGACCGCCATAAAGGTTGGCCTGCGGCCCTCAGAGCGGTGTCACGGTGAGGAAGTGGAGAGGGCCTTTTCCCCGCTGCAGGAACTGGTGCATCTCGTTCGATTGTACGAGGAACACGACACCGGGTCGCAGAGGGATCTTCTTGCCGTCCAGGATCACGATCCCGTGGCCCTCGGTCACGACCAGCTGGTGATCCCATTCGTGACGATGCATGGTGGAATACCCGCCCTTTCCAATGATGAGCTCGTGCATCGCGGTCTTTCGCGCTCCGTCTTCGCGGCTGATGAGCGGTTTCATCTTCACGTTGTGGCTGCCTTCCTCCAAAAAGCGAATCGCGGGGACCGACCGAACGTGGGTCGAGTACAAGCGGCCCGGGAAACCCGCCGCCCTCCTTAGATTTTGCGCCAGCCCTGCGTCATGCCTCGTACGCGACCGGGTCCTCGACGCCCACCTTGGCGAACGCATCCCGGCGCTCGCGGCAGGAGACGCACGTGCCGCAATGGACTTCGCGGTCCCAGTAGCACGACCAGGTCACATCGAAGGGGACCTTCATGTCGAGGCCCATGCGGATCACGTTGTCCTTCGATTTCCCGCTCAACGGCACGAGGATCTGGACGGGGGACGCATCGTAGGACCAGAGGCTCAGATGGAAGACGCTGTTGAGGAAGTTGAAGAACTTCGGGCTCGCGTCCGGGAACGATTCCGGATCGATCCCGTTGTGGCCACCGACAATATATCGGACGGCATCGAGTTCGGCATAATGGCCCGCGAGGCCGTAGAAGATCAGGTTCCGACCGGGGATGTACCCCTCCGGGGAATCGAGGAGTCGGCGGTTCTCGAAGCCCTCCTTACGGAGGTCGTCCACCTCTTTCAGAAAGGGCAGGTCGACGCGACGCAGCGGCCCCGTACCGATCCGCGAGGTGAGGGCCAACACGGCGTCGTGTTCGCGCCGGGGTCGCCCGAAATAATCGAACGTCAGAGGGCGGATGTCCCAGCCCTGTTGCTTCGCCCACCACAGTGTGACCGCCGAATCGATGCCGCCAGAAAGGAGGATGATCGCGCGTTCCATGGAGAGGACCGTCTTTATGCGCCGCGACGCCCGGCGTGCGGCCCCCGGCCGGAGGCTTCCGACCCATAAATATCTGTCCCAGACCCGTCCGACCGGAGGCGGTGAGGACCTCATGCGACCGGGGGCGGGGGCAGGTGGTACGGATGCCAAAGGACCCCGAGTTCGTCCTCGATTCCCTCGATCGGTTCGCCCTGCCATTGAGCGAGCCGCTCACCATACCGGTCGCGAAGGACCGTGAGCAGGTGGCGCAAGCGGTGCACGATGGCTTCGGTTTCACCCGCGGTCACCAGGACCGCGACGACGAGTCCGGCCTCGTTACACATGACAAACCGGTGGTCTCCGAGGCTTACCTCATGGACCTCGCCGTCCCTCTCGCTGAATGCCTCGCGGACGAAGGACGAGATCGCCGAGATCATGCTCCCCACGACATCCCGGTCTTTGTCCGTCATTAGGGTTCGTGACATGTGTTTGACCAGGAGGCCGTTGGAGCCGATCACGAAGACCTCTTCGATCATGGGTTCGGGGGGCGCGACCGGCGCGGCTTCAGCGGGCGGCGGAGGCGGCGGTGGCAGCGCAGGACCTTGCGACGACGCGGGCTTCAACGTCACCTCGATCTTCGTCGGGACGCGCTTTCTCATGGCTCGCACGTGCCAGAGATCGGAGGACGCCCATGCGAACGCGAGGCCGCTGCCCATCGGCAGGTACCAGCCGATCCGCTGTCCCCACACCTCGCTCACGGTACCGCGGATCGAGCCGGAGAACTCCCGGATATTCGAACTCACATCGCTCGTCGCCGCGTCTGGAATGGCGAAGGCGATCGTGAAGATGGTGTACAGAATCGGCGCCGCCGCGGCGAGGAAGGCGATGCCCGCGAAGATGCCCCGAAACTTCCTCCACTTGGAGACGATGCCGAGGGCGATGCCGGCCGCTCCCGCGATGAGAGCCAGGGTCATGAAGCTCTGATAGTCGGCGAAGACCTTCGCCATGTGAGGTTGGGCCCGCCCGGAAGGCAGCCCGGCGAGCTGGTCGTACGTGTAGTTGCGGAAGGTCGTCACACCGGTCGTGTTGTTGTAAAGCGTCTGGCCCGCGCTGAAGGGCCGGTAGTCCCATGTCTCCCGGGACACCGAATCCACCCTCTGGTACTCCCACACGGGTTGGCCGAAGGCGACCAAGGCGATGGTGATGGCTACGCCCGCTGCGGCGAGGCCAGACCAGACGGACATGGCTGCAAAAACGAGGCGGCCGACCGGTTAAG
>VBLU01000016.1:0-8057 GCA_005879065.1 Methanobacteriota archaeon
CTCGCCCGGGCTGTTGACCGCGGACACCTGATAGTAGTACGTAACTCCGTTCGTCACCGCACTGTCCGTGTACGTGAGCACGTTGCCCACAGTCGTCAGGAGCGTCTCAGTAGTAGGCGCGAGACCCCGATAGATCTTGTAGTTCGTGATGGGAGATCCGCCGTCCGAGGCGGGTGCCTGCCAGGTCAGGGTGACCTGGGCATTGCCACCGGTGGCCGCGAGGTTCTGCGGAGCCGACGGGGGTGTGGGTGGCGCGGACAGCCTCCAACCGGTCAGCGGATGGAGTTCCCCCCCAACCAGTCCCGATCGATTTCGATTCTCAAGTAGCCACGCGTGGTGCCGATTGTGATGATCTGTCCGGCATTCGTGCAGAACGTTTGGTTGTTGGGATACCGGCCACCGCCGTTCTGCTTCGAGTACCATCCTGAGCAATCTGTGGTCTTGATGCCATAGCCGTACAGGGAGACTCCGTTGATTTGGACGAACGAGGACAGCACGGTGCCCGTCTTGTTCGTGATCGTGCACGGCGGCGACAGGGCTCGTTCTTGGGGGATGCCCCCCGCGGTCGAGTTCGTTTGGTAGCGGCTGCCGTTCACCGTCTGCGTAGGGTAGGCGGGGCCGAGGACATCGCGGATCGTGACGAGGTCCGCTGAACAAGAGACATGGGGGTTCCAAGACGTGAGACCGGATTCCGTCACGCGGGCGGGACTGGAAGTGGGCGAGAGACCGCTTTGGATGGCGGAAGCCAAGGGGCCGGCAATGAGTCCGGCGATGGCAAGGCCCAGCACGAGCAAGAGAACGCGTACGCTTCGCCGCGATGTCGCTGGTTTTCGATGCCACGCGCTGTCTGAGAACCTGCCCGCCATTGACCGGGATTAGCGGCGGGGATGGGTATGACGTGAGCGTTTAGGGTCCTCGAACAATGAACATGATTGACTACGAATGCAATCAAGGATGATAGCACGTCGATGTGCGATACCGTACGCTCTCGCCCACGCCGCGCGGACCCGTTTGAACACGGAACCTATCTTACCGACCCCACCGGAGCGAATTGAGCAATCAAGACCTCCCGACCTTTTTCAGGGGGCCATCGCTCGCGTCCGTTGGACGGATTTCACGAATCGAGGAGGAGTCCCGCGGGATTCTTTTCTCGCGGCACCCATTCGAATTCCACGTCGAGGGCGGAACTGAGGTGCGACGCCTCTCGGTGCAACGGCACCAGGTGGGGTTTCGTCACCCGGTACTCTCCCCGCATTTGGCGGATCACGAGTTGCGAATCGCCGCAGATCAGATAGGCGTTCCGCGGACGTCTCTCCCCCTCGAGTTCGTGGAGGTGGCGAAGCAGGAAGATGAGCCCCTGATATTCTGCAATGTTGTTGCTCCGCACAGGGCCCGAGGAACTCGAGAGGTCCGGCACTTCGCGGACGACCCGGGTCTCGCCCACGACGAACGCGGCTCGCATCGGTCCCTTGGTCCCGAACTGATTTCGCGGGCAGGCCCCGTCAAAGAAACATGAGATCCGGGATGCGGTGGACGAAGGCATCAGCCACGTGGCCTGAGAGCGCTCCTCGACTTGAGACTTGTCGGGAATCGGTTCCGCCCGGACCCAATTGAAAAGATGGGAGGCGAGCCCGTCTAAGGATCGCCTCCGGAAAGGCGTTCGCGCCTCAGCCGCAGCACCCACAACAGGCGCAGCAGCACCCGCCGCTGCAACAGCCCCTCGCCTTGGGCTCTTCGGCGGCGCGTTCCTGCGGTGCGTCGGATGGTCGGGATGGCTCCATGATTACCTACTTCCCCTAGGTAGTAGACAAGTTCTTATAGCCTCTCTCCCGTGGCCTCCGAGATGGCGGGAGTGAAGGTCCGTGCGAACGCCCTGCTCCAGGACGCGATGGAGCCGTCCCTGGCTCGAATCGCCGGGACGCTCCGAGAGCTTGGTTTGAGCAGACACGCGGCCCAGACATTCTGCGCTCTCGTCGAGACGACGTATGCGAGCGCGGGCGAACTCGTTCGGAAGACCGGGATTCCGGATTCGAAAATTTACTATGCCCTTGACGAACTGGCGGAAAAGGGATTCGTGGAGGTTCAGGCGGGGAAACCGAAGACATATCGAGTGGTCCCGCCCAAGGAAGTCGAAATGCGGCTGTCGCGGATGGTCGAGACGGAATACGAACGGCGCCGCGCGGCGACCGTGCGGGTGGCCGCCTTGCTGGAGCCCCTCCGTGCCGCGACGAGGGCTCCCTCGATCGATGTCGCGTACATCGTGAAAGGTCTCCCGAATGTCGTCGCTCGGGCACGGGCCCTCATTGGGTCCGCGCGGAAGGACGTCGTCGTGTTGGTCTCCGATGAGGCCGTCTTTCGAAAACTCGAGGACGACCTGGCGCGAGCCGCTCGCCGGCGAGTTCGGGTTCGACTCGCTTTGCCGGAGATCCCGGTTGCAAAGGACCTCGCGAAAGCGGCCGAGGTCCGCTCGATCATCTGTGCGTGCATGCTCCTGGTCGTGGACGGTCAGCAGGTCCTGACCGTGTCTCGGACAACGGACGGCGACGCTTATGCGATTACCTCGACCGACCCGACACTAGTTCAGCTCGGACTCGAGTTCTGGGAGAGTCCTCGTTGTTGTGTGATGTAGAACGTCTATCTTAATTGCGAAGGAAACGCCCGTCCGCGTTGAAGCAGCCTTCGTGGCTCCGTTCGTCTGAGCCGTTTTTGGGGTATCGGCTCCCGAGAAACGGACCGCCTCGCGACCGGCCAGAATTCCCCGTTAGGACGAAAAGAGTCACGGTTAAATACCGTGTTCTACCGTATTCGTCTCGGTCCCACCAGGGCCAGGCTCGCGCGGATGCTTCAGCCCCAAGAACTAGTGGTAGCCAAGCTGCTGCCCACAATCCGCGCGCGGCTCGCCCGGGAACTGCTCCGGACGTACAAGAAGAAACAAATCGATGTCGCGCGCGCGATGGGGATCACGCAGGCGGCCGTGAGTCACTACAATACCCAGAGCCGCGGCGTCGATCAGGAAATGCTCCGTCTGTTCCCGGAGATCAAGCCCTTCGTGCAAGGACTCGCAGAGAGCATCGCGGACGGGATGACCCTCTCCGATCAGATTGCGAGGGTGAACCAGTTCTGTTCGAACCTCATGCTGACCGCCCGCTTCTGCGAGTACCACAAAGGCATGGGGGACATCGATCCCCACTGCACGGCGTGTTTTCCTTCCCCGCCGAGGCCGTAGGCCTCCGAGGGATCAGCGGGCCGGCCGAACCTGTTGAAGGGCTCGGATTTCCGCTTCGACCATCGTCCGCACGAGGTCTTTGAAACGGGTCTTCGCCTCCCAGCCGAGGATTCGTTTCGCCTTGCTCGCGTCCCCACGAAGGTTGTACACCTCCGAGGGCCGGAGGTTCTTGTCGTCCATCGTCACGTGTTTCTCCCAATCCGAAATGCCCGCGAGACGGAACGCCTCTGCCACGAACTCTCGCACGGAATGTGATTCGCCGGTCGCGCCCACGAAGTCATCCGGCTCCCGGTGCTGGAGCACGCGCCACATGAGGTCCACGTACTCCGGGGCGTAGCCCCAATCGCGCTTCGCGTCCAGGTTCCCGAGTGCGATGGACTTCGTCAATCCGGCGTGGATGCGAGCGACTCCGTGGCTGACCTTGCGCGTCAGGAATTCCAGGCCGCGCCGTTCCGATTCGTGATTGAACAGGATCCCGTTCGAGACGAACAGATCGTGCGCTTCTCGATAGTTCACGCACGCCCAGTATGCGTAGACCTTCGCCACCCCATACGGACTCCGGGGATGGAACGGGGTCGTCTCGTCCTGCGGCTCGCGGTCCACGCGTCCGAACATTTCGCTGGACGAGGCCTGGTAGAACCGCGCATCGGGAGCATTCGCGCGGACGGCCTCCAAAAGGCGCACGACGCCCAGGCCCGTGATCTCGCCCGTCAGGACCGGTTGGACGAACGAGGTCGCGACGAACGATTGGGCCGCGAGGCTGTAGACCTCGTCGGGGTCGGCCTCCTTGACCGCGGCGTTCAGGGAAGACTGGTCGATCAGGTCCCCGTCGATGAGCGTGACCCGATCGACGATGTGCTGGATGTTGCCCATGTTCGGGACGCTCAGTCGTCGGACGAGTCCAAACACTTCGTACCCCTTTTTCAGAAGGAGTTCCATCAGATACGAGCCGTCTTGGCCCGTGGCTCCCGTCACGAGGGCCGACTTCACCATCGGTCTGGAAGTTCGACACAACCCTTAACGATATCGCCGTTCCGCGCGGATTCGCACCTATGGAGATGCGGAGGCGACGAACGCGCGCATCTTCTCTAGGAACACGGACTCGTCGAATGCTTGTGCCCGCGCGATGGAAGCCCCCCTCATCGACCGAAGGGTTGAGGTATCGAGTTCTTGGATCTTCTTCGCGAACAGATTCGCATCCGGGGCTAAGAGGAATCCCGTCTTCCCATCGACCACGGTCTCGCGGTACCCCCCTTCATCCGTCGCCAGAACGCATTTGCCCGCCGCCATGGCCTCCACGGGAGTGATGCCGAAGTCCTCATCGACCGCGGTGGTGACGAGGCCGCGACAGGTCGCATACAAGTCCACGAGCGCCTCGTCGGGCATCTCGCCCATCATCGTCACATTCGGTGGCGGGTTCAACCGAGCGAGGTAGTCCGCTGCCCGGTCTCCTGCCGCGTAACCGCCCACGAGGATCAGTTTTTCCTTCGGGAGTCGGCGAAAGATTTCGAACAGCAAGTCGATCCGTTTTTCCGGATACAGCCGGCCGACCGAGAGCCACGCGTCGCCGACCTCTTGGAAGCGGAACCGCGACGTGGCGACGGGTGGATACACCACCTCGGCCTCTCGACCGTAGTAACGAGCGACACGACGACGGACGTTTTCGCTGATCGCGACGATTCGATCGGCGTGCGAGACCGCGCGATGGTCGAATGGGCGCTGGAACCCGATCCAAAGGCGCGCAGAGAGCCGAGCCATCGGGCCGAGGCGTTGGATCAGGGCTTCGTGCTGATCGTAGAACATCCGCGTCGGCGTGAGGCAGTAGTAGAGGTTCGGGTGGTGATGTCGGGTGGCGTACACGGCCCAGTTCCCCAGGATCAGATAGAAATCGTAATCCGAGAATCTCGCCCGACGGAACTTCCATGCCGCGTGGAGTTGTTTCAGGGGAGGTCGGCGCCGCAGCGGCCCCAGGTTGATCACATTGACATCCGTGAATCCGGTCCGGGTCGAGAGCGTGGGATTCGCATTCGTCGTCAGGAGGTCCGCGCCGAAGTGCTCGGCAAGGATCAAGGCCACGCGTTCACCACCCCCGATTGTCTCCAGAAAATCGTACAACACGGCGATTCTCACGCTCGACCTCCGACCCCATCACGGCTCGCAGGAGATCCTCGCGCGGGTAGACAACGTGCGTCCCATCATGCAAGGACCGCATCCCGGAACGAAACGTGATACCGACGGAGCCAGTCTCCGACAGTCGCAGGGCTCACGCGCGAGACGACCGCCCGGGCCCGTCGCTTCCCGAGGGCGCGGCCGATGCCGGCGTATGCGTCCACGCGGGCCCGCGCCATCGCGCGAGCGGTCTCGAGGATTGGATTCTGAACGCGACCGGCCGCAGGCCCTGTTCCGTTGGTCCATGGAATCGATCCCGCAACGTTTCGCGCCGAATTCCAGGGGACCGTCAGGACCACGTATCGCCACGGGTAGTTTTGAACGAGGTTCCAGATTCGGTTGCGCTCGCAGAGGTAAGTCTTGAGCGGGCTTCCCCGGCGATGGGAAGCAGAAAACTTGTGATAGACGACCGCTCGCGAAGCGTAGGCGGCTTGCCAGCCCGCCAAACGAGCTCTCCAAGCGAGATCGACATCCTCGTAGTAGGCGACGAACTCTTCGTCGAGCAAGCCAATCTTGTCGATCAAGTCGCGTCGGTACAGGGCGGCGCCAGCCGTCGGACCAAACACGTCCTCGGAGCGATCGTACTGGCCGTAGTCCAACTGGCTCCAGCCGCGGTCTAGCGCGCTTCCGTCGGGGGCGATCGTGAGTCCGGTCGAGTTGATCCTTTGCGGATGATCCATCATCAGGAGCTTTGACGCAACCATGCTGGCCCCGGCCGCGACGCGCATCAATTCCGCCATCCATTCCGGATCGACTCGGGTATCGTTGTTCAGGGTGAGGATGTGGGTGCATTCCGGATTCTTGAGCGCCTCACGAATTCCGACGTTCGTTCCCCTTGCGAAGTGGAGGTTCTCGGGCAGAGAGACCAGATGCACCTCGGGGAACTCGTCGTCGATGATCTCCCGCGAACCGTCGGTGCTGCCGTTGTCGACGACAAGGAGGCGGAATCGGGGAAATGTCTGGCGCAGCACGGACCTCAGACAGTCGCGGATGAAGTCCTTCCCGTTCCAGTTCAGGACGACGACATACGCGAGGTTTGGCATGCGCGGGCGGGTAGGCAGCGGCCCGATTAGTATCTGACGGGAATCCCGTGAGTCGTACGTGCATTCCGGAGGTGTCCCGGAGGCGGATGACTGGTCCTCACGACGACTCGTTCACGAACCCCTCACGGATGCTTCGATGAGGGCTCGCATCCGCTCCACGAACAGGGCCGAGTCAAATGATCGCGCCCGCTTCTCACATGCACTGCGCATGCGTCCCAACAAGTCCGGTGTCCCGCGAGCGATCGCTTTTGCGATGCTTTCGGCCGTCGGTGGAACCAGCCATCCGGTCTCTCCATCGACGATCGATTCCCGGTAGCCGCCGTCGTTCACGGCGATGACCACTTTTCCGGAGGCCATCGCCTCCAAGGGAGCGAGTCCAAAGTCTTCGTCGCGGGAGGTCGCGACGAGCCCCCGGCATGTGGCGTATAGCTCGCGCAATCTCGGTTCGGGGATTTCGCCAAGGAACTCGACATTCGCGGGTGGGTTCAGCGACCGGATGAGTCGTTCCGCTGAAACTCCGAGCTGCGCGCCTCCGACGACGAGAAGCTTTTCATGCGGCAGGCGCCGAAAGGTTTCTACCAACAAGTCCACTCGCTTCTCGTGGGAAATGCGGCTCACCGCGAGCCACGCGTCTCCCACTCGCTCGAATCGATAGGCGGCGACTTCAACGGGAGGGTAGACCACGTCCGCGGTGCGAGATAAGAACCGTTCGATTCGTCTCGCCACGTTGCGGCTGTTCGCCACGATCTCCTGTACGCCTTGGACGGCTCGTTCATACTTCGCGCGGGTCCTCCGAATCCAGCGTTGCGCCACGAACCGGCCGATGCGAGGAAGCGTTGCCAGGAAGGCATCATGGAGATCATAAAAGACGCGGACGGGAGTGTGGCAGTACCAGAGGTTCGGTCGGAATCGAGGGGCGGCAAAGACGGACCAGTTGCCGGAGAACACGTACACGTCATGGTGCGGGATGGTCGCGGTCGCGAAGGCCCTTGCCTGTCGGTCTTGTCGCAGCGGCGGTCGCGAAGGGACGCGGGCGATTTCATGGATTCGGACAGCGGGCATTCCCGCTCGGGAAGGGAGCGACGGATCGAGGTCAGTCACGTAGAGGTCGGCATCGAACGCGGATGCCAGGGTCAACGCGACTCGTTCCCCACCGCCGATGAAGCGCAGATGGTCGTGGAGGACGGCGACCCGCATCGGCCCGCGGATGCGGTCGTCGCGCATAAGCGCACGCGACTCAACAGGTCGTCGGGAGGCATCCCCATGCGATCCAATACACTCGGGCGTATCCGTTGTCGAAGACCTTCAGAAAGGGTGAGGCGTCGAACTTCGCGACCACCACCGGGTCCATCGGGGTCGCGGCTTCCCAGGGTGTAAGACGCACCCCCGCCTCCATGTCCTGGTCAATCCACACGTACGTGCCGTCCCTTTGACCGGACGGAGAGTCGATCCTCGAGAGGCCCGCGTACGGGTCGTTCAGGGAGACGGGCAAGAACGGAGCCCGCGTTCGATCCCACGTCGCGTTCAGTCCGCCGAACCCGAAGACCGTCGTAGAGCCGTGATGGTCCGACACGACGAGGCCGCTCGCATGATCTCGAGCCCAATACGCGGGATCCAGG
>VBLU01000016.1:8146-13046 GCA_005879065.1 Methanobacteriota archaeon
GACGAGATACTCCATGTGTCGATAGGGAATGAGGACGCGTGGCGCGACGACAATCCCCACGATCGCAGATACGAGGAGGACGACCAGCCAGGCGTTCACCGGCAATCCATCCCTGTCGAAGTCGAGGAACTTGCGGCCCGGCGCGGAGAACGAAATGAGGAGCACGAGCGGGACGAAATAGAGGAGGCCCTCCGGAGAGACTCGAAACGTCGTCCCGGGAACGCCGAAGAGGACCGACACGATCCCGAGGATGAGGATGACTCCGACTGCGGAGGCATATGCCGTTCCACGATAACGAAGCCCCGGATACCTGGGCCGGTACCGCCATCCGATTCGGGTCCGCGCATAGATGATCCCCCCGAGGAAAACGAGTCCCAACCCGAACAGGACGAGGAGCGCCCACCAGGGCCGGATGTCCACGTCCGTGAGGATGAATTCTCGGAAGGTCGTCGCGTAGACGAGCCAGTACACGAACGTCCCGGCGAGGAGGAGACTCGCATACGCGACCTCTCGTTTCGACCCGGCCGTCCATCGCCATGGGCGGGCGAGACCCTGAACGATGATCGTACCGAGGACCATGAGGAGGAAGAAGTAGAGGGACAGATGGTGCGTCGCGATCAGCGTCCCCGATACGACGGCGAGCGGGACCAAGGCCGCCCGATCGGTCCGAAGGCGGAGAAAAAGGAGGAGGCCCGTGAGCGCGAGCAGATTTCCGACGGTCGCGGGGGCCGGGTGCGCGGTCGTATATGCGTGGGGTATCGCGCCGACCAGGACAGCGGCCGCGAAGAGGGCGACGCGGTCCTCGCCCGTGACACGCCGTGCGATCAAGAAGATCGGGACGACGGACAGAGCGCCCAAGATCGGCACGAGGACGTTCAGCACGGTCGGAAGGTCGAGGCCGGAGAGATGGGCCAGCCCTCCCTGCAGGAAGAACATGCCCGGGAAATACGGATACGTGACGCCCCATCCGTCGTACGTCGTCGAGACGTGGCCGGTCCGGACGAGATCTCGGAGAATCGCGAAGTACTCGCCCGTGTCCGAACCCCAATAGAGGAACGACCAAAGAGGGGAGAGTCGGACCGCGACCGAGCCGAGGACGAGGGCCGTGAGACCGAGGGCGGTCGACTTCCTCATTCATCGGCAAACCGACGCGCGTTACTAAAGGGTTATCCGCGCATCGTTGCATCGACGCGGGCACACTGACATAAACTATTTGCCCGCGGCCTTTCTGTCCCGCCCGATGGCGCGCCGCTGTCCGGAATGTTATGCGGAGTTGCCGGACGACGCCATCTGGGTATGCCCCACCTGTGGCTACACTCTCCGCATGCCGGGCTCCGCGAAGGCGGGGATCGTGTTCATGCTCCTCGGGCTGGCCCTCCTAGGCGTGTTCGTCTATGGGCCGGAAAATCTCGGATTGAACTCGGGCGTGGTGCCGACGGAGCTCGCGAACCTTACGATTGCGAACTTCCCCCTCCTCGTCGTCGGCGCCTTCGCCCTCGGGGCATTCCTCGCGGCTGCGGCGGCACTCAAGATCCGGAGCGAGCAGGCGCGCGTCGCGGCGGCCTAGAAGAAGTCGTCGAGCTTCAGGTCCTGCGTCCGGTCGTTCGTGAAGAGCGACGTGATCGCTTCTTCAATCAAGTCGATCCGCTGCCGGAGGTAGTTCGATACCTCGAACTGCTGGCTGATTCGCTTCGAGATCTCGAGGTACTTCTTCACGGAACTCTCGTGAACGGTGAGCGTCAGGTTGCCGCTGCATTCGAGGCACCGTCCCCGGAGCGGGATCCGACGGTACTTCGCCCCGCATTTCGTGCAGCGCACGGACTGGCTGGAGAATGCCTTCAGGTTCCCGATCAGGTCGGGAAGGAAATGATGGACGACGATGCGGGCCACGACGTCGTTCGGATCCACGGCACGGATCCGCAGCGCGAGGTCGAGCTGTTTGTCGATCTTCTCCGCCATGGATCCCTCCCCATAGGCGGAGGCGAGGGGCCCCTGGGCCACCCCATGCGTTTCGTGTGTGTACGCGAATCCCTCATACTGGAGCACGCTTCCGATTCGCTTCCCGACCGTGTCGATCTGAGCCTCGACCTCCTTCGGGTGGGCGAACCGCTCCGCGGCTTCGAACAACGCGAGCGGATACCCGGCCGGCAGGTCGAGGTTGTGGGCCTCTTTGTCGATCTCGTTCGGATCGATCCGAGTCGTCAGGACGAGCGGCGCATCCATGAGGCCGCCTCGCTTGTCCGGCAGGAACGACCGGGAAAAGTTGATCAGGCAATCCAGGAGCAAGATGAGCGAATCCTCGTCTCCGTCGCAGTTCCGGCGGCGGGCCGCGATCAGGTAAGGATGGGCGAACCAGGCCTTGGCATCCGTGAACCCGACGATCCGCGCGAGGACTCCGCCGCTCGTGTGCGGGGCGAGCGTCACGACGAGGTGGCCCAAGAGGTCCTGGGGTGACTTCGCGTAGTAGAAGCGGCCGAGGCCATAGAGGCGTTCCAAGAGGTCGTCGATGAACGCCGCCACGCGGACGAGGTATTCTCCCCCGGAGCGGGCGACGAGGATGTCTTGGGGCCGCAATTCGAGGACCTGATCCTCTCGTTCGAGCGGACGTCCCACCATATCCCGGGCGTATCCGAGACGCCGCGCCTCTTCCACGGAGATGCCGGCTTCCCTCGGGGTGAAGTGCGTGAGCGGGAGGTTCGTCATGTCGAACCGGGTCGTGCCGTCCTTGAACACGTAGATCTCGTGCTTCGCCCGAAGGACGCCTTTCTCGATCGGTTCCGGCGTCTTGTTCTTCGAGATCATGCCCTGGACCGCCTTGATCTCGGACGGCTTCGGTTCGCCGAGTCGTTCCAGGGCGGTCCGCAACACTTCGGCGATCGGGACGCGCTGCCGCGCGGGTCCGTTGCGTGCCGTCGTGTGTCCGCCGCACGAACACTTCGGGAGGAACCACCGCTTCCCGCACGCGGAACAGATCCGAAGGCCGACCTCCACCTCAATGGTCTCCTTGGAAGCCGCCTCGAGGAGCAGCCGCTGGGCCCCGCCCTCGTGTCCGATCGGGAAGAGCGAATGCGGTGCGGGCTGCATCTTCCGGGGCGCGGCCTTCTCCGGACGGGCCATCCGGGCACCGATCCGGGTGGGGCCGCGGGCTTTCACGAGGAAGCCGGCAAGGGAGGTCGCGAACGCGAGAGGGTCCGTAGTCTCAGGCCTTGGCGCGAGTACGAGGTTCGACTGGTCGACGGCGATTCCCAGGGTCGCCAAGAGCACATCCGTGTGCCTTTCGACGACCAAGTCGCTCCCGCGGATCGCATAGAGGACGCCCAGCCGGACGAACCACTCTCGAAATTCCTCGTCGGCGGGGACGACGAGCCGGCCTTCCGTGAGGCGTCCTTCGCCGCCGATGCGTTCGCGGAGGAGCTGCAGATCCTCGACGGCGAAGTCATGGAAGAACAGATTGTATCGAGGGTGGAGAGGCACGCCGAATTCCCGGGACCACGCGAGGGCCTGGGATGCCGTCGCCGTTTCCCATCCGGCCGGCAACTGCCCCAGGGCCTTCTTTAGGAGGAGGCCGTACCACTCCGACGAAAACGCGCCGGGCATCAAGACGTGATTGTTCTCGAGGAATTCTCCGAAAGGGATGAGAATCTCGCCGAGATCCGCGATGACACGGACATGTCCGGCGAGCCGTTTCGCGGCCGCGGCGTCCGGCACTTCGACGAAGTCTCCCGTGTCCAGGACGACGAGCGGCCCTTCGATCGTGTCGCAGGGCGTGACCGCGCCCGCCTTTCCGGGACGTTCCGTCTTGATTTGAGTCCCGACCGCGATGAAGTCGTCGAGGATGTGCATCGTCGCGGGATGCAGGGCCACGGCAGCGAGACCCGTGGCCCGGGTGCGGCCGTACCGGAGACGAAGGCCGCCGGCCCGGCTCGGATGGCAGAGGACGGGCCGCCCGGCCACAATGTTCTGGATGAACACCTCGCTCGGCTCGACGCCGGAGTCCTCCGTGACGTCGTCGGGTCCCGCGTTCTTCTTCTCCATGTACGCATCGATGAACTCCCAACCGTCGATCCGCAACTTTCGCACGTGTTTCTGGATCTTCGGGGCCTTGAGGCACATCCCATCCGCGATGACGAGGCACGCGCCGCCACGAATCCGGTTCGTCTCGATTCGGGGCAGGTCTCGGAAGCCGCTGATCTCCGCGTCCTCCGTCCCTTCGCCGTTGATCGCTACGGGGCAATTCGAGACGATGAGCGAGATCTCCTCGTCGGAGGGGGTGTATTGGAGGTGTTGGACCTGCTTGTACAGGGGGATTTCCTCCTTGAAGCGCTCGACCTCTTCCCGCGCCGGTTGGTAACGGCCGATGCCGAGTTCCCGCCGGACGACGTCCGCGATGAGGACGCTCAGGGCTTGGCCGGTCCCGCCGGCGGAACGAATCGGTCCTGCGTAGGACAAGTCCACGTACGAGCTGCCGTCCCGGTTCCGTTTGATCTTCACCGTGGCGAGGCCTTCCAGGGGGGCGACGAGAATTCCTTCCGTCAAGATCGCGAGGCCCACTCGGACCGCCCGTTCCACGGCCCTCTCCTTGCTCGCCGCGGGCCGCACGGCCATCTCCTTCGCCACGAGGATGGCAAGTTCCTCGCGGTCGTGGACCTTCGCCAGTTCCCGGATCCGTCGGGCGACACCCTCGACCTCGTAGTGTTCCAGGAGCCGTTCCACTCGGGATGCGAGGTCGTCCGTGACGGGGATCTCCACATCCAGCTCGGGATCGAACCCGCGAGCCCGCGCGGCACGAGCGACCGCGTACGTCGCGTCGACCAGCGACGCGAGGCTTTGAAAGTAGGAGCGGACCTCCTCGGAAACGACGGGCGAACCCATTCCATCCCTTCGATGATCGAAAGAGGGC
>VBLU01000017.1 GCA_005879065.1 Methanobacteriota archaeon
CACTCAATCGTTCGGCGATCCGAATGAAGATGGGCACGACACTTCTCCGAATCTGGTTCCGAATTCATGACCGCGCGAACCGATAAAATCGTTTGCCGCCACTCGGACATCTGAATCCCGACAAGGATAATACCGACCGCTCTCTGTGGGTCCCGAGCCCCACGATGTCCGCCCCGCTGCATGTCGTCTGGTATACCGACCCGCACAACATTTGGTGCTGGGGATGCGAGCCGATGATTCGTCGGCTGGAGATCGTCTACGGGGACCACGTCGAACTGGAGATCCGGCAAGGCGGCCTGTTCGAAGACTTCGGTCCGATGCGAGAGCAGTGGGCGCGGATGTCCGGAGGCCGGTGGACGGATTCCGTCCTGGCGTTCTTCGAAGCCGTGTCCACGCAACATCGGATGCCAATGGATTCGAAACGGATGATCAAAGGCGTGGACGATTTCAACTCCACGTGGCCTGCGTGCATCGCGGCGAAGGCGGCGTCCCTCCAGGGAGCCCGCGCCGATCGGCAATACTTGAGGGCCCTTCGCGAAGCGTGGTGCCTCGACGCCCGACCCATCCACCGCGTCGAAGTCCAAACGGACGTCGCGCGAGAGACCGGTCTCGACGTCGAGGCGTTTAGCAAAGCGCTTGAAGACGGCAGCGCGGAGCAGGCGTTCCAAAGGGATCGCGAGGAATGCGAACGCCTCGAGGTCCGCGGATTCCCGACCTTCACGATCGGTCGGGGAGAGGCGTCGGCGCGGCTGAACGGATGGCAGCCCTGGGAGGTGTTCGAGGACGTGCTACGGCAGGTCGATCCGGACCTCCAAGGAAAGGTCCTCGAGCCCTCGGAGCGGTCCGTCGTGCAGCTGCTGGGCCTGTCGAAACACTGGGCAACCCGAGAAATCGCCGCGGTCCTGGGCGTCACCGATGATGACGCCGAGTTGCTCCTCGAGGAACTTGAGGGAAATGGCAAACTGAACCGACGAGTCGTGGGAGATGGACTCGTATGGGAGCGGGTCCCCTACCTCCCGGTTCCACCTTAGCGGGTCGAGCGATCGATCGCTTGCCCTGACTTCCATACGGTGATCAGGTTTTCCGGCGAAGCAAGGACCGCGATGTCACCCAGCGGATCCTTGCGGACCGCGAGGACATCCGCGTCGTACCCGGCTTTGAGCTGCCCTGATTTCGGTGCTTGGGGTCCCAAGGTCATCGGGGCGTTCGCCGTCGCGGCCTCGATCGCCTGCAACGGCGTCATCCCGGCGTCCACCAGATGGACCAGTTCCTGCGCGTTCTGACCCCACGGGGCGATCGTCCCCTCGCCCGTGCTCCAGATGTCCGTCCCGAGGGCGATCCGCACGCCCTTCCGGATCGCGAGCTGGAGTGACCGCTTGTGCTGGTCGCCGATGGCGACGACCTTCCGAAATGCGTAGTCCGGGATGTTCATCTTCGGACCGAGGGCGATCAACCGCTCCAGGATGTACCGCGTCGGGACCAGGATCGCCTTCCTTTGGATCATGAGGTCCACGGCCTCTTCGTCCAGATACGATCCGTGCTCGATCGTCCCGCAGCCGGCGCGGAGGGCGGCCATGATCCCGGGCTTCCCATGGCAGTGTGCCGCGACGATCCGCTCAGCCCGGGCCGCCTCTCCGACGATGGCGTGGAGCTCGTCGTCCGAGAACTGTTGATGGACCGGATGGTCCATTTCGCTCATCACTCCACCGGAGGCGCAGACCTTGATCACCCTCGCCCCCAGCCGCAATTGATTGCGCACGCCACGGAGGCACTCCGAGATGCCGTCGCACAATTGGAAGAAGTAACCGGCAGCGGCGAGGGCATGGATGTAGGACGTCGGGAACATGTGGAGGTCCCCGTGACCCGCCGTCGGACTCAGCATGGCACCGCCGCCGTAGATATGAGGCCCCGGAATCGTTCCCTCGTCGACGACGCGTGCGAGATGAACCCCGAGGCCGACGAGGTCCCGGACACTCGTGAAACCCGCAACCAGAGCACGGATCGCATCGGCGACACTCCGTGCGGTCAGGACCGGAAGGGAGGTCTTCGCGATGTCCTCCACGTTCGTCGCCCGGATTCCCATGAAGTGACCATGGCAGTCCCACAGGCCCGGCATGACGACCGGGACACGATGCGCGCGAGTCCCGGCGGGCGCCTTCGGGGCTCCCTCGATAGGTCCCGCGAAGGCGATCGTGGAACCGTCGAGGACTACGCAACCATTCCGAATCGGCTCCCCCCGGCCCGGGATCAAGAGGTCTGCTTCAATGCGTTCCATGATGGACGGCAACGCCTCCGGG
Organism: Methanobacteriota archaeon; assembly: GCA_005879065.1. Taxonomy (GTDB): domain Archaea; phylum Thermoplasmatota; class Thermoplasmata; order RBG-16-68-12; family RBG-16-68-12; genus RBG-16-68-12. Next base: position 2,298 of record VBLU01000017.1, read on the forward strand.
TGAATGAGGATTCTGGGTGGCTCAGCCTCCCGACCGAGTCCGAGGACAAGCCTTTTCGCCACGCGCTCGTTCCCCGCGCGGGAAGGGGACCATGGCCCGCGGGAAGAGCCGATCGAACTTTCGAGTGGTGGCGAAGCGGATCATCGAAGACCACCGGTCCTTCGATCCGACCGGTTCGGCGGCCTCCGGCCTTCATCGGTTCGACGGGATCCTGCCCGATTACTCGGTGGCCTCGCTGAGCCGGTACACGTCTCGGGCACGGAAAGACCTGAAGGCGCTCGACCGGATCGCGCAGACGGACGGCCTCTCTCGTGCTGCCCGCCTCGAATTGGGCGTGCTTCGCGGCTTGCTGCTCTCCGAACTCTCCGAGATAGACGATCAGCGCTTGCCCCGGGCATTTCCGTTCTATTTCCTGTACCGTTTGAGCATCGTGAACTACCTCTTGCGGACGTACGCGCCCCTCGACCGGCGCCTCCGGGCCGTGGGGAAACTCCAATCGCAGATCCCGGGCTTTCTGAGGGTCCTCCGAGGGACAATCGACCGGCGCCTCGCGGACACCTGCTACGAGATGGCGGAGATGGCCGCGGCGGGTATCCTCGACGCGTATTCGCGGGAACTGCCGGACCACCTCGCGGACGCCTCCCCCGTGGTTCGTGCCCTCGTGGAGAGGACGAACGAGACAGCCAAGTCGGAACTGAAGGACCTCGTGCACGAGCTTACGACGGACTACAAACCTCGCATCAAGAGAGAGTTCGCGCTCGGCCGGCGCAAGTACGAACGGATGATCTTCGCGGAACATCTCGCCCGCATTCCGCTGGAGCGCCTCTCAGAAGTCGGCCACGCGGACATGAAGGCGAATCAGACCGCCTTCCGGGAAACGGCGAAGAAAATCGATTCGTCCAAGAAGGCCAAGGAAGTCCTCGAAGACATGGAACGGGACCATCCGGTGGAGGAGAATCTGATCGAGGATACCCGAGGGATGCTCGAGGAGATCCGCGGATACCTGATCGAGCACGACATCGTGACGGTCCCCTCCGAGGAGCGGGCGAAGGTAATCGAGACCCCTCGGTTCTATCGCTTCGCCACCGCGGCGATAAATCCGCCCGGTAGTTTCGAGAAGATCGCGAAGGACGCCTACTACTACGTGACGCCGACCGAGGAATCCTGGACGTCCGAGAAGAAAGAGGAATGGCTCCGACATCTGAATTATACGACCCTCCGGAACATCTCGGTCCACGAGTGCTATCCCGGCCACTACGTGCACTTCCTCCACCGCATGCGGGTCGCGTCGACCGTCTTGAAGAGCTATTACTCGTACGCGTTCACGGAAGGTTGGGCCCATTACTGCGAGGCGATGATGGTCGAGCAAGGCTTCGGCGACCGGCGCCTCAAGCTCGCGATGTTGCAGGACGCCCTCCTGCGGGATTGCCGCTACCTCGCCTCGATCGGCATGCACACCGCCGGGTGGTCCTGGGAGGACGCGACTCGGTTCTTCATGGAGAACGCCTACCTCGACCGGCTACCCGCGGAGCGGGAGGCGAAACGCGGCACGTGGGACCCTGGATATCTGAACTACACGCTGGGAAAGCTGATGATCCAGAAACTACGAGCCGATTGGGAGAAACAGCATCCGAAGGCAGGATTGAAGGAATTCCACGATGCGTTCCTTGCCCTTGGGGCGCCGCCCCTCGGTCTCGCCCGCGAACATTTGTTGGGCCGGAACGCTGGACCGGCCCTGTGACACTTTCGTGCGCCAAGGGAAGTCCATGTCTTGGGTCGTAGGAGTCGAGTCCAAGGACGAGACCTCCAATCTCACCCGGTCTCCGCGAATCGACGCCGATCCGCGCGCTTCATGTTAGCGGTGGTGCGGATGATTTATGTGCCTCGAAGTCTACGCGGTCCAGAAGCCGGGCCGCCCGCACCGAGCCCGAATCGTGGTAGGCAGCTGCAGACTGGTGCTCGGAAGGGCGTACGCTAGAGGCGATCGTTCCGATGCGAATCCGACGAGGCGTCTGTTACCTCCTCGAGAACGAGACATCGGAAACCGCCTACCGGCTCTTCCTGCGACTCTTACCCGAACAGGAAGCGGGTTTCTGCCTCTCCCGCATGCATCCCGAAAAGGTCCGAACGAGATTCGGGTCTGCGAACGTTCGGATCGGATGGTTGGCGGAAGTGCCGGGGGAGGACCACTTCAGCGCGAATGCAATGGCCTCCGTCGCGAAGGCGATCCAGCAGTTCATCCAAGAGCACGGCTCCTCCGGGATCGTCCTGATCGATGGCCTCGAGTACGTGATCCTCCACAACGGGTTCCAGCCGACCCTCCTGGCCTTCGTCGAGCACTTGAACGAATTCACGATGGGGACTCAGGCCATCGTGCTCATCGCGTTCCGTCCGCAGACGCTCGATCCGCGGGAGCTCGCCCTCCTCGAACGGAACTTGCAAGTCCTCGAAGGGGCGGACGTGAAGAGCCAGCTCGACGTCGAAGAACTAGGAGAAATTCTGGGCGTTGATGCACCCGCCGAAGGAACCTCCACGGAAAAGATCGAAGCAACGAAAGTTCTAAGCCCTCTACCCGACATGGGAGGACTCCAGGTGGAACGCGTGCGATGCCCGAAATGCGGCACTGAGAACGACGCCGAGGTCGCGTTCTGTGTGTACTGCGGTTCCCTGCTACCGGATCGCGCGGGGACACCTACCGCTCCGACGGCTCCACCGGCTCCGCGCACGTCCCCGGCGCTCAAACCCAATCCGCCCGTGGCCCGTGCGTTCCCCGAGCGTCGCCCGGATTTCGTGGGTCTGATCGGAGTCGCTTTCTTCCTCTTGATCGTCGGCATCGTCTTCACCCTGAACACGAACCTGCTGAACGATCTCCGGTTCTGGTCGGATCTGATCGTCGCAAACGGCCTTTTCGTCCGCCCTCCGGACGGAATCATCGCGAGCGGGATCATCTTCTTCGGACTCCTCGGCCTATCGAACTTCCTCACCTCGGGCCTCCGATGGACCCTCGATCGAAGTCGTTTCGGCGCGCTCGCTCGAGTCCTCGCGGGCGTCGGATTCCTCTCCCTGGCGTTCCTCACGTGGCGATACTCGCTGCGCGCGATGTCCGGTTCGCTCGTCATCTCCGTCTGGACGGCAATCCTCGGGACGTTCCTAGTCATCTACATCGCGGTGGGCCTGTACTGGGTCCGGGCTCGACGACCGGCCCCGACCGGCGCTCGAGTGCCGACCTCGAGACCTTAAGTCCGCCGCGAAGGGCTGAGTCCGCCCCGCCTTCATCGAGGGCCACTCAGGGCCGGACGAGCTGGGATGTGGGCACTCCCCCGGGAGGAATGTACCGACTCCCGCAGTCGCACGACCAGATGTTGGCCTCTTTTCCGCCACCTACCTCGATGCGAGTCACGGTGTAGTCAAAGCCGCATCGTTCGCAGGCCAGGACCACCGAGGGGGCGACCGGCTGGCGCATGAGCAAGGCCGGGGGCGGCGAACGCCGGAACCATGTCCGGAGCCTCGCGAACGAGCCATGCCTTGACGACGGTCTCGTGCTCGGTGATGTCGGCTTCGGGCTCGCCTCTTCGGCTTGCGACCTCGGTCGCTTCGTCGTTCCTCCACTCCCCGAAAGAGGAATGGCGTGTTGCGTCATAAAGGCCAAGTGTTCGGACCGAACTCGATTCTGAGAACACGCCGAGGGCGTCTGGAGAATCGGACGAGACACCCGATGTCCCGATCAACCGGCGGGCCGGAACTTGTACCCGTAATGGATGACGCCCGCCTCCCCTTCCTGGCCAAGTTTCCGGAAGGAGGATTGGACCTTCATCCCGATCGTAACATCCTCGGCTTTTACGTCGATCAATTGAGACGTGAGCCGGACGCCCTCGTCCATCTCGATGATCGCCATCACGTAGGGCTTCTGCATCTCGAACTGGGCCGGTGCGTCGTGGATGACCGTGTACGTGACGACGGTCCCCTTGCCGCCGAGCTGGAGACGCTGCATCTTGCCGATCGACTTGCGACCGCAGACCGGGCAGACGGCCCGGGGGGGGAAGTCGACCTTCCCGCAGCTCCCGCACTTCGTCCCGATGAGGTTGTATCGGCTCTGGATCTCCCGCCAGAATCGGGGGATGGCCATCTCAATCCCCTCGCTCGAAGAGGTGGACGACCGCCGTGGCACCCGTCCCGCCCAGCGTATGTGTGAGCCCGTGACGCGCCCCGACGACCTGGCGCTTGCCGGCTTCCCCGCGCAACTGCCGCACGATCTCCACGGCTTGCGCGACGCCCGTCGCCCCGACCGGCTGGCCCCGTGCCTTCAGCCCACCGGACGTGTTCACGGAGACCTTGCCGTTCAGGGCGGTCAGCCCTTCCGCGGTGGCGGGCCCGCCCTTGCCTTTCTCGATGAACCGCAAATCCTCGATCGCGAGGATCTCGGAGATCGTGAAGTTGTCGTGGACTTCGGCGACCTGGACGTCCTTCGGCTGGAGACGCGCCTCGTGGAACGCCCTCTTGCCCGCGATCACGGTCGCGTCCAAGGTCGTCAGGTCGCGCCGGTCGTGCAACGCGAGGAAGTCGCTCGCCTGGCCCGAGCCCGCGATCCGGATCGGCGTGTCGCTGAACTTCCGGGCCTTCTGCATCTCGCAAAGGACGACGGCGGCCGCGCCATCGGATAGCGGCGCACAATCGAACACTCCGAGGGGTTCCGCCACCCGCGGAGCCTGCAGCACGGTCTCAATCGTGATCTCCTTCTGGAACTGGGCCTCCGGGTTCAGGGCGCCGTTCTTGTGGTTTTTCACGGCGACCGCGGCCAGCTGCTCCCGCGTCGTGCCGAATTCATACATGTGTCGGCGGGCCATCATCGCGTAGAGGCCCGCGAACGTCGCCCCGAAGACGCTCTCCCATTCCTGGTCCGCGGTGGAGGAAAGAATCTCCGCTGCCTGGACGTCTCCCACGTCCGTCATCTTCTCCGCCCCGCCCACGACCACGATGTCGTGCATGCCGGAGGCGATCGCGAGGCGCGCCTGCAGCAGTGCGATGGCGCCGCACGCGCCCCCTCCTTCCACCCGAACGGTCGGCAGGTGCATGTCCGCCAGCCCGGCGTAATCCGCCACGAGGGCGGAGACATGCTCCTGATCGATGAACTTCCCCGCGGACATGTTCCCGATGTAGACCGCATCGATGTCCTCCGAGCGGATCTTCGCATCCTGAATCGCCTTCAGACCGGCCTCGATGCCGATGTCTCGGAAGGAGCGGTCCCACAATTCGCCGAACTCCGTCTCCCCGATCCCGATCACCGCGACGTCCCGCACCCGCTCAAGCCTCCCGCATCAGGATCTTGCCGCGGTACTTCGCGTACGTCGCATAGTCGAGGAACTCCTGGTCCGCAATCAGTTCCTTGATCGTCGGGGTCGCATCGCGCCGGAGCTTCGTGATCTCGTCCGTGACGGTCAAATCGAATCCGTCGGAGCCAGCACCGCTGCCGTACCCGACGGCGAAGATACGGTCTCCGGCTTCTGCTTCGTCGAGGATCGCGCAGAGGCCCACCATGATCGCC
>VBLU01000006.1 GCA_005879065.1 Methanobacteriota archaeon
GCCAAGGCCCGGGAGGCCGAGGCCGGGGTCCTCTACTTCGCGATCGCGGCCTCAATCGTCGCGACGGTCGGCCTGCGATTCCTCGGCACCTCGCCGGTGCAGACCTCGCAGACCCTCAGCGCGATCTCCCTGATCTGGCTCCTCGCGGCCGTGTACTTCCTCTTCCGCGCCGACCGCATCGCGACGCCGCAGGACAAGCTGATCTCCGAGCGGGTCATCCTCGGCACGGCGATGTCCGCTGCCGTGATCGCGACGGCGGCCGTGTCGCTGCAGGGGGTCCAGAACGACGCGCTCGCGCAAGGGTTCGAGGCCCTCGCGCTCCTCTGGCTCGTCGGGGCCTCCGTGTTCCTCTATCGGTCCATCGGCGACCTCCAGATGGCCGCGTCGACCCGCGCAGCGTATGACATGCGAGGAGACCTCGTGTACATCGACTCCGCGGCCGAGAAACCGAAACTCTTCGTGTCGAAGAAGCACGGCCTCTCCGGCCGGCCCGACGCGGTCGTGATGGACGGAGAGCACCACATTCCCGTCGAGCTCAAGACGGGCCGGGTTCCCCGCGGGCCTCTCTTCTCCCACATCCTCCAGGTCGTCGCCTATTGCGTGCTGCTCGAGGACGAGTACGGCCGCGCGCCGCCATATGGGATCATCCGGTACGGAGAGACGGCGTTCGAGATCGAGTACAACGAGGACCAGAAGAAGCTACTCTTGCAGAAGCTCGCGGAGATGCGGCTCGCAATCACGAAGGGCGAGGCCCATCGGAACCACAGCCGACCGGGGAAGTGCATCCACTGCTCCCGGCGTGCGGGATGCCCGGAGCGCCTCGCCTAAGGCGGCTTGTTCCGGTCGCCGGGCGCCAGGCCCAGGCGCGCCGCGATCTCACCGAGGCGCTCGCTCAGCTCCCGGACGTCCTGACGCATCCGGAGCATCTCCTGTTCGAACGGGGTGAAGCCCTTCGTGGACAGGATGCGATGGGACACGAACATGCCCACGAACACCGCGCCGATGATGGACAGGACGGAGACGACCATGAGCGCGAGGATGAACACGAGGAACGATCCGATCGGATCGAGCCGGCCGGTCACGACTCCGATCTCGATCGCGACGAGGACGCCGATGATCAGGAGCCAGAGGAGGACCCACCGGGAAAGTCTCATGGGATCGTACCTCGAGGGGGGATTACCTGCTTGAAGTCCTCCGGCCGTGTGATCCGGACCACCGTATCCTTCCTGTCCTTTTCGAAGGGGAAGGTGAAGACCATGACAGTGCGGCTTTGCGAATCGGTCTCGCGGTGCACGGTCACATTATACTCGAAGTAATTCCGCCGTTGGTCCACGCGGTCCACGTGATCCACGAGGTACACGTGGACGGAAAAAGATACGTTCCCGGCCACCCAAACATGGAACCCGAATGAGTCGTGCTCCTCATGCGGCGTCCGGTTCACGGATGGATCCGAGCCGTTGAGCGTCATCCGCACAATGTCGTATTGGTAGGCCTGGACCACGGCCCCGAGGTTCACGATGAAGGCCGACTCGTTCCGGGACATGCCGATGGTCAAGAGCGGGACGGAGGCGAGCTCGGTCGAGGTCCGGCCGAGGAGGCTCGGGGTGATGAGGATCAGGACCATCAGCGCGAGAATCGAGAGGACCATCGCCCCTCGGATCCACACCTCCCGCTCCATGGCCGTCGCGAAGGGCGTCCCGTAATAAATCTTCGTCGTCCGCTAGGGAGCAATCACGCCGAGTCCGGGCCGAAATGAAAGATCGACGCGAGTCCGAAGAGACATGCGCTCGCGAGGGCCGCGAGAAAACTCGGTCCGACGCCTTCCAAGCGGCCGAAGGCCAGGACGCCGATCATGGGGACGGCGAGCGCCGCGGCGCTGAACAGGCCGGACGAGAGCCACAGGAATTTTCGGAGTCGCACGAAGAACGTGAGTGCGAGCGGCTGGAGGAGATCCGCGGGGGTCGCGTGCTCCGCTTGCGTCGCCACGGATCGCGGCGAGGCCGCGCCAGAGGGAAGTAAGTGGCGAACCGGTTATCGCGAGTGAATATCACGCGTCCATCGGACCGAACTTCAAGAAGGAGGAAAGCCCGAACATCGCCCCCGACACGATCGACGCGAGGAAGTTGGAGGCCGCGTTGGCGAAGGTCTCGGTCCATAGGTAGCCGAGGAACGCGAGGGCCAAGGCGGCCGCGCTGAACATCCCCGTCGAGAGCCAGACGAAGTGCCGAATGCGGAGGGGGAGTTCCGCGTCGTACCCGGTGTCTTGCCACCGATTCCAGAGCCTCGTGACCGTCGCCATCGAAAGGAGACGTGCCCCTCGCCTCCTTAGGCAGGGCGGTCAACCGAACCTGAAACGAGAATCGTTTCTGATTCGCTTGACAAAACACGGCGGTCGAGCGTCGTGGCTGATTGCGAAAAGAAAAGTGGGTGGCTCTACGGCCACCCAGTTGGGGGGGAGGTAATCGTGACGATTCGGGGGTTCCGCCGCACCTCTTCGGCGGATGCCCGTCCATCTCACTGGTTCATGTATTCGCGCTTGAACGCCTCGGCTTCCGCGAGGGTGCGTTCTGCGTCCTTCATTTTCTTGAGCTTGTCCGTGACGAGTTCCACGCGGGCGTACACGAAGTCACGGATCGCCGCGCGCACGGCCTCCGAGCGGCTCGGGAAGTCGTCGACCTCCACGAGGAAGTCGAGCGCCTTCAGGTACCGCGGGGGGAGGCGCAACGTCATCTTTTCCGAATCCGCATCTCGCATGTTCTCCGCCCTGCATCGTGGGTCAAAACGACATCGTTTGCCCGACGAGCGTCCGGCGGAATAGTTACACCGTATTTAACCGTTGCTGGAACTTTGTCAAACGAAGGAACCTCGTTTCGTGTGGAAGACCTATCGTCAATCGTCGTGCAATTTTCATCGCCTCTTCGTTTTTGACCTCCCGAACGAATCGTTTATCGCATCCTCGGACGTTCGAGCGGCGCGATGACGGACCCTCCGGCGGACGTGTTCTTGCTTCCGGGCCCCGTCAGGATGGATCCGCGCGTCCTCCGGGCAATGGCGAGACCCGCCATGAACCACCGAGGTCCGGAATTTAAGGAAATACTTGCAGACGTCCGCACGCTCACGCAATACGTGTTCGGCACGAAGGGTGAAGTCGCGGTCCTCTCGGGTTCCGGCACGGCGGGCCTAGAGGCGGCGGTGACCGGGCTCGTTCGAAAGGACGACCGCGTGCTGAACCTGGTGAACGGCAAGTTCAGTCAGAGATTTCACGAACTGTGTGGGGTTTTCGCGCACGCCACGGCCCTTCCGTTTGAGTGGGGCACGGCGGTGGATCCGAAGAAGGTCGCGAGCGCCATGGAGGCAGGAGCGTTTCGCGCGGTCACCGTCTGCTGGAACGAGACGTCGACCGGCCTCACGAATCCGATGGCCGAGATCGCGAAGGTCGTGAAGTCCCACGATGCATTCCTGATCGTCGACGGTATCACGGCCGTCGGCGGGCTCGAGAACCAGATGGACGCGTGGGGCATCGACGCGCTCGTGATGGGTTCGCAGAAATGCCTCGCGGCACCGGCGGGCCTCAGCGCCGTCGCCCTCTCCAAAAGGGCGTACGACTCGCTCCACTCCGACACCTCGTTCTACACGAATCTCAAAGCCCACGTCGATGCGCTCGCGAAACAGGACACGCCCTACACGCCAGCGGTTCCGTTGTTCCTGGCGTTCCGCGAAGCCCTGATCCTGTTAAAGGAGGAAGGGCTGTCGAATCGAATCGCGCGCACGAAACGACTCGCCGAGGCGGCGCGGGCCGCGGTGGAGGCCCTCGGACTCGAATTGTTCCCGGATCGCCGGTTCGCTTCGAACACGGTGTCCGCGATCCGATACCCCGAAGGGGTCGAGGATGCGAAGTTTCGGCAGATCCTCCGAGAGAGGCATCGGACGATCGTGGCAGGAGGCCAGGATCACCTGAAAGGTCGGATCTTCCGGATCGGCCACATGGGCATCTGCACGTTCGAAGATCTCGAAGTGGGATTTCGTGCAATCGAGGCGACCCTCGCCGCGGAGCAGTACTCGTTCTCGAAGGGCGTTGGAGTCGAAGCCATCCGGGCTCGGAGCCAGTCGCCTTAGTCCGTCTGTGGCGGCTTGGGACGCCGAAGTCGACGCGCCCCGAGGAAACCCAGACCGATCCCCACGGCGAACATTGCGCCGACACCGACCGCGATCCAAAGGGGGTCGAGGGCGAGCCGCGGAACGCCAATCGCGGGCACGGCGAGATCGAACGAATAGGTCGCTACCTGACCTTTCGAATCCGTGACGCGGACCTGCACGTGATACTTCGCGGGAGCCGCATACAGGTGTGTCGGCGCTACCTCGGTGCTCGTCCCTCCGTCCCCGAAGTCCCACAGATAGGTGTAAGGGGCTGTGCCCCCCGAGACCGTCGCGCGGAGCGTGACCATCGTCCCGGCCGAGGTCCGGACAAAGGCGGAAGGCGTAGAGACCGTGAGATTCACGGCGGCCGGGGTGACGTTCACCCACATGACGTTCGACACCTCGGATTGGCCTGCCGAGTCGTCGGCAATGAGCCACACGGAGAAGTTCCCTCCCGTGAGGTAGATGTGGACCGTGTTCGCGGCGTTGCTCCTGCTGCCGTCGCCGAACTCCCAATCGTAGGAGTAGGGAGATACACCGCCGGTCAAGGCGCTGGTGAAGGACACGGTGAGCGGCATCGTCCCTTCGTTTGGCGTCGCCGTAATCTCCACGACAAGAGGCGGCGGCGGGGGCGGTGGGATGGTAGTGACCACGACCGTCGCGGTCCGGTTCGCGGTTAACCCTCCGGTGTCCCCCGCCTCCATGGTCACATTGTAGCTCCCCGGCACGGCGAACTGGTGCTCCTCCGTGGCATTAGTGGACACCGGGGTGTCCCAAACACCGTCGCTTTCCCAGTCCCACCGTACTTCGAGGAGGTTCGGCGGATCTTGAGAGTCCCACGAGGTGGAGGTGAACGTGAAAACAGTGGACGTGTTTCCGCTGGCGGGTGTCCAGCTGAAGTTCGCGTATGGCGGCGTGTTCGTCGGCGGCGGAGGGGGCGGCGAAGTGAAGGTCACATTCACGCTCGCGATCGCGGACGGATTGCCCGCGTTGTCCCATGCCTGGGCATCGATGCGGTTGCTGCCCGACACCAGGGTTGCGACGGACGTCCAAGTCGCGAGCCCCGCGGCGGCGGACCATTCGCCTCCGGAAATCCGGACCTTCACCACGCGGAGGCCGCTCCCACCGGAGTCCGAAGCGATTCCGGTCACGGGAATCGACGAACTGTTCACCGTGGCGCCGTCCGGGGGCGACGTGATCCCGACCGTGGGAGGGGCCCTGTCATCCCGAGGGGCCTTCATGAGGGGATACCGGTCCACTCCGAGAACTTGGATCGGGTATGGAGTATCGCCGATCCCGTCGGGCCCGTTACAGACATCCTGCCCCGGTCCGCTGCATTGGTCGGCGCCCCGATAGTTGGACCAGAAGTTGCCTCCTTGTGGATAGCCATCGTCCCACGCGTTGGGATTCGGCGACGAATCGTACACTTGCGAGGTGCCGTGGACGTAGTTGTCTGCAAACGCATTGCGGAATGTCCGGATGCCCTCCGAGTCATAGACTTGGATGCCCCCGGCGGTATTGTTCTCGAACAGGTTGCCGGTAATGTTGGCGTCGAACGAACTGTCCATACACAGTCCCGCGCCTTCGTTGGACTCGAAGTCATTGTTCGCGATCGTCATGATGTGATTCGATCGGATGCAGAACGGCCCCGCGTTCGCGGCGATCCGGTTGCCGATGATCGTCAGGTTCGTGACGGCTTGGAAACCGGCGGAAGACCAAACGGATCGCTCAATATTGCTATCCTGGACCGCCACGTCCGTCGAATCGGTGACGATGAGGGCGGCCGAGTTTCGCTCGAACCGGTCTCTCGTCATCGTCAGGCCGGAGAGGCTCGAAACCTGGATGGCGACCGTATTGTTGACCAATGCGCTATCTGAGACGGTCACGTTTTCGGAGGGACGGTCGACGAACAGAGCCGCTCCCTCGTTCCGGGAGAGATCGGAGAGCGAGACGGTCACATTGCGACTGCCCGCGAGATGGATCCCGCTGCCTTTGGCCGGGACCAGGGGAAGGTACGATTGCTTCGTAAACCAGACCGAGTCGTGGGCGAACAGAATGTCGGAAGAATTGGTGACGAAGACCCCCTGATCGTTGTAGCTGAAGTTCGAATTTTGGACAGACGCTCCCTGCACGTGAGCGAGTTCGAGTCCAACATCCGCATGATCGGCGGAAACATTATCAATGGACACGTTCGTCGAATCGACGACGATCAGTTGCCCGACGTCCGAACCCTCGACGACGAGGCCGGATTCCTCCTTGAAATATCGAATCGGCTTGCCGTTCACGAGGTTGTCAGCGGCTACCGAATGAGACGACCGCGTCGGAACCGAAGAACCCAAGACGACGAGGCCGTCGTGATCGAACGTGTTGCCGCGGAGCGTGGCGTTCAGACTTTCTGTCAGCCACAAGCCCGCCCCATTCCCTGAAAAGTCGTTGGATTCGATCGTCAAGTTCGAGGATTGCGTGACAAGCATCCCTTGAAATTGATTCTTCGACAGCGCGTTGGCGACGAGGCTGAGGTTGGAGCTCCCGTCAACCCGAATTCCGTAACTGTTGTTCGACATGCGGTTCCCCACAATCGCGGCCCGACCTCCACCACTCACGGAGACGCCGGCCTGGCTGCTCGAGAGGTTGTTTTCGGACACGACCACCCCCGGAAGGGTGTCGTTCGCATACCAGACCTGGATAGCCACTTCGGCGTGGCTCAGGTTGTTTCGGGCCACGGTGAGGTTGCTCGTGAACTCCAAGGACAGATCCCAGGCGAACCCGGTGACCGTGGAGTCCTCGACCCGTCCGTTCGAGACCTCGATGAAACGGATGCCCGCGAAACCGAGACCCGGAGGCTGGTGGACGTACACATCCCGGATGACGAAACTCGCGTCGGTGTCGCGAATGAAGATCGCTTCCGTCGTATCGACGTTCGTAATCTCCCATCCCGATATGAGGTACGGATCGTCGGGTGTGCCGTGACCGCCGACGACACCGTTTACGGCCGTGAACTCCGCGTTGCTCCGGATGAGGATCGCACCATGGGGAGTGTGCGAGACCGCCATTCGAGGCGTCGGCAGACCCCCGGACGCAGCCACCGTCGCGAGTGCGAGCAGCCCGGTGATCGCCAGGATTAGAGCGGTCGCATGAAGCGGTCGTTGCGCTGCGTTCCCTCCCAAAACTCACCATGGGCGCGAACTTACTTAAGGTCGATGCAGAAGGAAGCCATTCGGCTAACGGTCATGCGCGCCAGATTGCCGCCACCTCGTCCGTCCGATACCGCTGGTCCACGACCGTCTCGCTGAGGTTCATCCGCACACCGCCCCGGTGCATCAACAATCCCGTCCAAGCAATCATCGCGCCATTGTCGATGCACAGATCTCCCGGCGGAACGAACATCCGCGCCCCGCGGTCCGCGGCCATGCGGTCGACCATTCCCTGCAACCTCCGATTGCATGCAACGCCGCCGCCCAAGAGGACCTCGTCGTTATCTAGATGGGCCATCGCCCGTTCCGTGACCTCCGTGAGCATGGCGAAGGCGACCTCCTGGATCGAGAAGGCGAGGTCCTCCATGGACTTGCCCTCCCTACGGAGGGCGAGGGCCGCAGTCAGCATGCCGCTGAACGCCACGTCCATGCCCTTCACGCTGTATGGCAGCGGCAGCAGCGTCCTGCCATCGCGCGCAAGCTTCTCCAGGATCGGACCGCCCGGGAACGGAAGGCCGCACTCCCGGGCGAACTTGTCGAGCATGTTGCCGATCCCGATGTCGAGCGTCTCTCCGAACACCCGATACCGGCCCCGGGCGAAGGCGATGACCTGGGTGTTCCCGCCGCTCACGTACAGTAGGACGGGGTCCTTCGCGGCGGTGACACCGCGGCCGATCTCCAGATGGGCGACGCAATGATTCACCCCGACGATCGGTCGATCGAGGGCGACGGCGAGGGCTCGTGCCGCGGTCGCGACGGTCCGCAAACAAGGGCCGAGGCCGGGGCCCTGGGAGAACGCGACGAGATCGAGGTCCCCGAGGTCGACCCCCGCGACATCCGCGGCCTTTCGAATCAGCGGGACGACCGCGTCCGCGTGATGGTTCGCCGCCTCCCGCGGATGGATTCCCCCTTTCTCGGGCCTCACCATGTCGTAGACGTTCGCGAGGACGCGGCACGTCTCGTCGACGATCCCGACGCCGACCGTGTGCGCGGTCCCTTCAATCCCGAGGGCGAGCAACGGAATCGATAAGGAGCCGCTCGCAAAAGGGTTTGTTCGGTGAGGAGCCCTTTTAGCCGAGTCCGCATTTCGCGCTTCCGCATGGAGAACGGAGGACGCGGTGCCCTGCTGTACGCTTACCGCCCGATCCCTGCGAACCCGATGGCGGTCGCACTGCTCCTCCTGGTCCTCGTCGTGACATTCGGGATCGGACCGCTCGTCGCGGGACCCGAAGGCCTGTGGCCTCTCGGGGGCCTCTGCTTCGCCCCTCTGGCGGTCGTCCTCCTCGCGATGGCCCTGTTCAAACCGAACCCGACATATGTCTTCGAACACGGAATCGAAATCTCGCTGCCCCTGTGGCGTCGAATGGTGGGTAGGCCCCGATACATCCCCTGGTCCGACGTCCGCGACGTGTATCCAAGGAGCTACGAGGTCGCGGGCTCCTTCCTGTCGCCGTTCGCGTCGTCCGCGGGGACCCTCGTCCACACCGGAATCGGCATCGAGACCAAGGAGGGACGCCGGATCCTCATCCGCTTCACCCCCGGGTCGATCCGCGCGTTCCGCGCGGAATCCCGCGGCTATCAGGAGACGATGAGGGTCATCCGCGACCGGTTCGCGCGCCGACACGAGCGGATGATCACGACCGCGAAGAGTTACTCCGACACGGAGGTGTTGGCGATGCAAAGCCAGACGCGCCAGCCGCTCGTCCGGATCGAAGGCGTGTTCACCGCTTTCTTCCTGCCTCCGTCGATCGTGATTGTCCTGCTGATCATCCTGCAGGGTTTCCATGTTGGCTTGACCGCGGCCATCATCTTGATCGTCCTGTTCTTCGCGTTGGTCCCGCCCGCCATCTCCATGGTGCGCACGCTACAACAGAGCGAACGACGCAACGGGATTCTGTCGGAACTCGCGAAATTCCAGGAGCAGCTGCGGGAACGCTCGGAGCAGGCCACGGACGGTGCGAAGCCGCAGCCATAGTGGCGAAGGGACCGGTGGTCCTCCATATCTCGCGAAATCACCCCGACGGGTCTTTTGAATCGGGGTTCGGCCCTCGTCTCGGATCAAGGAGCCGAATTCTCTGCGGGTCCCTCACGTCGTACACATGGCCCCGCCACCGGACCGACGTCGGTCGCCGGGTGCGGACAAGGCCCCACGCCATCACCCATGGGACCGCGAGGGCCGCGAACGCGACCCGCCATGGAGGGACTTTCCATGCCGTGGCGACGGAGGGGGCGGCGGAAAACAAGGCGCGTCGTCGCACGAACGCCTTCACGACTGCGACGAGGAGTGGCGCGAGGAAGAGAATCGCGGGAACCAGGTAGGACGGACCCAAGGCCGACGCAAGGCTCAGCGACGCGAGGCCCAAGATCACGGACCCATCGAAGACGGCGAAGGATGCCGCGGCGTATCGGCGGACGATGGGCAGGTACAGAGTGGCCATCATCATTTGCCGAACGCACCACTCGAGACAAATCGCGCGGGTCGCTCCCTCAAACGTCGGGACGAGGGCCGCGGGGGCATACGCGATCTTGAGGCCGGCATCCCGCACGGCCTGCGAGAGGACCAAGTCGTCGCTCAGCACCTCCCGCCATCGGTCCTCAAGCCGCAAGACCGGCAGGTGGTCGCGGCGCACCGCACACGAGCCGCCCCAGGCAAAGGCGCGCCGCGGGTCGAACAACACGTTCGCGCTCACGGCGTTCCACTCCGTGCGGACCAGGGACCAGAACGTCGGTCGGGGCGGCACATACCAGCGGAAGCCGGTGGCCACGCCGACGGTCGAATCTGCAAGGGGTTGGACGAGCTGACGGAGCCAATCCTCCGCGGGCCGGATGTCCGAATCGGCGAAGACGACGACCTCATCCGTTGGTGTGAGATGCAGGAGGCCCGATCGGACCGCATTCACCTTCCCAGGGAGGTCGCCAGGGCCGGCCACCACCACGGACACAGGAACGCGCGATGTCTCCCTCGCAATCGCACGTACCTGATCCGCGGCCGAATCCACCGGATCCTCCGCAACGACCACGAGGCGGTACTTTGGGTACGTCTGCCGAAGGATCGCGCGGACGTTGTCGTCAAATCCTGGGTCCATGCCGCGGACAGGGAGAATCACGACCACGGGCGGGAGGAATGCACCGAAAGCCAATCGCATCGCGCGGCGCACATGGCCTCGCATGCGGAGCCCCTGCCCGAGGGACATGCCGTTCGGGATGAGCCCTAGGATGGCAAGTATGGTGAGAAACACCCAGAGGAATTCGGTGGCCAAGCAGTTGTGGAACCCGAGGTGAGGGTTAAGCTTGACCCGTCGGAGGTCTGTGGGCGAGCCGACTCACGCGCCGACGAGGACATCGTCCCCATCGAGGCGGACCTCGTACCTCTTGAGCCGGGCGGCAGGGTTGATCGTGTTCGCTCCCGTCCTCACATCGTACTCCCATCCGTGCATCGGACAGGTGACAATGGGCCCATCCAGTTCCCCCTCGCCCACGGGCCCACCGCGGTGCAAGCACACGTTGGAAACCGCAAAGAATCGTCCGTCCACGTTGAACAAGGCGACCGGATAGCCTTGGACGACCACGACCCGGCCACTCCCAGGCGGGATCTCTCCTGCCTTCGCGACGCGGACGAACACGGTCATCCCATTCGCTGAGCCTTCGCCCTCCTTTGAAGGTTGCGAAAGTTTATCGAGGATGGACCGCATGGAGAGGCGGGTCTCTCCATGACGCGCGAAGAACAGGCGAAGTTCCTGGCCCAGTGCAAGGAGTTCGTCCTCGGGATGAACCGGCTGGAACAGCGGGTCGGCAAGATCGACGAGGGCCTGACGAAGGCGGAGCAGCGTGCCGTGTTCAAGGAGGTTTTCGAATGGCTCGGCGCGACGACGGAGATTCCGCCGAACTCGTACACGAGAGAATGGGCCCGCGAACTTCTCGCGGCGATCGGCGCGACGGCGCAATACGACAAGTACGAGGGATCGCCGGACACGTACATCGCGTAACGTCGATCTCTCTTCTCCCCCGGGAGAATCCCAAATCGCTCCGGACGCCAGCGGACGAGACGGCCGAATCGATCCGGAGAGCGGAACGAGCGAAACCTTATTCGCGCTCCCGCCTTGCGTGCACCCGAGGGATTGCACTCATGGAATTTCGAAACGAACGGACGTGGCAGAACGCCGCTGATCTCGGGAAGACGGAAGATTTTCACTTGAACTACGAAGCCGCGGTCGGCAAGGTCCGCGCGGCATTCGGGGACAAGCATCCGATCATCATCGACGGCAAAGAGGTGTGGTCGAAAGCGACGTTCCCCGACACGAGCCCGGCGGATACGAGCCTCGTCCTCGGTCACTTCCAGAAGGGCACCCGATCGCACGCGAAGCAAGCGATCAAGGCGGCGAGGGCGGCGTTCCCCGGTTGGTCGGCGACTCCCTACCTGGAACGGGTCCGCACGATCCAGCGCGCGGCGGATCGGATCTCCGAACGAAAGTACGCGTACGCGGCCCTCCTTTCCTTCGAGAACGGGAAGAATCGGTACGAGGCGGTGGCGGACATCGACGAGGCCGCCGACCTGCTGCGATGGTACGCCACCGAGATGATTCGGAACCAGGGATATGAGCACACGATGGGCCAGTTCTTGCCGGGGGAGAGCGCCCGTGCGATGTTGAAACCGTACGGCGTGTGGGCCGTCGTGGCTCCCTTCAATTTTCCGTTCGCCATTGCCGCGGGCATGTCGACAGGTGCCCTGATCGCCGGGAACACGGTCGTGTTCAAGCCCGCGAGCGACACGCCGTACATCGGCCTCAAATTGTGCGAACTGCTTCATGAGGCGGGCCTGCCTCCGGGCGTCTTCAATTACGTCACCGGTCCGGGCGCCACTGTGGGCCAGGAACTCGTCGACAACGAAGGGGTGGACGGCTTCGTCTTCACGGGGTCGCGGACGGTCGGTCTCGCGGCCTTCAAGACGTTTACGCGAGAGCGTCCCAAGCCGATCATCACGGAAATGGGTGGCAAGAATCCGACGATCGTCACCGCGAGCGCGGACCTGGAGAAGGCCGCCATCGGCGTGACGCGCGCCGCGTTTGGGTATGGGGGCCAGAAGTGCTCCGCGTGTTCTCGAGTCCTCGTCGACCGCACCGTGAAGGACGCATTCCTCGAACGCCTCGTGTTGGAGACGCAGAAACTGAAGGTCGGGGACCCGACTCAACGCGATGTGTACCTCGGGCCCGTGATCAACGATGCTGCGGTCGCCACGTACGAGAAGGCGATCGCGGAGATACGACGGTCGAACGGGAAGATTGTGTTCGGTGGCAAGGCCGATCCCAAGGTGGGACACTTCGTCGATCCGACGATCGTGGGAGGCTTGCCGCGAAACCACCGGATCAACAAGGAGGAGCTGTTCGTCCCGATTCTTTCCGTGATCGAGGTCAATGGACTCGAGGACGCGATCCAGGTCGCGAACGACGTCGACTACGGGCTCACCGCTGGGATCTTTTCCCGAGAACCGGGCGAACTGCGGCGCTTCTTCTCCGAGGTCGAGGCCGGTGTCCTCTACGCGAACCGCGCCGCGGGCGCAACGACCGGAGCCGTCGTCGGCGTGCAGCCCTTCGGCGGATGGAAGATGTCCGGGACCTCCGGCAAGTCCGCGGGCGGCCACTACTACCTCCCGCAATTCATGCGGGAGCAGAGCCAGTCCGAATACGCGTCGTGAGTCCGACGCTTCGAATTTCGGTCGCTTCCGGCGACCTTGAGTCGATGGCGCAGGACCTGAACGGCCTGAGTTCCGAACGGCGGAAACGTTCCTCCCGTTGAAGGCAGTCGCCGCGGTCCACGCGACGCCAGCTTCGTCGAACTGTCCATCCATGAGTCGTCGGAGCCTTAGCTCTTGGAGATTGAACCCGGGAACTCGGTCGCTTGCCACCTCGTATCCTTGCCGGCGACCGTCCCGAACTCCCTCACGGCCTGAGTCGGCTGATCCGTTCGAGGAGTCGATGGAACCGCGAAACGCGACCGCCCCCAACGAGCCGCGAGGGGAGGGGCGTCATCGCGGGCCACGGTGCGACCGTCATCCTCCATCGCGCCAGGATGTAAGCGCACGGGACGATCGTGACGACTCCGAGGAAGAGGCCGAGGCTGAGCAGGCCCGTCGAGGTTGTCAGGAGGCCCGCCACGGGTTCCAGGATGACCAAGGCGAGCGTGTACGCGAACGCTCCCATCGAAAGTACGGTCGCGCGCTGACCCGGTTCGAGCCGGCGGTTCAGGTACGCGGTCGTGAGCGCGGGTTGCAGGCTCCAGACGACGTAGATCGGGACTTGGAAGAGGACCGCGCCCGAAAATACGCCGGCGCCGTATATGCCGAAAAATGCTGCGGAGGCCAAGGCCACCAGGAGGGCGATCGTCCCGAACTCGCCGAGGACGCGGGAGATCCCGCCCGCAAAGGCGGACCAGACCGCGGCGACGACGAGGAAGCCCGCGATCGATAGCGCGACCTGGGCGTCGGAGAGGCCGAGGAATCGGAGGTACAGCGGCCGGTAGAGCGCCATCATGTACAGGGTGACGCCGAGGAACACCTCGAGGCCGATCAAGAGGGCGACCCCCTCCCGGCGTCGGACGACCCGGAGGCCCTGACGCAGCTGCTCGGTGTACGTCGGTTCTGTGGTCCGGGCGACCGCCGGTTCGACGAACGTGAGGGCCACCAAGACCGCGACCAGATTCAAGGCGGCACCGGCGAACAGGGTGAGCCGCAGGTCGCGCAACGCCTGGACGACGAGACCTCCCGCGAAGGCGCCCGCGGCGTTCGCCAGGAGCTGGATCATCGTGTTCCGGCCGATGTACCGCGGGAACTCGGATTCGTGCTTCGTCGCCAGCAGGGTCTCATAGAGATATGAGGAGGTCCCGATCGAGAACGCGGCCCCGAGGGACCAGACCACGTTCGCGACGACGAATCCCGCGAAGGTGGTGGCCAGACCGTATCCAAGGATTCCGGCGGAGCGAAACACCTCGCTCAGGAGGATCGTCCGCTTGCGTCCGGTCCGGTCTGCGATCACGCCGACGGGAAGCTGGAAGACGAGAAGACCGATCCAGAACGCGACGTCGACGAGGGTGAACTCGAAGTCCGAGCCCAGGTTCCCGCGGATCCAGAGGGTCCAGAACGGAATCCAAATCGCGAACGACGACGCCGCCTGGTACGTGTAAAACCGGCGGACCTTCGCGACGACCTCAGGCGGCAGCATGGCTTCGCGCCGACCGAAACCACACAGAATATTAGTTCGTACGGACGCACGAGTCCGCGATTCGTCGCCCCATGGAAGCGAATGGGAGGGGGCCGAGAAGGACGGCCACAATGCTTACCTAGCGGAGCCCGGTTTGCCGTCGGGGAGCGCCATGGAGAAGCTCGTCATCACGGTGGCCCCGACCGGCTCGGTCCCGCGGAAGAAGGACTCCCCGCACGTGCCGGTGACGCCGGACGAGATCGCGGAGACCGCCTACCTGTGCGAGCAGGCCGGCGCATCGATCATCCACGTCCATTGCCGGGACGAGGACGAACGGCCCACTTCCCGGTTCGAGATCTTCAGAGAGACCGTGGACAAGATCCGAAAGCGGACGAAGCTCATCGTGATGACCTCGACGAGCGGGATCGCCGGGAACACGGATGCCGATCGTGCCGCGCCCCTGAAGACGAAACCGGAGATGGGGAGCCTCACGACGGGCACGCTGAACTTCGCGGGCCGCACCCCCTCGGTCATCTACGTGAACTCGGTGGAAACGGTCCAGTTCCTCGCGAAGACGATGCTCGACCTGCACATCAAGCCGGAGATCGAGGCCTTCGACGTCGGCTTCATCCAACAAGGAAGGAAACTGGTCGACACGGGCATCGTGAAGGAACCCGCCCACTTCCAGCTCGTGATGGGCGTCGACGGCGGCGTCCCTGCAACGCCCGACAATCTCCTCCACATGCGGAACCAGCTGCCTCCGACCGCGACCTACGTCGTCGCGGGCATGTCGCGGATGCAGCTCCCCATGACGACGATGGCGGTCCTCCTGGGCGGACACGTGCGGGTCGGACTTGAGGACAACCTCTATCTGAAGAAGGGAGTCCTCGCACGGAACGAAGAACTGGTCGCCAGGGCCCACCATCTCGCGGACGACCTGCAGCGAGAGGTCGCGACCCCCGACGAGGCCCGCCGAATCATGGGCCTGCCCGCTCGGACATAATCACACCAAGGTCGGAAGGATTTCGTGGAACGCCCCGAAGGTGTGCGCGAGGGCGTAGAGCTCGTCGCCCGGTGTCGATATGCTCTTCGCCGACTCCGCACGCGCCTTCAAATCGAGACGCGCAATGCGGACAACCGTGCCGGTCGTGCAAGGGGCGGCGAAAGCGCTCCGGTTCTTCGATCGAATCGCCCCCTGGTACGACCGGATCAATGTCCGTATCTACCAGCGACAATGGTTGAAGCGGGTGCGAGCCGAGATCCACGGTCTGCGGATTCTCGATGTCGGCGTGGGGACGGGTTTCACGACGGGACACCTCACCGCCTCCGTGGGAATCGACCTGTCCCGCGAGATGCTGAAGCGCGCACGATACCAAGGCCACCTGATTCGAGCGGACGTGATGCACCCGCCGTTTCGGCCCGGTGTCTTCGACACGATCATCTTCGCGGGTTCCTTCTACTATCTTCCGAGCCCGGAGGCGGGGGCCACAATCACGGCTAATCTGCTCCGCCCCGGAGGACGTGTGATCATCCTCTCCCCCGCGACCCGGCTACTCGCCCTGTTCGTGCGCGTGTACGGTCCCGAGGAATATCGGCAATTCATGGAGGGCGCAGGCCTGCGGCCCGTTCGATACGAGCGGCTCAATTGGGCGGCGTGTTTGGTCATCGCAGAGAGGCCGACGTCCTGAAACGTTCCACCTGCGGGGAGCCCCAACGGTTAAAGGCGTCTCGGTCCCTCGGGGTATGGAGGAAGGAAGATGGCGGAACCCGTCGTTGGAAAATTCTTGATGAGCACCGTGCACGTATCGGACCATGACCAGGCGAGGAAGTTCTACTCGGAGACGTTGGGCTTCAAACTCGTCGACAAGAACGAAGGAATGAAGCTGTCCGTGTATGACGCGGGCGGAATCACGTTCGGGACGCACGTACCTTGGGAGGGCGACACGGGCCGTGGGATCGGAGGCGTGACCGGGTTGATCTTCCAGACGGACGACATCGACCGGACGTTCGAGACCCTGAAGGAGCGGGGCGTTCGAATCGGAGAGGAGCCGTCGAAGCGAGACGCGTTGAACGTCTTCATGGGCACGTTCTACGATCCGGACGACAACGAATTCGTCGTGTGGCAGCCGATCGCGTGAAGCACCGGCGAGGAGTCGACCTCGACATCGTGATCTAGCGCCAGCCTTCCCTTCCCGGATTCAGCGAGCTCGCCGTGATCCGTCTGGGTTGTGAATCGGACACGGTTTCCCAGCCTTGCAAAAACGGCACTTCTCCGGCTTCGTCACGGGAAGAGGTTTGATCATCCGACCGTACTTGCGGGGCGGCACGGCCTCTCCTTCAGATCGCTTCGACGATCGACATATCGGCCTGCTTCTCCTTCATCCCTTCCGCGACCTCCTCGAACGTATCGAGGTGCCGTGCGACATCGGCCTGCGTGTGAGCCACTGACGTCGTCCACTGCTCGTCCGCGCCCATGGCCATCGGGATCACACCACGATTCAGCATCGCCGTGTAGTAGCCCCACCACCGCCCCACGTCGACCTCCTCGAAGGACCGCCAATCCCGGACGATGCTGCGCGCGAAGTGGACGGTCCCGCTGATTCCACCGGCCTGGACCTTCATGGGGAGCCGGTGGTCGGCGATCACATCCGTGTAGCCCTTCGCGAGGTCGTTACCCATCCGTTGCGCGTGCCGCACGCCCGCGCGGGTCAGGATCTTCGTTAGCGTCACGAGCCCGGCGGAGATGCTGAGGGGATTCGCATTGAAGGTCCCGGCGTGCGAGATCTGACCCGGGATGACCTGGTCCAAAATCGACGCCTTGCCGCCGACGGCGGCCAAGGGGAAGCCGCCTCCGATCGCTTTGCCGAGTACCTTGACGTCCGGCGTCACATGGAACGCCTCCTCCGCTCCCCCGTACCACTTGCCGCAGGTCTTCACCTCGTCGAAGATTAGGATCGCCCCGACCTCGTCGGCCACGGCACGCACGCCTTCCAGGAAGCCGGGTTCCGGCTGGACGTAGCCCATATTCATCGGCACCGGCTCGAGGATGATCCCGGCTACGTCGTCGCGATGCAAGAGGGCGAGGGACTCCGTGGCATCGATGTCGTTGAAGGGAGCGACGATCGCGGTCTCGACGAGTTCCTTCAGCAGTCCCTTGGACGAAGGCACGACGTTCGGATGCTTCGGATCCCCGGACAGCTCCTTTCGCGGCTTGATCGAGACCATCAGGGAATCATGGGATCCATGGTAGCATCCCTCGAACTTGAGGATCCTCCGGCGGCCGGTCACCGCGCGGGCGAGACGGACCGCGAACAGCGTCGCGTCGAGACCCGTCATGGAGAACTTCAGGCGGTCCAAGTGGAACCGCCGGCACAGATGATCCGCGAGCCGGCCCGCGTCGACGGATTCATATCCGAAGATCGTGCCGTTCGACACGCGCTCGCGCATCGCCTTCGCGAGGACGGGGTGGCTGTGCCCCGCGACGAGCGCTCCGAAGGCCATATTGAAGTCGACATACTGGTTCCCGTCGACGTCCCATAGTCGCGAGCCCCGCGCCTTGCGGACGTACATCGGATACGGGTCGACGACGCGGTAGTTGCTGTTCACGCCGAACGGAATGTGCCGCTTCGCGGATTCCCACGCCCGCGCGGACTTCTTCGTCCGACGGCGATACGCCTGGAGTTCTTCCTCCCATGTTTGCATGATATCTTAATGTGCGGGCTCGAACGCTTGCATACTATAAACGGTTCGTGGTCCAGTGATTTTGCAACGACAGGAACGCCAGTTGCCCATGTCCAAGGGTAACTTGCGACGACACGTCAGTGTTCGGAGGACAGCGCAGATGCTGTTCAACGAATGGGCCGCATTCTCGAGTCCCATGGTCCTCGAATCCTAATCCAAAACGGTCAGGTCGTCGATGGAATGGGAGCGGCACCACGCCTTGCGAATGTCGGAATTCGGGGCGCGGTCATCGCCAGTTTGACGGGACTTGGGCTACGCCGTGCGAACAAATCGCCGAAGTCCGGCACGTGGGCAAGCGCCTTATGGAGGAATCGGATGAGTGTGGACATGACAGTCAAACGGACCCGCGAACGCATCTCTGAGCGGCGGATTCGGACGATCGTGCTCCGCGTCCTGGCCGAGACAAAACTCTGCTCGATCGCGACGGTCGCGAAGGGGAATCGGGCCCACATCAACACCGCGTTCTTCGCGTATTCGCCGAACCTCGAGCTGTACTTCCTGTCGGACCCCGGTTCACTCCACTGCCGGAACCTGCTGGCGAATCCCTCGATGGCCATGACGATCTTCGATTCCCATCAGAAGTGGGAGAACCCGGGGAGAGGAATCCAGCTCTTTGGCTCGGGCCAGCGGACCGGAGGTCGTCAAGCGGATCATGCCGAGTCGGTCTACGGCACGCGGTTCCCCGCCTTCGCTCGGTGGATGAAAGGAACGACGCCCACCGAACGCAGGCAGGGAGCCCTGTTGCGCTCTTACGCGCTATTCCGATTCCTGCCAAGCCGCGTCAAGATCCTCGATGAGGCGGACTTCGGCGGCGCGGTGTTCATCATCGCCTCGGTACGCAGAAACCCCAATCGGGATGGCCCATTTCGGATCGAACTCGTGTGGGAGGCGACTGAGCGGCTCGTCGCGAGCCGCGGCGATGGGCTCCGTTGAGGATTGCCCCAGGGAATGGAGTGGGCTCGACCGGATTCGAACCGGTGACCTTCGCCATGTCAAGGCGATGTCATAGCCACTAGACCACGAGCCCAGCGACCGCGCCTAACCTCCGACGCGGTTTAAGCCTTTCTTCCGGGCCCGTCCATCGGTGATCGGAAGGGTCGACATCAGGGGGCCCTGGCGCGGGCCATCGCCAGACGTGCGTTCGTCACTTCGTCAGCGAGGCCACAATGGCGTGGCAGAAGGCGGGGAGGTCGTCCGGGAAACGGGACGTGATCAAGTTCCCGTCCACGACGCAGTCCTTGTCCACCCAATCCGCTCCGGCATTGATGCAATCGTCCCGCACGCTCGCATAAGACGTCATCTGGCGGCCTTTCACGATGCCCGCACTAATCGGCACCCAGGCCGCGTGACAGATCGATGCGACGATCTTGCGGGCGTCGTTCATCGATCGGACGAACGCCAGGATCTCCTTGTGCTGACGCATCCGGTCCGGGCCCGCGACGCCTCCAGGGATCACGACGGCATCGAAATCTTTCGACTTTAGGTCGGCCGCCTTCATGTCGACCTCGCATGGATAGGAGTGTTTCGAACTGTAAATGCGCTTCTCGTGTCCTGCGAGGACAACCTCGGCCCCAGCCTCGATCAAACGGTAATACGGGACCCATAGTTCGAGGTCTTCGTGGCCGTCTTCCGCGAGCACAACAATCTTTCTCCCTTCGAGCGTCATGAAAGCGGCAAGGCGGTCCCCGGAGAAATGCCTTGCGTTGAGCGCGGCGTATTGGTCCATCGGACCGGCTCAGTCCGACAAAGCATGTGGAGACCCTCGCGGACCTTCAAATTGGCCGCCTGCTCTGCCACCGTTACGTCGACATCGATGATCGAGGTCCGTAGCCTGATGAACCGGATGCGATCGGCGGGCTCGCGATCCGCGAAAACATTCCACCCAGGCCAAGGAATCAGAGGTCTTCATGGGTCTCGCGTTCGTCTCGCAAGCCCTTCTGTGTCAGCCAAGGATCCGCCCCGAACCGTGTCTTTTTCGAACGGAACAGGCTCCTCGCCAGGATCTCATTAATCGCGTCCGAGAGGCCTCGAGGCCCCACCTTCCTTAGGAGGTGGTCCTTCACATCCTCCCGCAAGAGGACCGTCGTCCGTGACGGCATGACGCGTACGTATACGCCTACGTATTTCTGACTTTGCGACCCACGAGGGAGAATGAGAATCGAATGCTGGGGGGAACGAGCCGACCGCAAGCGATATGCCCGGTGAAGTCCTCGCACACCCGGAATCCGAGGTCGCCATCCATGTCGTCGAAGGACAACTTCGAGTTCGCCCACGAACACCGCCGGGAGGTTGCCTGGATGTCGCAGAACACGAACACGCTCCCTGTGCATCCCGCCATCCTCGAGGCGATCCGGCGGAGCATCGAGGAGCGAGAGTTCAATCTCTATCCGCCAAAAGCCGGAGTGCCCGGCTTGGTCGAGGCGATCCTCGAGGATCTCGGTCTCGAAGGCTTCGACGTGCTCCTCACGAACGGCGGGATCGAAGGGGAATACATCGCGACCCGGTCGCTCCTCGGGCCCGGGAACGAGGTCCTCTCCACCGATCCGTCCTTCCTCCCGATTCATGACCAAGTCGCCATGTCAAGGGCCAAGCCCGTCGAGGTCGACATCTATCGGAAGCCGTACGTCCTGACGCCGGAATTGGCGAACGCCTCGATCACCCCGGCCACGAAGATGCTCCTCCTGATCGATCCGAACAATCCTCTCGGTTCCGGTTGCACCCGCGATCAGGTTCGCGGCCTCTCCGATATCGCGCGCGACCATGACCTCTGGCTCCTCAACGACGTCACCTACCGGGACTTCAATAAGGGCCATGTCCTCGCGTCCTCCTTCTATCCCGAACATACCTTGACATCGTACTCGTTCAGCAAGGGTCCCGGTCTCGCGGGAATGCGCATCGGAGCGTTGGTGGCGCCTCCCGGTGGGACCGTGATGAAGGCCCTCCGGCAATTTGACACGAACGTCCTCGGCGTGAACGTGCTCGCCCAGCGAGCCGCCCTCGCGGCGCTCCAGACGAAGAAGAAGTGGCTCCGGGAGGTCCGAGCTGCGTGCGAACGGAATCAGGCGACGATCCGTCGCGCTGTCGAGAAGGTGGATGGTGCTTCGTTGCCGGTCTATCCATCGAACGCGAACATGTTCGTGGTCGACCTGTCCGAGACCGGCGTCAGTCCCGACACGGTCGAGGAACGTCTGTTGTTCGATCACCTCGTGCATACTCGCGCTGGATCCTACTTGTCGAGGAGACACGGAGGCAAATTCCTCCGGGTATCCTTCACCGTCCCGGAATCCGACGCGAAACGGTTCGCGGAGGCATTCCCGGCGGTCATGGAGACGCTCAAGAAATGAGCCCAACAGGCTCATAGGACCGGACGCATGTCCCGGATCGGGACCATGGGATTCCTTCAAGACGTTGCAGGCCGGGTCGAAGAGGTCGCCGCAGCCGGCGGTAAGTTCGCAGACGCGTTCGTGCGGACCGCGGGCGCCACGGTCGCGGGGGCGCTCGTCTTCGTGGAGCGCGAAATCGAGTACGCCCAAAAGGCCGCGAAGCGACCGAAGAAGGGAAGGCCCGGAGACAGAGAAGGCACCCGCAAGCAAGAGTGACCGGACTCCTTCCGAGTCCTCGCTCGCCTCGCTCGAAAGCTACTTAGCGCTCGCCCGCGCTAGCGGGACCGTATCGGGAGTGAATCGGGTGGGGAAGTCCGAGTATCTCAACTTCGTGAACGGCGAATGGGTGTCGTCGCATACGGAAGACACGTACGCGGTGATCAACCCCGCGACCGGTGGCACGATCGCCGCCGTCCCGCAATCGGACCTGCAGGATACGCGGGCGGCCATCGACGCGGCCCGAGCGGCCTTCGACCAAGGCAAGTGGCCTCGCATGACTCCGGGGGACCGCGCCGCAGCCCTGTTCAAACTCGCGAACCTCATCGAGGCAGACATGGACCGCCTCGCTCCGCTCGAATCGCAGAACCAGGGGAAGACGATCAAACAGGCCCGGGACGGCGACCTGCCGTTCAGCGTGGACAACCTGCGGTTCATGGCGGGCGCCTCCCGCACGTTGACAGGGCAGGCGTCGATGGAATACGCGTACGGCGCGACGAGCGTGATCCGGCGGGAGCCGATCGGTGTGATCGGCCAGATCACCCCGTGGAACTACCCATTCATGATGGCGATCTGGAAGCTCGCGCCCGCGCTCGCCGCCGGAAACACGGCGGTCCTGAAGCCCGCGTCTCTGACGCCGCTCACGACGCTCGAGCTCGGGAAGCTGATCGAGGCGGCCGGGATTCCCGCCGGCACGGTGAACCTGATCACGGGGCCCGGGGCCGTCGTCGGGAACGAACTCGCATCGAGCGACAAGGTCGACATGGTCTCCCTGACCGGTGACACCGCGACGGGGAGGGAGATCATGAAGGCGGCGACCTCGAACGTGAAGAAGCTCCACCTGGAGCTGGGCGGCAAGGCCCCCTTCGTCGTCTTCGAGGACGCGAACATTCCCGCCGCGGCGGAAGGAGCCGTCGCGGCCTCCATGGTGAACGGTGGCCAGGATTGCACGCAGGCCGCGCGTTTCATCGTCCAGGACAAGGTCTACAAGAAGTTCCAGGACAAGTTCGTCGAGCGGCTCAAGACGGTCCGCATGGGCGACCCGCTCCAACGATCGACGGACCTCGGGCCGCTCGTCTCGTCGAAGCAGCGGGAGAAGGTCGAGGACTACGTCGAAATCGGCTCGGACGAAGGAGCGAAGCTCGCGCTCGGCGGCCAGCGGCCGAAGGGCAAGGCCTTCGAGAAGGGATGGTACTACGAACCGACCGCGTTCGTCGACACGGATCCCTCCATGCGAATCGCCCGAGAGGAGGTCTTCGGACCCGTCGTGAACGTCCAGAAGTTCTCGGACGAGGCGGAGGCGATCGAGGCGGCGAACGACGTCGTCTACGGCCTCTATTCCTCCGTCTGGACGAAGGACGTGCAGCGTGCGCATCGCGTCGCGAACGCGCTTCGATTTGGCGCGGTCGAGATCAACGAGCATCTCCCGATCGTGAGCGAGATGCCGCACGGCGGATTCAAGCAGAGCGGGTTCGGCAAAGACCTTTCCGTCTACAGCCTGGAAGAGTACACGCAGATCAAGCATGTGTTCATCGACCTGACGGATGCCGTGCGCAAGCCGTGGCATTACATCACGTTCGGCGATCCGACGTGAGGTTCGGTCGGAACGTTCAGGCCGCGACCGCCCGCTCGGACCACTGCATCGGCAGCTCCCGGGCCGCCCATTCCTTGAACACCCGTTCCCGGTCCAACGCTTCGGGCGGATGGACGCCGGGACCCGGGGTCGCCTGATCCCCGATCATCGCCACCCCGATCGCGGCCCCGACGGCGGTCAGGTAGTTCACGGCGGTCGTAGAGCGGCGGCGGTTCGCGTCCGGCTGCGACATGAGGACGTCGCCCCGCCGGACGAGGTGATGACCGTCCCGCACGCCCTCGACCTCGACGGTCAGGGCGGTTGCCCCCTGCAAGGGCAGGACGAGCGCGGACGGCTCGGGGAACGCCGCCAGGAGCGCCCTCCGGAAGGAGACCATCTGGTTTCCGACGCGAATCATGCGAGAGTCCGAGAGGAGGCCGAGTCGGTCGAGGGAAATGAGGGCCCGGACCACGTCCGGATGGAGGGCGTGCTTGTAGTCCACGCGGCCCACAGGCTTCCCGAGGAACCGGGGAAGGGTCTCTACCTCTTCGTGGGAGACGAGGTAGGTCCGCTGGACGCCGACGGGAGCGGGAAAGGGAAAATCCTCGGGCTCGCTCAGCGGCTCCCGCGCCGCGAGGCCGTCGTCGAGCCACACGGACGGCCGGACCAGGACGTTCTCAAGGAACGCCTCCCGCGAGGAGAGCGGCAGGTACCCCGGACCCGGAGCCGTGACGAGCTCCCCGGCGCGAATTCGAATCGCGTCGATCGCCTCGAAGCGTTCCGCCGCGTCGCGGGCCATCACGTTCGAAATCCCCGGATCGAAGCCCATGGACACGAGCGCGGTCCGCCCTACAGCTTTGAAGTCGTCCGCCCTCGCCAGCTGCGCGAAGATCCCCGGTTGGGCGCCCGGCTCCGAAGGCCCGGCGGCCGCGATGTCCAGATAGTGCGCCCCAGCCTCCAGGGCTGCCCCCATGATCCGAAGGTTGTACCGCGGGAGCGTCGTGTTCACGACGATGTCCGAGCCCTTGATCGCCCGCCCCAGGGCGGCATGGTTCTCGACGTTCAGCTGGGTCGCCTCGATCGAGACGCGACCCGGAATGCCCGTGAGGACCCGGGCGCGCTCCCCGAACTGGTCCGTGAGGAGGAGCGACGTCACCCGGCGGTCGGCCCGGAGTTCCGACGCGAGGGTCCGGCCCAGTCCACCGACCCCGAGGATCGCGACCCGCATCGACCCGACCCAGGGCTCATCGTAGCGTTTAGTCTTTTCGTGGCGGTTCGCGGTCGTCGCTTCGTTTGGAAATGGTGAGGTGTAAGGATTCGCAGCGCGAATATCGTATTATTATGAGGATAGTAATCGATGGCCGCGACAGGGGCCTTGCCACGTCACGTCGGCCCGAGGCCCACGACAAGATTCAACAACGTGGACTTGACGCACCCGACGAGCCGAGGATCGTGACGAACTCGCCGTCGGGGATCGAGAGGTCCACCTCGCGCAGCGCTTCCATGGGCCCGCTCTTCCCGTTGAATGTCTTCCCGACTCCGATGAGTTGCATGGCGGCAACGCTCACCGCGCACTCGTCGATCGCGGCCGGGAGTGGGACCTCCTCCGGCTCCTAGGGCGCAGGATGGACGACCACCGAACTGGAGCGGCGGCAATCTGAGCGCCGAGGTGCAGTCCACCGCGCAACGGAGGTCGCCTCCACCATCCCGTTGGCGGTTCCACCTAGGAGGCGGCACATCGTCTCGCGGGAGTTCAGCGGGGCGCCGCAACACGGTGCACCTTGGTGATAACCGAATCATTGTCGCTTATATCCGGATGGCCGGTTCTACTGATGGGGTCGGCGTTGGCGGACGGCGTTCCGCGGATTCACCGCGGCCTCCCCCTCTCCGCGTCTTCGCGGCGCCTTTCGCGGAACGCGCCTCGGTCCGCGACGCCGGCCTGCTAATAGTTAATTTGTTCGGGAGGCCATTGAGTCCCCGGTAGGGGCAGCACTTGGTGATCTCGATCGGCGACACCATTGACGAAAACAACGCTCGATGGAGAGCCTAGACCATTCCCTCGGGTCGGCTCAACCCGGCGGTCTGCTTGCCCGGAGGGGCCTCCGTCCGACTGCGTGAAATCGGCCGCGCGGGTCCGTTCAGACGGCGAACGAAGAGGCGCAGGGCGATCTGCAATCCCGACCGAAGAGGGAGCATCTTCGCAGGCCCGATCCGCGCGTCGTAGTCGATCGGCAATTCCGTAATCCGCGCCTGCGAAAGGCAGGCCGAGCCGAAGAGGTCGGCCTCCAAATCGAAGCCGCTCGCCTCGAGTGGAATCCGACGAAGCGCGTCGGCCTTGAATCCCCACATCCCCGTGCAGACGTCCGTCACGGAGACGCCGAAGAGGAGGCGGGCCAGCGCGCTGAGGATGCGGTTCCCGATCGCGTTGAGAGGCGTCATGGCGCCTTCCGCCATCCGTCCGCGGAAGCGCGAGCCGAGGACGACGTCGTTCCCGGAGGCGAGGGCCTCGAGGAACCTCTGAATCGCTTCCGGAGGATAGGTCCCGTCCGCGTCGAGCATGAGGAAGAACTCCGGTTCGCGCGACCCGCCGTCCGCGCGGTCCCGGGTGCGGAGCAAGTGGTCGAATGCCTGGCGCATCCCGTTTCCTTTCCCCCGCCCGGCCTGGATGAACACGCTCGCCCCGTTCTTGCGGCCCACTTCCAGGGTGCGGTCTGTCGAGTTCCCGTCGACGAGCCAGATCGACACGGTGTATCCGGCCGCCTCGAGCTGGGCGCGGGGAATCCGGTCCAGGACCTTGCCGATCGCCCGTTCCTCGTTTAGGGCCGGCAGGAAGATGACGACATGGCCTCGGGGACTCGGTTGCGGGCTGTCCCTTTCGGCGCCCGACAAGTGTGCGACCTCGTCCTCCGATTGGCCACCCCCCATCGCCTCTGCGATCATGGTCGTCTGTTCTCCCTCCGGCCCGTCAATGCGATACGATGCCCAGATTCGCGGGCGTGCTCCTCGCCCGTCCGGCCTTGTCCTCCGGCCGCTCGTAACCTGGGAAAACCTCATCGAGGAACTCCGCGTTCCGTTCCATTTGATAGGTGAGGAAGAACAGGGCGCCATACGACTCTCCGCGCGGACTCGCAGCAACCACATCGTCACGAGCGAGCTTCGTCAGGTGGTGCTGGACGGTCGTGTAATGGAGCTCCAGCGCGCTCGCGATTTGGTTCGCGTTCAAGGGCCCGCGGTCCTGAAGAAGTTTCAGGATCCGGCATCGGTTGTGGCCGCCTCGCGACCGCGCGAGCAGGTACACGAGCGTCCGTCGGAACGGCGTGTTGGATCGATCGCTCGTGCGCGACGTCGTCGATCGAACGTCCACGTGTGCCGGAATCGGCCACGCGCTCGACGTGGGTGCGATGAGGACACGTTCCGTTGACCCCGACATTAGACGCGGGCAAGCCGAACGAGGGGGATATCCACCGCGTCTTGATGCGCGCAACTCCGCATGGGGAGTGTGCGCCGTGCGTCACACATAATGATTAAAGTTGCAAAAGACTATAACGTACCAGTGGTTGCCAACGCATTGCCTTTATTCCGAAGAGGGCCCTGGTGAACCGAATTGGCTAGTCGCACCGCGGTCACGAGGACCATCCGGTTGGATGGAGACACGGACCGGGCCCTTTCGACCTTGGCC
This sequence comes from Methanobacteriota archaeon, assembly GCA_005879065.1. GTDB lineage: Archaea > Thermoplasmatota > Thermoplasmata > RBG-16-68-12 > RBG-16-68-12 > RBG-16-68-12. Next base: position 27,117 of record VBLU01000006.1, read on the forward strand.
GAGAAAGAGCGGGTCAGCGTCAATTTCCTCGTGAACCGGGCGCTTCGAAAATTCATCGAGTGGGACGTCTACGCGGAGAAGTTCGGATTCCTCTCCCTCCCCGCCTCCATGATCACGAAGATGATGAGCTATCTGACCGACGAAGAGGCGAGGGAGATGGGACGCTGGGCGGGCCAGAACCTGGTGAAGGACTTCCTCACCTTCTGGTTCAAAGAGGTGAGCGTCACGACCCTCGTGAAAGGGTATCCGGCCCTCGAGTCGAAATACGGAAAGTCGTTCGAATACGAGGAGCATGTGGACGGCGGCCGGTGGACGATCATCCTGAAGCATGGCCGCGGAATCAAGTGGTCCTTCTACTATGAGGAACTCCTTCGGTCCGTGTTCGAGCAACTGCTCAAGAAGGAAGTCAAGACGGAACGGACGGAAGATCAGGTCGTTGCGCGATTCAGCGCCGTCTAGGCCGCTCCTGGGTGCGCATCGCTACTGGATGATTTTCTTCTTCGGGGACTCCTCTTCGGAGTTCTCGTATCCCGCATCGTGAAGCGCCGTGCGCTCGATCGCCTCCGCGAGCCAGCCCATCGTCATGCGCAGGCCGAGGCACACGCGGTCGATCTCGGCGTCCCCCGTGTCCGCTTTCTTCACTTTCGACAGAAGCATCGACTTTACCATGTGGGCGTTCTGGTCGCCGAAGGTCTTCTCGAAGGCCCTCCAGTAGGCCTGCTGGAACGCCGGATCGTCTCGGGCGCCTTTGACCTTGGCTAGATGGGGGACGGTACCACCTCCTGGGCCTTGGCGTCCGTCCACGTCGGAAATCGCATGCGGCCTCGCGGATGCCCAGCGCCATCGCAGGCAACCGACCTCCTTTCGACTTTCATTGGGCCAGCCTTTCGAATCGGCTTCTGCCAGATAGCATGGACTTGATAATGCGTGCGTTTAGTTATCACCACGAGTGCGGGACGTCCTCGGTGAACCGACCACCTTCCCGTGACGACCGAATTGTTCGTCCTTGGCAACCGGGAGACAACGAGGCCCCGAATCGCGCGTCGACCCAACTTTCGCCCACCTTGACAGACCGGCTCCTCACTCCGCGCCACCGACGTTCCTCCGTGGACGCTAGACGGGGTTCCCGCGGACATGCGGATGGACAATGCGGATTCCCCGAGGGCCGATGTCGATCGGGATGGGACCCATCTGGTGATTCGTGCCGCGCATCTTCGTGATCTCGATGTACCGGACCCGCGCCTCACCGGCCGGGACGATGCTGAACTTGATGACGCCATCCGCGACGAACTCCTCGACGCCGGTCCACGGGAAACCCCCCAGGGTCCCCGTCCCTTCCTCCGTGATCAACAGAGTCGTGCACCCGGAGGCTCCGCCGACGATCTTGCCGAGCAGCACGTGCGTGAAGGTCCGGAGGTCGCCGACCGTCTGGAACGCAGGAGACATCGCGGTGAAGGAGTCGATCACGAGCCGCTCGGTCTCGTTCTCGTCGATCTCCCGAGCGATCTGCTCCCATAGCGCCGGAAGGCCCTCCGAGGTCGGTGCGGGGAGCTCCAGGAAGGAGAACCGCTTCTGGGCCATCAACGGCTCGAAGTCGAGTCCGAGCCGTCGCATGTTGTGCAAATAGGACTTCTCGCTCTCGAGCATGGAGACATACATGCCCGCCTGCTTGCCCTTCTTCGCGCCATGGTGCAGAAAGTGGGATCCGAAGATCGTCTTCCCGGTCCCGGGCCGCCCGGTGAGCGTGACCAAGCTACCCGAGAGGAACCCGCCTTCGAGCATCCCGTCGAGCTCTTGGAGGCCCGTCGCTGCGCGCTCGTCCGTGGCCGGCTCCGGCGTCTTTGACACCGCAACTTCGGTCATGCAATCAACCTCTTCTTAGCGTTTTGCATGGAACGGGCCACCGTCTCGAAGAAATCCGCCTGCGGCGCCCGCCGCCGGATGTGGACCGGGATCGAGAGGGGTGGTTCTCCCGGCGTTCCACTCCGCTCCCGTGACAGCGTCACGTCCTGGAGCGGGATCAGCTTGAACTCCGGATACCCGTTCGCGAAGGAGAACTGGAGGCCATAGAATCCCGTGCGCGGCTTCACGCCATAGAAGACGAGCGTGCCCCAGCGCGTCGTGAGCACGAGGTGGATCTGGGAGATGTTCGCGACCTTCTCCGTGAGCTCCAGGTTCGGCCGGGCGAGGACGGACTGAATGTCCTTGTTCACGGCGACGCGGGCCGCCACCGTTGCGAGGAAGTCCATGACCCCTTGCCCGTAGAAGTTCTCGACGGTGTCCAGGGCCATCAGTTTCCAGACGATCTTTCCCTGATTCTTGAACTTCCCATAGACCTCGAGCCACATCTCAAAGTCCTTCGCCATGTCCAACGAGAACTTGATCGCGACGGGGTCTTCGACGCGGTCCGTCGTGAAGACGCGCATGTTCGCGTCGTACATGTCTTCCGCCAGGAACTGCGTCGCGAAGAGCCGCGACCGCTTCGGATCGAAATCGCTGTACGGGAACATCATCACCGCGTTGCCCGTCGCGAGGAAATTCAGGAGGGCGGTCAGGGGCACGTAGACCTGGGCCTCGAACGGGACGTCGCCCCGCATCTCCAGCAAGACCGTCGAACCGCGGGCGACGCCGCCGCCCAGGAGGGCATCGAGGTCTCGGCTCCCCGTGGACATGTGGGTCTCCGTGTTGTGGACCGGGCGGAACTCCGCCGTCTCCTCCGGGAGCTTGAAGTTGAACGGCTCCAGGTACTGGAACCGTCCTCCCGCGAGGGTGAACAGGTACTGGTCCTGGCGGATGGGGACGCCGCGGAGCTTTCGGATCTCCAACTCTCGCAGCCGCCGGTCGTCGATCACTTTCTGACGGAGGATCAGGATCGCGTCCGCGAGCTGGTCCAGGGTCGTGTTCGCCTCCGAGTGTTCGCTCACCAGGATGAGACGCGCCCCCGTTTCCTCGAGGACGGCCATCAGAGACTGCTCGACCTTCATCCGCGCTTCCGCGGGGATGTAGTCCGAAATTCCCTCCCAGGAGTCGAGGACGACGAGCGGATTCTCCATGCTCGACAACAGGTCGTGGAGCCCGGAGATCACCTTGTGCCCGACGACGAACTGGGTCGGATCGAACTCGAGGGTCGAGAAAAACTGCACGTTCGGTTCCGCGGCCAATTTCGGGAAGAGGGCATGCTGAAATGAAAGCTTCTCTGGATACGTCCGTGTCGAAATATGGACAGAATCGCCTTCGGAGTGCAGGAGCGCCATGAGCTCCAAGGCGAGGTTGGTCTTGCCGGTGCCCGCGTCTCCCTTGACGAGGAGGATGTACCCCTTGCGGCGGAGGACCGCTTCCAATTCCGGCGGTACCGATCGCAACTGAGTCGTCGACTCGTTATTCTCAATCATCTACCGCGTCGACCTCCCGCAGCGCCTGAATACATGAACGAGGACCACTTAAAAGCTTGTAGTAACCTTGTGGTCACCCCCCTCGTGCAAGCCGCGTTGTCCGCGGCCGGAACACGCACGATCGGATGAATGCACTGAAATCGACCTGATTCATTGGAACTTATAAACCGGGGATAGATTCTGAATAGGCACACAATGGACATACCGTGGCGGAGTACCGTTCTGTTCATCGTCGCGGTCGCCGGAATCCTCTTCGCCGTCGCGACCCGGAGCCTGGTCGTCCTCCAGGGCCTCACGATGATTGCCTTCGCCATCCTCGGGGTGCTCGCGGTCGTCCTGGTCCGACGCGGCGCCCGTTCGATCCCCTCGGATCCGAGGCTTGCGCGCGTGGCCGACCGCCTTCGGGAGCTGCGTCGTCTCGCCGCCTCGGCCCGGCAGGATTCCCTGGAGCACCTGGACGGGGGCCGGCAAACGATCAACGTGTATCCGTGGCCGGAAGAGGAGGACGTGGTGCGCGTGGAAGACCACGCCATGGCCCGCCGGCTCGCGCAGCGGCTCGCGCCTCCGGCCCCAGACACCGCGGTTGATGGCCGCCATTCGGCCCACCACGAAACCTTCGCGGAACTGCTTCGCGAAGGGGAGGACCTTCGCGCCCTCGGTCGGCTCCTGAAGCTCGACCTGAACGCGTACGGGAGTCAACTCGCGAAAGGCCTCGCGGCCGCCCGCGCGGGGCGGTTCGAGCAATGCGGTCTGTACCTGCAGGTGGCGAACGAACGGCTTCGATTCCAGGTGCACGCGGCCCTCGCCGAGGAATTGCTCAGCCTTCGAACGCCTTCCTATGAACAACGTTGAGCGGCCCCCTTTGTAGCGGTCGAAATGCCGACGTTTTCGACGAACATCCACACGGTGCGGAACGGCCTGAAACGCAATTCCATGTGGGCTGGATTTCGGACGGTTCTCGGGAAAGAGTGATTCCGCGCGGCCGCATTCGACGCGGACGGCCTTCGCCGCCAGGGGTGACTTGCCAAAGGGGCAGCTATTGACAGGACCTTCGGAATCGAAGGTGTGAGTGGGGCTGTTATGGGTGCGACTTAGGTCCTCGTGCCGAGAGCTCACGCAGTGAACGGCCGGCGCGTTCGGACACGTCCACCCAGCCTCCTCTTTTTCTCGACAAGGCTTCATTCAACGGCACCGATCTCGTCGTCCGACGAAGTGCCAAGTCAGGGCGAATGCGCCGATTCACGGTGTTTGAACGGTTCACGGAGGAATAGCGTCCCGCGGTCAGGGCGACGGTTCCGGCTGTGGAGTGAACGCGCCGCTGAGCCGCAGGTAGAGGAACACCGGCTCCCCCAACTTCGCCACGGTCTGCCCGTGGTCCGTGAGCGAATAAGCGACCCGCGGCGGCCGCGTGGGCTTCACGTCCCTCCGGATCAGGCCGGTTTCCTGCATCCGGGTGAGCTTGCTCGAGAGGACGCGCGAACTGATCCGGCCGAGCCCTCGACGGATCTCCTGGAACCCGGCGGACTGGCGCATGTACAGGAGGGTGAGGATGTCCAGGGACCACTTGCCGAAAACGGTGCGAGAGATCTCTGCGTTCGCGGCCGAGGGGTCGAACACGGCGGCGGAGCCGCCGTTCCAGCCGACGTCGCGGACGATCTCTCGGGAGAATCGGGAGCAGGTATCGACGAGATCGGAGAAGCGGCGCTCGAGTCTCTCTGCCTGCGAGTCGACGCGTGCCTCGGTCTGTTCGGGTCGTGCGAGCATCTACCGGACCAACATCCCTCACTGCGGGAATTGGATACTAAGCCGTATGTGATGACTTGTGTTCATCTTGATTATCGACGCCGCTCTTTGTTACCGAAAGGATACGGGGCCTACAAATCAGCGTTGGACAAACCCCCGGAGGAATGGCACGACCGCCCCCGGGCCGTCCTATGACGCGCGGAACGACCTGCCCGCAGCGTCCTTTTGCGGCCACCCTGGGACTCGTCCTGGGCCTCACTCTCGCAGCCCTCCTGCCGCTCGTCCTCGCGCAGCCGGCCAAGGCCGCCAACGTTTCAATCAACCTCTTCGCCAACGCTTTCGGCTGGAACATCACGTCCGGGGAGGAGACCAACCCCGGGCCAACTTTCGTTGTGTACCACAATGACCAGATTACCGTCACGCTCACGAGCGACGACGGGCTTCCGCATGGGTTATGGATTGACTACAGCGGCGATGGAATACAGAATAGCGAAGATTACCTCTCCCCGAAGACGTCGGTTACCCAGAACCCCATCACGTTCTCCTTCCTCGCGGACCACGTCGGCCAGTACACGTACGCCGATCAGGTCATCCCGCTGAACACCGGCCAGTGGTCGACCCACGATAACGGCGCCCCTTCGGCGACCATCCGTGCACCGGTGCTCGGGGCATCGTGGACCGGCGGCAAGGCCCATGACATCTCCTTCAACCTCACCGACCCCGACGGAGATCCGATGACGTACAACCTCACGTACAGCTACGGCGGGCGAGCGAGCCAATCGATCCGTAGTTCCACCCCGGCAAGCGGGAATCCAAATGTCGTCTCCTGGACCCCCACGGGATTCAGTGCGACGGACACGGTCCTGCACCTGGATGTGCTCGATTCACGGGGCGCACCGGCCCATGTGGACTCCGCCCCGTTTGAGGTGGACTCCACGCCTCCAACCATCGCGTCGTCCTCGCCCCTCTCCGACGCGGTGAGCGTGGACCGGAACACGCTGATCCAGGTCAATTGGTCCGAGGCGATGAACGAGTCTACGACCGGTGCCGCGAACGCGTTCGGAGTGCGCGGCTCCGGAGGACCCTGGCTCACGGGGACCGTCGCATGGTCGCCCGATGCGACGCAATTCACCTTCCGACCATCGGGTACCTTGGCCGATGGGACGGTCTACGAGGTCCACGTGAACAGCACGGCCACGGACCATTCCGATCCGGGCAATCCCTACGCCGGTTCCATGTGGAGGTTCTCGACGGGATCGACGGCGGACCGGACTCCGCCTTCCATCCTCGCGATGGCAGCCGATCCGTCGGTCCAGGTCGTGGACGGGTTCGTGAACCTGACCACGGACGTGCAGGACAACGTGGGTATCCTCACCGTGACCGCGTCCGTCCGCGGACCCGGGTTCGACCAGAATCTCACGATGGTGCACGCATCCGGGACGCGGTGGTACGTGAATCGCACTTACAGCGCGGTAGGCCACTACGCCTTCACGGTCTGGGCCACGGACCGCTCCGGGAACGTACGCTCGCAGACCGCGGGCTTCGACATGTCACCGCCGGGATCGGGGAGCGTCCCCGCCCCGTTGTACGTGAACGTGTCGATGACGGACGGGGTCGTCGACGTGACGTGGAGCCCGGTCTCGTCCCCGACGTTGGCCGGCTATTACGTCTATCGAGGGAACGGCACCGCGGGTCAGTACACGCGACTCACGATCACGCCGATCCCGAAGGCGGCACCGACCGTGTACCGCGACTCGAGCGTCCAGCCGGGGCATACCTATTTCTACACCGTGACATCTGTGAACACGACGGGCGCGGAATCCGGGTACGCGCAGGCGATCTCGGTGACGATCCCGCCGTACACGACCCCTCCCCTCTTCGACCCGGTTCCATGGGCCGTCGCCGGGGTGACGTTGGGCGTGATCTTGGGGGCACTCTATGGCATGGTATGGCGACGCCGACCCGCGTGACGAGCGTGCCTCGTTCGAGGCGACGGGAAGCAGCCGCCTGTGGCCTTTCGTCCTGACCGTCTTCTTCGGCATCCTCTTCGCGGGCATCGCAGACCTGGCTTGGCTGACGGCGACCGGAACGAACGCGCCCTGGTTCACCTCGGCGGTCTCTGCCCAAGTGTACACGGCGACGCTGTCGACAGCCACGATTGCGACCCTGATCCTGGCCTCCCTCGCGGCGAGCAAACTCACCCTCCTCGAGTCAAGGGCCCGGGCGACCTTGGCCCGAAAGATCGACGAAGGCGCGGGCGGTCCGCGGATCCCGGTCGAGGCCCCCCGCTCGGTCGTCCTCGCCCCGAGCGAAAACCCGCGGGCGGAGGGGCTCGATCAGATCCTCTCGGAGCTCGAACGGTTCGCGGAGGGTCCCATGGTCGCGGTCCGGGACCGGCAGACCGGAAGTCCCATTCCGAGGCCCCTCCCCCAGTCAGACCAGCGGTTGGTGGTAGCCGGGCAGGCACGGGTGTTGCCGCGGGTGACCCGGGCCGCACTCCGGCGGGCGCGCGGACTCGTCTGGCAGACTGTCGCCGGACCCTTGGCCGTGCTCCTCATCTTCATCTCCGCCGCGGGTGCGATGTTGCCCGGCTCCGGCTCATTCGCCCAGACCCACTTCCAGCTCAATACGGGTCTCATCCTCTTCCTCGGGTACGGCTGGCCCTTCCTCGTCGCGTGGTCCATCGCGGCCATCGCGCTCCTGCACGTCCTGGTCCGTGCGGATTCGGTCGAGAATCTGGCTCCGGACCCGATGTCCCCCGGCGATGTGGCGAGCGACCGATCCACGCGGAGAGGGAACGCGCTGTACGACCGGCGATAATCCGGCCTGACCCCGGCATGCACGGGCGAGGCCGGGAACAAGCGTGAAGCGAAACACACCGGAGTGCTTCCCCCTGGCGGTTTCATCGTCCAGACTATTCCCGGGCCTTGAAGGGCCCCGCCGACAATTGTGTGCGAGAGCCTTCATCTGGGGCGCTCTCGACGTGGGATAGGAGAGGGGAACGAATGGGAGGAGAGACCGCGGAACTGGAACAGGATTGGCGGAGCTCGGAACGCTGGGCGGGCATCGTACGGCCGTACGGGGCCGCGGACGTCGATCGGCTGCGCGGTTCGATCCCGATCCGGCACACCCTCGCGGAGCTCGGGGCCGAACGGCTCTGGGAGCTCCTCCGGACGGAAGACTACGTCCAGGCCCTCGGGGCCCTCACCGGAAACCACGCGATCCAGCAGGTCCGCGCAGGACTCCGTGCGATTTACCTGAGCGGATGGCAGGTCGCGGCGGACGGCAACGACGCGGGTCAGATGTACCCCGATCTGAGCCTGTACCCGGCCGACAGTGTGCCGAACGTCGTGCGACGGATCAACAACGCACTGCGTCGGGAGGACGAGAAGCAGCACATGGCCGGCAAGGACGACATCCACTGGTTCGCGCCGATCGTGGCCGACGCGGAGGCCGGCTTCGGCGGATCGCTCCATGCGTTCGAGATCACGAAGGCGATGATCGAGGCCGGGGCGGCCGGAGTCCACTTCGAGGACCAGCTCGCCGCCGCGAAGAAGTGCGGACATCTCGGAGGCAAGGTGGTCGTTCCTACGGGGGAGTTCATCCAGAAACTCGTCGCGGCTCGTCTGGCTTCGGACGTCATGGGAGTGCCGACGGTCCTGGTCGCTCGGACGGACGCGAACAGTGCGCGCCTGGTGACGAGTGATGCAGACCCAAGGGACCATGCGTTCCTCACGGGAGAAAGGACCGCGGAAGGGTTCTTCCGCATGGAGGGCGGACTCTCGGCGGCGATCGCTCGCGGTCTCGCGTACGCCCCGTACGCCGACATGCTGTGGTGCGAAACATCGTCGCCCGATCTCGAGGAGGCCCGTGCCTTCGCCGACGCCATCCACGCCCGTTTTCCGGGGAAGATCCTCGCCTACAACTGCTCATCGTCCTTCAACTGGCGGAAAAAACTGGGTGCCTCCGCGATCGCGACCTTCCAGTCCGAACTCGCCCGAATGGGCTACCGCTTCCAATTCGTCACGCTCGCGGGTTTCCACACGCTGAACCTGTCCATGTTCGAGCTTGCGATGGATTACAAAGACCGCGGGATGTCCGCGTACGCGGAACTGCAAGACAAGGAGTTCGCTGCCCGCGAAAGAGGGTATAGCGCGATCGAGCACCAGGCGTTTGTCGGGACGGAATACTTCGACGAAGTGGGCCAGGTGATCTCGGGTAGAACCTCGTCCACCCTCTCCATGGAAGGCTCGACGGAACGGGAGCAGGTGGCCATCGCACCGCAAACGAAACGCGTTGCGTCCTCGTAAGCCCGCGGATCTCCTCGTCATCGCAACGGACGGATGGAGATCGTCTAGAGGTACTGCCCGAAACATCGCAACTGCGGAGAGATCGGCCCCCATCGGATGCGAAGAGGGTGGGTCAGCTCCCGACCGGCGGAACGAGGTCTCGCTGCCCTTTTGCTGGATCCACGGACTCAGGAGGAAATGGCTCCAAAAGGCTTTCCCGAGCATCACAACTACACCGGGCAGCCATGCCGCACATCGTGATCATCGGGGACCGTGATTCCGGAAAGACCACTTTCCTCGCGCTCCTATACGCGGCCCAGGTGAAATCCGGTGCCACCCGGGCGGATGATTTTCGATTTCACGTGGACCTCGCATCGATGGAAGAAATCTCCGAGGTTTTTCAACAATTGATGTCAGGGAGTTTCCCGGATTCCGCCGCGAAGGAAGGAATCAGTGACATCAATTTCCATGTGGGCTATCGGAGGTCCAGGCTCGGGATCCTGTCGCGACGGCGGTCGAAGGCCTGGAGCCCGGATACCTCCGCCTCGTTGCACTTCGTTCTCCTGAGGAATCTGGACGCCGAGATGTCTCGATTTCGCAGCGGCAGTTCCCTCGCGAACGTGAACCTGAGGGACGTGCTCGAGAGCGATGCGATGGTCATCTTGGTGGACAGCACAAGGCTGGCCGTCGTCGGCGAAGAGAATCCGCACGGAACGATGAGCAACTACGACGGAGCTGTGGAATCGCTCTTGACGGCCTTGCAGAGGTCGCGAGCGCGTGGCGACCCGAAGCGCTTCCATCCGATCTTCCTCTTCTCCAAGTTTGACTCCGTCAACAAGAAAGCGCTCCGAAGGGCGAAGATCGAAGACGTGCCACCGGGCGTGCGAGAGACGACCCTGAGAGCGGCCTACGCCCGCGCGCTCCTAGACACGAATCTGCCAAAGACAATTGCGAAGATCACTAACCGTGAGGTTCAAGGAGTGCGATTCGCCCCACCCTCGTACTTCTTCAGTCGAGTGGCGACCGAAGCCGCGACGGAGAATCTGAGGGACCGGGTTCGGCTCCTTCGCGGCGATGACGGCGGCTGGGAACTCGACTATTCTGCAGACGAATACCTCGCCCTGCTCGAGCGCCTGCGGACGATCGCCACCGAGGCGGGAGACTGAGCCGTCCCTCCAGGCCCGGTGCTTCCCGCGGGTGATAACGTTGTGATTAGGATTAAGTACGGTTGGGGGGTGATGCACAGAACATGCCCTGCGCACTACTCGGCGACCGCGCCTCAGGGAAGACGACCTTCCTGGGATTGCTCTATTCTGCCCAGGTCAAGTACGGTACCGGCGTGCAGGATGACTTCCGATTCCACGCGCCGATCGGATCCTTGAACCTGATGTCAGCGGTGTACGAAGGAATGAAGGATGGTCGGTTCCCTAGCGCGACGCTGAAGGAGGAAATCACCGAGCTCGGTTTCATCTTCGGCTATCTTCGCAAGGTGGTCGGCAAACTGCCCTACTACATCCGGCAACAGAACTGGGCGCGCCCGTTCTCCACCCTCCGATTTTCCGCCTATGATGTGTCGGGCGAAGATATTGAAGAGTTCATCGAGACCGGGATCGCCTCGAGGCCGTTGATCCAACAGCTTCTGAAGAGCGTCGTCGTCGTGGTCTTGGTCGACTGCAGCAAGATGACGACCGACATCGACACGCCGGCATACAAGAAAATGCTGCGATACGACAGCACCGTCGCGAAGTTGCTCGTCGCCTTCCAGACGTACAAGAGGCAGGAGTATGACCGGCTAAAGGATTCGGGGGTCAAGGCCGACGCGCCGAGAATCTACCCCGCCTTTGTCCTCTCCAAGTTCGACACCCTCAAGGACGACGTTCTCGCTCGATTGGGCCTCCATCGCGGATTCCCCGAGAACAAGCGCGCACGAAAGGACTACGCAGAGGCCTTGCTCCGAGTCTTCGTCCCGCAAACCCTGTCCCAGATCCGTGGCGGCAAGATTGCCGGCGTCAGCATGGACAAGGCCGCGTACTTCCTGAGCTGGGTCCGAACGGAACAACACGAGGGCATGGAACCCGTCGGGCAATCGAAGATCGTCCGGACCGGGTTTGCACCGGAAGGCGGCGGCGAGCCCGATTTCTCGTACGACGAGTACGTCGAGTTCATTGAGCACTTCCGAGACATCGCCCACAAGATTCCCGACGAGGTCCTCGAGGCGGAGAAGTTCCAGGCCCAAGCCCTGGCTCGGGCAGCGTAGCGGGCGACACCATGGGAACCGCGGAATCCCGGCACGGATCCACGGACAGAACGTTCGTGGAGTTCGACCACTGGCTCTACGGGGCGGTGTCCGGGACCGGGTACACGACGAAAGCCGTCTCGAAGGGTCTCGACGCGGGCTTGTATGACCAATACCTTCGCGGGCACTACACGCCGATCCGCGCGGCCACCGCGCAATCGTACGAGGACCCGATCGATCTGCACATGATCCACCCCGTCCACGGCGGGCGCGAAATCCTCCTGTCCCGGATTACCCGAGGGCCGGCCGATGAGGCGGGGAGGCCCACGTTCGCGAATCACACGATCGTCGGGCGCACGGAGCCGCTCCGGTCGGGGCTCATCACGCTCGACTCGGTCTTCCGCGCCATGGGCGAGTTCGATCGAAAGGCGCCCGACGTGATGGGAGAGATGCCGCCCCTCGAAATCCCCACGCGTTCGGAAGAGGAACGTGAAGCCCCCTTCGGCCTCGGGATCCATCGGCACGTCACGTTCCCCGCCCTCGAGACGCTCGCGACCCGCATCATGGCCGATGCGACGAGCCGCACCCTCCTCCTGTGCCGAAACACGACGCCCGAGGCGCGCAACGCCACCCTGCACCTCGTCTTCGAACTCCTGTGCTGGGGATGCGGACTTCCGATCCTCACGGCCATCAGCGAAACTCCACGGTCCTCCGCGATGAACTTCTTCAACTTGGTCGTCGCACCGCGGGGCGTCCGCGCCGATTCGAGCTGGGCCATCCTAGAAAGTGCCCTCGCCGAGCCCGTGTTGCCGCGCGTCATGGACCGGGACGACGTGTACCAAAAGCTGACCACGATCGTGCGTCAGGCGCCCGGTTTGCCCTTGGCCCGATAGGTCGCGACTCCGCCGGTTCCTTTCTCGCGGACGACGGTCCAACCGTGGCCGACGTCCCATTCGCCTTCTCGGCCCTCGAGATCCTGATCGAGGTGATCGAGTTCCGCTTCCAGGTACGCGCCGTCCGTCTCCACGTCGGGCACGAGGCTCCCTTTGGACAGGAGCTCGCACAGGAGCACGAGGCTGCTCGGCCTCCCTTTCCAATGGACGCCGAGGAAGGCTTTCCGCGCGGCGGCATCCGTCAAAATGAGTTCCCGCAGAGAGAGGTACGATTCGCGGTCGCGGGCATTCTCGCGCGGCGGCGGGTCCAGCCTCCCCTTGCGTTTCGCGAGATCTCGGAGAAGGAGGGCCCAGTCCTTTTTCGTGATCCCCTCCCGCTCCCACGGGGACGTCGGATCCGCGTCCACATTCGCCGCGTCGGCATTCGTCGATTTCCGGGAGGAGCGAGCGCTGGCCTGAACGAGATCGTACGTGGCCCCGTCCTCCTGGTTCCTGGCCGGCACGATGCGGATCGACAACGCGCTCATGCCGAGGTGGAAGCGAGGATCGATGACAGTGAGGAGGTTCGCCGTCTCCTGAGGGAAGAGCTCCGTCAGGGTGATGTTCACCTCGGTCGTGCCGTTGCGTCGGGCCAGGGCGCTCAGCCCCTCGAGCGGGAGCGAACCGTCACCGTCTCGGGGGCCGTTGGCCAAGTCGTCGAGATAGGCTTGCGCGACCTGTTGGGTGAAACGCGGGCGCTTAGAGCCCAGGGAAAACTGGACCGCCTTCGCCATCATCCTCGAGCCGCGAAAGAGGCCCGTGACCCCGGCACGGAGGAAGGCCATGGTCCCGGCCGCGTCCACACATTGACCGATGAGGCCCGCCAACCGGATGGAGAGCTTTCGACTCAGCC
>VBLU01000158.1 GCA_005879065.1 Methanobacteriota archaeon
TACACGTCCGCGGTCTCCGCGATCCTCGAGTGCCGCGAGACCGGTTCCATCAAGGGCATCCATGGGACGGTGGCCCAGCTCGCCCACGTCGAGGCCCAGTACGAGACGGCGATCGTCACGGCCGCGGGCGCGCGGATGCAGGCGATCATCGTCGACGACGACACGGTCGCGGCCCAGTGCATCGATTACCTGAAGAAGCGCAAGGTCGGCCGCGCGACGTTCCTCCCTCTCAACAAGATGCTCGTCGGAAAACCGCGCGGCAAGGCGATCCTCGTGGCAAAGGAATGCCTCGGCTTCGCGATCGACCTCTGCCACTTCGACGAAAAGTACCGGGACGCGTTCTTCTACGTCTTCGGGGACACGCTGGTCGTCCAGACCCTCGACGAGGCGCGCAAATGGATGGGCGGCGTCCGGCTCGTCACGATCGAAGGAGAGCTCATCGAGGCCTCCGGCGCCATGGTCGGCGGCGAGATGGAGCGGTCCACCGTGAAGTTCGGACCCACGGCCGCGAGCGAGATGGAGAAGATCGCGGAGAAACTCCGGGAGGCGCAGGCCCAGGGCGAGACCGTGGCGAACCGCCTCGACGAACTCCGAAAGGAGATCCTGGGACTCGAAGAGACGATCAAGGACACCGGCGGCCGGTCCGGGGCCGTCGAGGTGAAGACGAGCACGCTCGAGGCGAAACGGAAGGAGTTCGCCGCGAAGCTCGCGTCCGCGGACAAGGACCTCGCGGACCGGAAGGGACGGTTCGAGGACGCGCGGACGACCGCGACGCGGATCGAAGAGGACCTGACCAAATTCACGAACGACGCCGAAGGCCTGAAGGCGAAACGGGACGAGCGCAAGAAGGCCGTCATGGAGGCGACGCCCCAGCAGATCTCCTCTCGGATGAAGGATCTCATGAACCGCCGGGCGGCCTTCGCGGAGGAGCTCAGCGGCCTACGGTCGAAACTCGAGGCGATGACGACCCAGACGACGTTCCTCGACGAGCGCCGGACGGAACTGGACACGCGGATCGGAAGCTTGGAGGATCAAAGGAAGGAGCACGAGAAGCGGATCGAGACCTTCGAGGCGTCCCTCGGGCGGCTCGAGACGGAGATCCGCGGCCTTGAGAAGACGGAGGCCCAGATGGGCAAGAAGTTGAAGGACCTCCAAGACGCCCGCGACGCCGCGTACAAGGAGAAGACGGACCGCGAAGCGGACCTCGACAAGGTCACGCACAAGATCGAGACGAAGGAGGACTTCCTGCTCAAGTTGGAAACGGAGCTGAAGGTCCAGGAGGAGCAGCTCGCGGAAGCGGAGCGCGTCATGACGGAGATGGCCGTCGAGGTCAAGGAAGGCCGCCTCCCGAGCCTCGAGGAACTCAAGACGACGATCGGCGAATGCGAGGCCGCGATCACGGCCCTCGGTCCGATCAACCTGAGGGCCCTTGAGGACTACGACGCCCAGCAAGCCCGCGCGGTCGAGTTGAAGGACGAGTTCAAACGGCTCGAGGGCCAGCGGGAGGAACTGATCCGCTTGGTCGAGCAGCTGACGGACCGCAAGAAGGAGGGACTCGCGAAGGTCTTCACCGCGATCAGCGAGAACTTCACACGCGTCTACGCGGAACTGAGTGAAGGCGGCGAGGCGGACCTCGTCCTCGAGGACCCGGAGAAGCCGTTCGAGGCCGGCCTGATCCTGAAGGTGAAGCCGGCGCACAAGAAGGTGCTGCGGCTCGAAGCCCTATCCGGAGGGGAGAAGTCCCTCGCCTCGATGGCGCTGATCTTCGCGATCCAGGAGTACGACCCATCGCCCTTCTACCTGCTTGACGAGATCGACCAGAACCTCGACGCGATCAACGCGGAGAAGGTCGCCCGGATGATCCGGCGGAACAGCACGGCCGCGCAGTTCGTGCAGATCTCGCTGCGCAAGGTGAGCCTGAAAGAGGCGGACCACCTGATCGGCGTCACGATGACGCCGGAATCCGTCTCCGAAGTCATCATGCGCGTGAACCTGGCGGACATCGAGGACGAGAAGCCGACCGAGGTGATCCCGGCATGAGCGAGAACTACCAGACGGTGTTGAACCACCTGCTGTTCCACAAGGCCTTGATCAGCGAGACGGAAGGCGGACAGCGGATCAACCGCTATCTGTCGATGTTGAACGAGATCGACCAGGGCATGCACGTCGCCGTGCGCGATCCATTCGAGAAGTCCGTCGTCGCGGCGTTCGAACTCGTCCTCGAGCGGCAGATGGACCCCTGGGAGATCAACCTCGTGCCCTTCACGAAGCTCTTCCTGGACAAAGTGAAGAAGGACGGCTCCGTGAACTTCGTGACCGCGGGCAAGCTCGTCTTCCTCGCCTGGTCGATCCTGAAGCTGCAGAGCGACAAGGTCCTGCTCGACGCGATGCCGCCGGAACCCACGCCGGAGGATGGCGGCTGGGACCTCGACATGTTCCGGGATCCCGCGGACCTCGACTACAACCAGGTCGTCCTGGCCGGGACCGCAACGCCGCTCACGGAGGCGATCCACCGGGAAGGCCGCCGTGCCGTCACCCTCATGGAGCTGATGGACGCCTACGGAGGACATCGCCCTCACTTGGCAACGCCTCGCTCAGTTCAACGGCGAGCCGATTCCGCTCCGCTCTCTGACGGTCGGAGACGTCTGGGACGAGGTGACCGTGTTCATGTCCCTCCTCTTCCTCGCCCACCTGGAGAAGGTGAAGCTGTGGCAGAAGGACTACCCGTACGGAGAGATCTTCGTGAAGCGTCTCTCCATGGAGGTCGATCTCCCGACGGAAGAACTGCTCGCGATCCCAGTCCTCGGGCCGAAACCTATCGGGACCCCGGAGGCCGTGCCATGAACCCGCGGGCCATCGTGGAAGCGGCCCTCTTCAGCGCCGGGAAAGCCCTCACGCCCGAGGAGCTCGCCCGGACGACGCGGCTCGAGCCAGACGTGATCCGGGAGCACCTCCGTGCCCTGTCGAAGGAGTACACGAAACGGGAAAGTGCGATCGAGGTCGCGCAGATCGGGACCAAGTGGACGATGCAAATCCGCTCGGATTACTCGGAACGGGCCCGTGCCTTCGCCCCGCCGGAGATCGACCGAGACCTCCTGAAGACGGCGGCTCTGATCGCCTACCACCAGCCGCTCCTCCAGAGCGACCTGTTCGACATGATCGGCTCGAAGGTCTACGAGCACACGAAGGGGCTCGAGGACCTCGGCCTCATCAACCGCAAGCCCTCCGGACGGTCCCTCGCCCTGACGACGACGCGGTATTTTGCGGAATTCTTCGGACTGAAGTCCACGGACCGCGAGGGGATCCGCCGACTCATGGCGGAGAAGGCCGGCGTCCCGTACAAGGAGAGGCCGGAAGGCACCCTCTCGGACGACGCGACCGAAGCGAGTCCGTTGCCCGCGCCCGAGTCTGGCGCCGCGGTCCCGGTCTCGACCTCCCCGTCTCCCGTCGCCGCGGGAAATGAATAGGGTCGTCCGCGGTTCCGATGCCCGCAAATCGGGTCCCCAAAACGGACGCGGTGAATCATGCGTGATAACCAGGGGCTAACGCGTTTATAAGCTCCGATTTCTGACAACCGTGCTGTTTCTCCCAGGACGAGCCGTAGCCGTCCCCCGAGGCAGCGGAGCCCCCGACCCGTGAGCGGGTACCTGCGCGACAACGCACTGCGAAAGCACTTGGATGAGAAAGTCAAGGAGACGGCCCGGACCCGTCAGGCGGCCGAGGACGGCCTGAGGGCCGCCCAAGACATGCTGGACCAGGCGCGCCGCGTCGACACGAACGTCGCGGAAGCGGAACGGGCCCTCGCGGAGGCAAGCGCCGCGATGGTCGCGAAGGACTACAAGGTCGCCGTCGACAAGTCCGCCGAGGCCCTCGAACGCGGGAGGCGCAGCTATCGAGAACGCGCCCGAGGGATCGTCGATTCGAGCGCCGCCCTGGGACGACTCGCGAAAGAGCTCGGCGCGGACCTGGCGGAGACGGAATCGACGCTCGCGAAAGCGGAAGGCGCCCTCGCCGCGGAAGACCTCGGAGGGGCGATCGACCACGCCAAGAAGGCGTGGAAACGGAGCGAGAAGATCCTCCAGGAACATCTGTCGTCCTCCTTCTCGAAGGCGCAAGCCCTCATCCTCTCGGCGAAGAACATGAGCCGGGATGTCGCTCACATCGAGGACCTCCTCTCGCGGGCCCGGTCGGCGATGGAGAACAACGACTTCCAGAGCGCCCTCGACTTCACGAAGGAAGGGCTCGACACGATCCGAGAGGACATGACCGCTGCCATGACGAGGGAGATCCGGGTCGCGGAGGACCTCGTCCGGACGGCGGCCGAGCTCGGCGCGGACACGACGAAGCCCGCGAACCTCATCGAGCGGGCTCGCGGGGACATGGCGAACCTCGATTTCGAGAAGGCGAAGAACGCCCTCAACCAAAGCCGGGCCGAATCGGAGAAAGCCCTCCAACGGTCCCTAGACGGCCGGGCCAGCGACTTCTCCCGCATAATCCAGGAGGCGCGCGCGATCGGGGCCGACCCGTCCGCCGCCCAGGAGGTGTTCACCCGCGCGGAGAGTGCGATCAAGAAAGGCAGTTACCAGGAAGGGGCCCAGCTCGCGAAGCAAGGATTCCAAGCGGTCCAACAGGCGCAGTTCCAGCGGGTCGTCGCCGTGCTCGGCACGTCCCGTGAGAAGTTCGCGGCCGCCGCGAACATGGGCGTGGATCTGAAAGGCCCGTTCGAAGACCTGAGCACGGCCCGTGAGGCGGTCCGACGCGGCGCGTTCCAGGAGGCGATCGCGCACGCGAAGCGCGCCGACGTGGCCGTCGACGCGATCCTGGACCGGTACCGCAAGGTCGAGACGCGGTTGAAGGAACTCCATCGGTCCTTCGCGGAGGTCGAAGGCTTCGGCGTCCAGACCGTGCGCGCCCGCAAGTTCTCCGAGGCGGCTCGACAGGCGTACCAGGAGCGGAATCCGGCCGAGGTCGAAAAGGCGGTCCAGTCCGCCTACGACGAGCTCCGACGGGCGGAGCGGGAACGGGTCTTGGAGGCGATCGAGCGCGCCGAGTTCATCCTGACGCTGGGCGAACAGAACGCGGTCGATCTCTCGGAACCGTCGAAGCTCCTTCAAGAGGCCATCGTCGCGACGAAGTCGGACGACTACCGACATGCCCTCGATCTCACCACGATCCTCCAGGCCAAGGCGGAGCGAAGACTCGCCGAACTCGCGGCCCGACAGATTTCGACCCTGCGGACGTCCCTTCCCCACCTCGGCGACGAGAGCGGGAGCCTGAAGGCCCTCGTCAATCGGGCGGACGCTTCGATGGCGTCCCAGGATTTCGAGGGGGCGTTCAAGGCGGTCGCGGAAGGTCAGAGGCTCGTCGAGTCCCGGGTCCGGACGCGGGCCGAGGAGATCGTGGCCGACCTGGCCCTCGCGGTGCGGGTCGGCGTCGATGTCGGGGCGAACGTCACGGCCCTCGAGGCGTTGCACCGAGAACTGAACGCATACCTGGGCGGAGGCCAGGTCGCGGAGATCGTCGCCACGCGCGACAAGGCGACCGCGGCCCTCGCCGGCATCACGGACACCCTGGTCAGTCTCGTCCGCGGACGGATCGGCACTGCCCAGGGCCTCAAAATCGAGGTGGACGACCTGAACGACCTCGTGCGCCGCGCGCGCATGGCCTTCGGCGTCCAGAACTACCACGAAGGGTTGCGCCTCCTGAATGATGGGAACGAGCGCGCGAGCAAAGCGAGCGCGATGCACCGCCAGGCCTACAACGCGATCGCGACCGCCGCGGCCTTCGTGGCGGAGGCGAAGAAGCGGAACGTGGACGTCTCCAAGGTCGTGGAGATGCTCGTCGACGCGAAGAAGGCGTTCGAGCAGCTCGATCTCGAACGCGCCGTAGAGCTCGCGGGCGCGGCCCGGACGGAGACGGACAAGCTCACGGTCCTGTATTCCTCCGCCCAGAAGATCCTTTCGTCCCGGGCGCGGCTCGAGCTCGCGGAACGGCTCGGGATCGCGGCGCCGCACCTCCGCCAGGTGTTCGCCGACGCCAAGGAGGCGATGAAGGCGAAGGACTACGACAAGGCGCTCGCCTTCGCGCAGCGTACGGAGGACGAATTCACCGCGCTGATCAAGGCCCGGCTGGCCTCCTCCTTGATGGCCTCAGAGGCACTCCTGGGTTCCTTGGAGGGCGTCGACCTCGCCGGGTCGAGCGACACGCTCGTCCGGGCGCGCGGCCACCTCGAGGCCGGGGAGGTCGAACAGGCCGCGGAGCTCTCCCTCCAACTCAAGAGCCAGCTCGATACGCGCAAACGGCAGGGCGACGAGACGGAGGCCGCCCTGCGACAGATCCAAGACATCCTCGCCGACGCCGAGGCGATGAACGCTCCGTTGGAACGGACGCGGGCCCTGTTCGAAAGCGCCGAACGCGCGCATCGGCTCGGGCAGTTCGACGAGGCCCTCGACATCGTCGCCCAGGCCGACGTGGAGGCGACGAAGGAACGGGACCAGACGATCGCCGCGATGATGAAGCGCTTCGAAGAGAGCGTCCTCCGGGCGAAGCGGGAAGGGACCGACACGCGGTCCGCGGAGAAACTGTTCGAACGCGCGCGCGAATTCTTCCGCGGGAAGCAGTACCGCCAGGCCATCGCGACGGCCCTCCAGAGCGAGGCGGAGGCGGAACGGATCAGCCTCCAGCAGGCGATCGCGAAGCAGGCCGTCGACAGCGTGGAGGGCAAGCTCCGCGCGCTCGGCAAGGGATCCGAGCTGGTTGTCGGCTTCGTTGCCGACAGCCGCAAGGCGTACTCGGACGGCGACTACGTCAAGGCGCTGGACACGGCGATCCACGCATCCGATTCCATCGCGGACCTGCGTGTCCTGCTCGAAGAGGTCGCGGAGGTCCGCGAGAAGGCCCGGGAGCTCCTGCAGGTCTTCGCCGACGTTGGGGCCGACGCCACGAAGTTCGAGAGGTCATTCCAAGAAGGGGAGGCCGCCTTCGAGATCGGCGAGGTCGAGCGGTCCCGCGCCGCGTTCACGGACGGCATCGAGTGGGGCCAAAACCTCCTCGGTGCACACCTGCGCGACGAACTCGCGAAGGGCGAGGCCCTCATCGACATGTGCCGCAAGATGGACGTCGATCCGACCGGGGCCCAGAACAAGTTCGCGGAAGCGAAGGTCCAAATCACGTCGGAACGTTTCCGAGAGGCGGCCGCCAGCATCCGTGCCGCCCGAGACGAGGCCAGCACGGCGCTTACGGCGAAACTGAACCGCGCCCTCCAGGACGCGGCCGACAACGTCGCCCACGCGAAGAAGCTCGGTTCCGACTCCCGGGACGCGGAAGCCCTTCTCCGTCAAGCGAACGACCGCATTTTGCACGGGGAGTACGACCGCGCGATGGACGTCGTGAACAACGCCCTGGAACGGGTGGAATCCGCCAAGGTCATCGAG
The DNA here is from genome assembly GCA_005879065.1 of Methanobacteriota archaeon. Taxonomy (GTDB): domain Archaea; phylum Thermoplasmatota; class Thermoplasmata; order RBG-16-68-12; family RBG-16-68-12; genus RBG-16-68-12. The sequence continues at coordinate 7,434 of VBLU01000158.1, forward strand.
AAGCGGTTCATCGATCTCACGTTCAAGGCCGAGACGACGATCCGGAACGGGCGCAAGTTCGGCATCGACATGAAGGCCGCGGAAGGCAAGTTGGCCCAAGCGGTCCAGCTCCGCAAGTCCGACTTCGCCGAGGCCACCCGGGCCGCCGAAGAGGCATACCGGATCGCATGGGAGGCGACCGAGGCCTTCGCCCCGAGCATGCGGGGTTTCCTCGACGTCGTCGCAGCGCGCCTGAACGAATGGGCGGACGCGACCCTCACGGTCGAGAATGAGGGAAAGGGGGCCGCGAAGGATGTGCGCGTCCGGATCCTGGGCGACGCGGAGACGGAAGGCCTCCAGGAGCTGCCCGCGGTCCGCGCCCGCGCCCAGGAGGTCCTCAAGTTCCGGCTCAAGATGACCGCCCCGGGATCCGTGCCGCTCGCGATCCAGATCGTCTCGCACCGCGTGTTCGACTCGAAGGAATACACCCAGGAGATGATCGCCCAGATCGACGTCTCCGAGGTCGGGGCGGAAAAGGCGAAGCGCCTCGTCGCGGACCTGGAGACGCGATGCCCGATCTGCAAGGGCCTCATCAAGAAGGGATTCAAAGTCACCCGGTGCGGTTGCGGCCGCGACTTCCACGAATTGTGCGCGAGCCGCGTCGGCCGGTGCCCGGTGTGCTTCCGAGGGCTCCAGGGCGCCAGCGATTGATCAGGCGAGTCGACCCGCGACGGTTTCCACGGCCTCGAGCAGCTCGCCACTCGCCATCCACTCTAGGATCCGGTTCGCATCCGGGGCGAGAGAACGGTCGTCGACCAGGGCCGGGATCTGGGAACGGACGAATTCGTGAGCGGCCCGAGGCCCGACGCCAGGGCGCAGCGGCTGGAGGAACTCGAGGCCCTGGGCCGCCGCCAGGAACTCCAACGCCACGACCCGGGCGGCGTTCTCGAGCGACTGCCGGGCCTTGAGGGCGGCCGACATGCCCATCGGCACGAAGTCCTCCTGGTTCGCCGACGTCGGGATCGAGTCCGCGGACGCCGGATGAGCGAGCACCTTGTTGTCGCTCGCGTAGCCCGCGGCCACGTACTGCACGATCATCATGCCGGAGTTCAGCCCGCCCTTCCGGGTGAGGAACGGTGGCAATTCGCTCAGTCGGGTGTCGACGAGCCGTGCGATCCTTCGCTCGGAGAAGCCTGCGAGGACGGACATGGCCAGGGCGACATGGTCCAGGGCCATCGCGAGCGCCTGGGCATGGAAGTTCCCTCCGCTCACGCTCGTCCCCTCCGGGAAAATGAGCGGGTTGTCCGTCGCGGCGTTCATCTCGATCCGCAGGGACGCCGCCGCATTTTCGAGGGCGGCCCGGACGGCCCCGAGGACCTGGGGGATGCACCGCAGCGTGTAGGGATCCTGCACCTTGTGCGGACCCTTGTGGGAGGGGATGATCTCGCTCCGCCTCAGCAGACGTCGGAGGTTCGCCGCGACCTCCCGCGCGCCCGGTTGCGGCTTCAGCCCGACCAGCCGGTCGTCGAACGGCTTCGGCGAGCCCCTCAGGGCCTCGAAGGACATGGAGGCGGCCACCTGCGCGTCCTTCAACAATCGCAGGCCGTCCTTCACTAACAGGGCACCGACGGCAGCCATCACCGACGTCCCGTTGATGATCGCCAACCCTTCTTTGGACTGCAGGACGAGGGGGGACAGGTTCGCCTTGGCGAGGGCCTTCTCCCCGGGCAGGATCTGTCCATCGACCTCCGCGTCGCCTTCGCCAATCAGTACGAGGCCCATGTGGGCCAGGGGAGCCAGGTCGCCGCTCGCACCGAGCGAGCCGCGGGACGGGATCACCGGATGGACGCCGCGGTTCAGGAACTCCAGGAGGCGGGTCACGAGGATCCGACGGACGCCGGAGTAGCCCATCGCGAGCGTGTTCGCCCGGAGAAGGAGTGCGGCCCGCACCTCGTCCTTCCGGAGGGGCGGGCCCTGGCCGATCGCATGGCTTCGCAGCAGGTTGAGCTGCAACGCGCGGACGTCCGCGTCCGAGATGGCGACGTTCGCCAGCTCCCCGAAACCTGTCTTGATGCCGTAGGCGAGCGTGCCCTTGGCGACGACCTTCTCGAGGGCGCGACGGCTCGCGTCGACGCGCTTTGCGGCGGCCGGGGCGAGTCGCACGGGCTCCCCTTTGCGGGCGACGGCGATCACGTCATCAAGGTCGAGGGACCGGCCGTCGATCGAACGCATGGAGACCGCCGCGGCATCCCGGTTCCGCGATATAGTTCTGGCGCGCACTCCTTCGAACAAACCTTAAGGGGCCTCCCGTCCTGAAACGGTCTCGCCGTGCCAAGGAAACGCGCTGCGGGGGCCGTCCCGGAACCGCCATGGAGCTACGCTCCCTCCGAGGTCGCGGCCTGGATGGCCTCGACGGCGGGTCCCCGTCGTCGCGGATCCTCCTCCCGCCGCCAGGTTCGCGTGAAGGGCTTCGTTGGCGAATGCCCGATGTCGGCCGAACAGAGATT
>VBLU01000159.1 GCA_005879065.1 Methanobacteriota archaeon
ATGAGCACGCCGACGGTGGTGACCGTGAGGACCGTCCACTTGTACTGGATCCGGATCGCCTTCCATCGGCCCACCCGAGGCGATGTACGTTCTCCGCGGGGTCCCGGTCGACGCGCGACCAAGCCGCAGGAATACCTGAACCTTCCGAATCACTCGACACGGAAACGGGGCGACCCGCGGAACCTACGCGACGCTGACACTTTGGATCGGATGATGGCGGGCGATCAGGTCTCGCGACACCCGGAGGTTCCGACCTTCCTTTCCGATCGCGCGACCCTTCTTCGTGGCCTCCACGGTCGCGGTCGCATGGACGATGTCCCCGCGCTGCTCGAGCTGGACGCCCTTCACGTCGAAGTTCCGGAAGACGTTCGCGACGAACCGGTCCGGTTGGTCCGAGTACTCGACCACGTGGATGTCCTTGTTCATGAGCCGCTTCAGCTTCGCGATGTTCTCGCCCTTCTTCCCGATCGCCTTGCCGATGTCCCCTTCCTTCACGACGAAAATCAGCTTGTCGGTCGCGTCGACGCAATCGACGACGGTCGTCCGCGTGAGATCCTGGAAGAGAGCGACGTATTTGATCGTCTGTTCGTCAAAGACAATCTCGACCATGCGGCCTCAGGCGCTGAGGATGTTCGAGTCGCCGGGGCTGAGCACCGCGACGGCCGCGACCGAGAAGGGCACCCCGCAGGCGGCCCCCAGGTCGACGTTCGTGCCGGGGAACTGCAGCAGGCGAACCTCGCCGAGGGCCGCGAGCGCGTCCGGCGGGCAGTTCGACGAGACGACGACGATCTTCGCGCTCTTCGCCTTCGCGGCGCGACGGACTTCTCGCAGTCCGAAGCGCACCTCGCCCGTGTCCGTCGCGACCCGGAGCGCCCGGGAGACGTCGATCACGGGACGACCTCTTCGATGGGCTCCTCGGGCTCCACGGCTGCGGCTTCGGGAGCGGGAACGGGAACGGGGACAGGAACGGGAGGAACCGGCACGGGTTTTGGCTTCGGAACCGCCGAAGGCTTCGGCAGGCCCGCGGGCGGCTGGTAGATCAAGTTCACGGCCCCGGTGCCCAAGGTGACCGGCTGGCCCACGATCACGTTCTCCGCGACGCCGTCCAGGTAGTCCACCTCGCCCGTGATCGCCGCCCGAAGGAGGTGATGGGCGGTGATCTCGAACGCCGCGCGAGCCAGGACGGACGATTTCCGCCCCGAGATCCCGTGTCGCCCGATCGCCTTCACATCCCCGTCGTTTGTCATCATGTCCGAGACGAGCATGATGTGACGGATATCCACGGTGAGCCCCTGTTCCTGGAGGGTGTTGTAGGCCTCGTTCACGATCGCGTTCCGCGCGGCCTCGATGCCTAGGACCTCGTAGATCTCCTGAACCGAGTTCGTGGTCGTCCTCGAGGCGTCGACGTAGGGCAGCTCGAGGATCTTCGAGAGGTTTGAGCCCTCGGTATAGATCACGTAGCCATCGCCCCGCTTCCTGATGATTGCCCGCGAGATCCCGTCGATCCCTTTGATCTTCATCGTTCGGACCTGTTCGACGAGGCGCTGGAGTTTCTTGAAGGACGGCTCGCCCGCTTCCACGACGAGGGCGCGCGCCCGCTTCTCCACGTTCCCCACCTGGCGCTTCACCTCTTGGACCTCGCCGAACTTCTTCATCTTCTCCTCGATCTCGGGCCAGGTGACGCCGCGGGACCGCATCCGGTGGTCATCCGGATAGGCGAGCACGCGCATGTTCACGAGGTCGGTCTCGATCGAGGCGATGTCCTCCAAGGACGTCATCTCGATCTCCGTGGCGATCTTTCGCATCTTCTCGAGGTCCGTGTGTCCCGATTTCACGAACAATTCCATGATCGGAGTTGAAGGGACGCGGCGCGCATCCACGATCTCGATGAGGCGCGGCAATCCGAGCGTGACGTTCATCTCCGCGACGCCCGCGTAATGAAACGTCCTCATGGTCATCTGGGTCCCGGGTTCGCCGATTGACTGCGCGGACACGATCCCCGCGGACTCGTTCGCGTCGATCGCGTGGAGATCGAACTTCTCGCAGATCTTCGTGAGGACTTCATGGAGGCGCTTTTTGCTCAACTTGAGTCCATGGATCTTCTTCGCGAGCTCGCCCACGACGTACCGCGGCAGCCAGCGGCCGATCTCCTTCAGCCCCTCCATGATCTCTTGTTCGCCCGCCGTCAGCGGAGGTGCCTTCACCGGGATCGTGAGCGGTGTCTCTGGCTCCGCTTCGGCGGCTTTAGCGGTGGGCTTCCGCCCGCGCGCCGCCGGCTTCGCTTTCTCCTTCTTCGGAGCCTGTTTCACTTCGACGGGGGCCGCGCCGAGTTTCTTGAGGACCTTCTCCGCCTCTTTCTTCGGGAGAAACTTCGTGAGTCGCTCGACCTTGGAGGCCGCCAGTTTTTCGAGGGTGAAGCCCGCGTCCGCGAGGATGACCGCGGTCTTCTTCGAGAGGCCGCGGTTGCGGAGCGCCTGGATCGTCGTGGCCCGGGCCATCCTCATTCCTCCGACGGAGGCTCTTCCTCCTCGACTTCGACCTCTTCCTCCGAGATCTCGACGTACATGTCCTTCTCCGTGAGGCCGTACGACGCCATCTCCTGCTCCCGGAGACGCTCCTTCCAGGACGGCTCCTCACCGAGGACCTCCTGAAGGATGTCGTCGATGTCGACCGCTCGACCTTGCACGCTCCGGGACGGATCCACGCCGTCCTCACCGAACTTGAACTGGATGATCGTGTCCGCCGTATTCCGGACCGTCCCGTCTTCTTTCACCTTGAGATCCTCGAGGGCGTTGATCAGGCGGCGCTGCATGTATCCCGACCGCGACGTGCGCACGGCCGTGTCGACGAGGCCTTCGCGCCCGCCCATCGCGTGGAAAAAGTATTCCGTCGGATGGAGGCCGCTCTTGTACGACGATTTCACGAAACCTTTCGCCTCGGCCCCGAGGTCTCCCTTCTTGAAATGCGGGAGCGTCCGGTTCCAGTATCCGCGGCTCAACCGTTCCCCGCGGACGGCCTGCTGCCCGATGGAGCCCGCCATCTGGGACAGGTTCAGCATGGAGCCTCGAGCACCGGACCGGGCCATGATCACAGCGCTGTTCTCGATCCCGAGGTGCTTCCCCGCGATCTGGCCGGCGAGGTCTCGCGCGCGACCGAGGATCTTCATCGCCTCGACCTCGAGGGTCTCCTCGAGCGATCGGCCGGGCATTTGTTCCAGCTCTCCGCGCTTGTACGAGTCCACGAGGCCTTCGACCTTCTCGATCGCGGTCCGGAGGGAGTCCGAGATCTGCTTCTTCGCCTCCTCGGGGATGTCCTCGTCATCGATGCCCGTCGTGAAACCGCGGATCATGATCGCGCCGATCGCCATCTTCGTCCCCTTGTCGATGAAGACCCGTGCGGCGTCCGGTCCGTAATCCCGCGCGAGCTTGTCGAGGATTTTTCCTTTGAAGGCGCCGACCCCGTTCTCATCAATCGTGCCCGACAGGACCACGCCGTCCTTGATCACGACGAGGGAGTCTTCCTCCTTGAGTTCCTTCAGCCCGATGTCTCCCTTCGGGGCGATCGATGACTTGAACGTCATGCTCAGATCCTTCGGCAGGATCGCGGAGAAGAGGGCCTTCCCCGACCAGAACTCCTTGCCACCCTTCTTTACGTCCGGAGCCGGGAGGTCCCGGATGTCGATCTTGCTCAGGATGAACGTGACCTCCTCGCGGGTGAACTTGCTCTCTTTGTACGTGAGCAGGAACGAGCCTGTAATGTGGTCGTGGATGCCGCCGATCACCGGCCCGCCGAACCGCGGGGAGAGGATGTGTTCCTGCACGCGCATCAGGACGCGGGCCTCGGCGCGGGCCTCCTCGCTCTGCAGGACGTGCAGGTTCATCTCGTCCCCGTCGAAGTCCGCGTTGTACGGGGGACAGACCGCGAGGTTGAAGCGGAACGTCTTGTGCGGCATCACGCGGACCTCGTGCGCCATCATGGACATCCGGTGCAAGGAGGGCTGCCGGTTGAAGAGGACGATGTCGCCGTCCACGAGCTGTCGCTCCACCGTGTATCCGATCTCGACGGCCTCGGCGACGACCTCCGCGTTCTTATCCGTCACCCGGATACGCCGGCCATCGGGGCGGATCACGTAGTTCACGCCGGGGGCATATTCACCGAGGGGACCGAGCGGCGCCGGGCCGCGCTTCACCCACTGCTTCACGATTTCCGAATTGTACGCTTGCACGTGAACGGGCACCGTGAGCTCTCGAGCCGCCTCGACCGGGACGCCGACCTCGTTGATCGACAGGATCGGGTCCGGAGAGATCACGGTCCGGGCGCTGAAGTTCACCCGCTTCCCGGACAGGTTCGACCGGAAACGGCCTTCCTTGCCTTTCAGCCGCTGGACGAGGGTCTTCAACGGCCGACCGGACCGGTGCCTCGCGGGCGGGATGCCCGACGTCTGGTTGTCGAAATACGTCGTGACGTGGTATTGAAGGAGCTCCCACAGGTCCTCGACGATCAGCTGGGGGGCGCCCGCGTCGCGGTTCTCTCGGAGCCGCTGGTTGATCCGAAGCACGTCGACGAGCTTGTGGGTCAGGTCGTCCTCCGATCGGTCCCCGCTCTCCAACGTGATGGAGGGGCGTACGGTGACCGGCGGCACGAGGAGCGCGGTGAGGACCATCCACTCCGGGCGGGCGACCTCCGGGTTCATCCCGAGGACGCGGAGGTCCTCGTTCGGGATCCGCTCGAGCCGCTCCCGCACCTCCTTCGGCGTGAGCTTGTGGCCGTCCTCCCGGAACGTCGTCGGCTTGTCCAGCGTGACCTTGCCCTGTTCCTCGCCGCAGTGGGGGCAGCGCTGGCGCTTCTGCGCTTCCCGGGCGGTCTCTTTCGTGACGTAGCCGACCTCCGTCACGTCTCCGCCGAGTTCCTCGACCTGCTCCATCTCCGCCATGTATTCCTGGGCTTGTTGGCGTGTCAGGAGGAGGCGGCCGCACTTTCGGCATGTGGCCTGGAGCAGTTTCTTGATGTCCTTCACGTATCCGACGTGGATGACGGGCATCGCGAGGTCGATGTGGCCGAAGTGCCCCGGACAATCGTCGACCTTGCCCCCACACGTCTTGCAACGCAGGCCGGGCTCGATGACCCCCAGATGGGAGTCCATGAGGCCCATGTCGATCGGGAAGCCGTCATCGTCGTACGTGTCCGCCGTGATGATCTTCGTCGCGGACATCCGCCGGATCTCGTCCGGGCTGAGGAGGGCGAACTTGATCGACTGGATTCGCTTCGTCACCCCCCGCATGGAAGACATCATCGCATGTCCTCCAGTTGCAGCCGCATGACGACGCCCAACGAGAGGAGCTCGTCCAGGAGGAGTTTGAACGCGTACGACGTCTGGACCGGATAGATCTTCGACGTGTTCTCGCACACGGGACACCGGAGATTCCCCTTCCGATCCTTGATCGCGAAGTGGCCGCAGTCCTGGTTCCCGCACACATATTGGATCGTGCCGTCCGATTCGTCCAGGAGGCGGTCTTTGATCACCATCGCGGCACCGTGGCCGATGAGGCAATCCCGCTCCATCTCGCCGAACCGGAGGCCGCCTTGCCGGGACCGTCCTTCCGTCGGTTGCCGCGTGAGGATCTGGACCGGCCCGCGGGAGCGGACGTGCAACTTGCCGGAGACCATGTGGTGCAGCTTCTGGTAGTAGATGACCCCGACGAAGATCTCCGCGGGAATCATGCGCCCGGTTCGGCCATCATACAGGATCTCCTTCCCGTTGGACCGGAAGCCGTTCTCCTCCAGGGCCTTCCGCATCGCGTCCTCGCGTTCCCCGCTGAACGGGGTTCCGTCGATGAAGCGGCCTTCGAGAGACCCGACCTTCCCGCCGATCTGCTCGAGGACGTGGGCGACCGTCATCCGCGACGGGATCGCGTGGGGGTTGATGATCAGGTCCGGGATGATCCCTTGCGACGTGAAGGGCATGTCCTCCTGCGGGGCAATCAGGCCGATCACGCCCTTCTGGCCGTGGCGGGACGCGAACTTGTCCCCGAGTTCCGGCACCCGCAGGTCGCGGACCTTCACCTTCGCGAGCTTAGAACCGTTCTCGCTCTCCGTGAGCATGACGGAATCGACCCAGCCGCTCTCGCCATGGCGGACCGTGACCGACGTCTCCCGCCGTTTCTGCGGCGTCAGGAAGTCGGTCTCCTCCTCCAGGAATCGCGGAGGGCTCGTCTTCCCGATCAGCACGTCGCCGCCTTGGACGAGCACCTCCGGCGAAATGAGACCGTCATCCGGGGTGAGGTTCGCGTACGAGAGGTCGGCGCGGGCCCCGCGGACGTCGGGCGAGGGGATCTCGAAATGGTCTTCCTGTCCGCCGGGATAGCGGCGTTCCTCGGCGCGGTACGTCCGCATGAACGAAGACCGGCCGAGGCCCCGATCGATGGAGGCGTTGTTCATCACGATCGCGTCCTCCATGTTGTACCCATGGTACGACATGACCGCGACGACGAAGTTCTGGCCCGCGGGACGCTCGTTGAAGGACACGTGCTTCATCGAGTCCGTCTGGACGAGCGGCTGCTCCGGATAGTGGAGCAGGTGGCTCCGGGTGTCCGGCCGAAGGCGGTAGTTGCTCGACGCGAGACCCAGGGACTGCTTCGCCATGCCGGCCCCCATCGTGACCCGCGGGGACGAGTTGTGCTCCGGATACGGCACGACGCCGGAGGCGACGCCCAGGATGACCATCGGGTCCACCTCGATATGGGTGTGGTCCTTCGTGATCGCGGACTTCACGCGGAAATTCTTGTGGCAGTGGGCGCATTCGAGCTCCGCGTCCTCGTCCCGGCTCCCCATGTTCGTCCACGTGACGTCGTTCCGGCTCAGGGGATGCTTGCACTCCTTGCACCGGCTGGGGACGTCGTACGGATAGAGGGCGATGAACGTGTCCTCTTCCTCCTCCGCGTCGATCCATTCCACGATCCCGTTCCGGACGAGATCAGAGAAGCGGAGGCGCCCCATCTTCAGCTCGTCGACGTGCTTGCGGGAGAACACGATGTGGCCCTCCTTCACGACCAGCAAGGGTCGTCGGATGCGGCCCTCATCGCAGTTGATGATGATTTCGCCCATGTTCTCGTCGAGGCGCAGGTTCACCTCGTGGCTCAGGAGTCCCGACCGCCTCCGTTCGCGGATCTCGGAGACGAGGAGTTTCGGGTCCTCGTGGAGGCCGACAAGGTCTCCGTTCACGTAGACGCGGGTGAGCTGGGTCTGCTGGCCCTTGACCTGCTTCGTGCCAAGGTCCGCCAGGAGGAGTTTCACTTCCTCTTCCGGGAAGCCCTCAGACACGTCGATCACGAGGGCGCAGTTCTTGACCAGGCCGCAGTTTTGCCCTTCCGGCGTCTCGTTCGGACAGAGCCGACCCCACTGGGTCGGGTGCAGGTCCCGCGCCTCGAAATGAGGCTGGGATCGCGTGAGCGGCGAAGTCACCCGGCGAAGGTGGCTCAGGGCGCTCATGTTCGATGTGCGGTCGAGGAGCTGGGAGACCCCGGCGCGACCTCCGACCCAATTGCCGGTCGCGAGGGCGTGGAGGAGCCGTTGGGTGAGCAGGTCCGGACGAATCGCCGAGGAGATCTTCAGTTCCCGGCGGCGCGCATAGGACCGCTCGAGTTGGTACTTGAGATCCTTCACGAGGTTCGCGAACGCGACCCGGAACAGGTCTTCCATGAGATCGCCGGCGAGCTTGAGCCGCTTGTTCGCATAGTGATCCTTGTCATCCTCGCGTCGCATGCCGAGGGACAACTCGAGGACCGTCCGCGCGACCCGACCGAGGAAGATCGCCTTCTTGATCCGATCCTCGCGGGTGTCGCCGAGGTGCGGCAGCAGGGACCGGTCCAGGATCGATTCGACCTTCTTGATCCGGTACTCCTTCGCCTGCCCCGTCGCGAACTTCTTCTCCAGATAGTTGATCGCGTCGTCCCGCGTGAAGATCCCGTTCGGAGGGTAGACCTTCTTGTTCTGGCATTCCTCGATGTTCGCGTAGACGATGTTCGCCATCTCCGGCGTGGAGACGACCGCGTTGTAGATCTCTTCGTCCTTCTCCATGCCGAGGGCTTTCATGAGGATGATGAGGGGAATCTGGCCAGAGGCGGTCGGCACGCTGACGATGAGCTGGCTGTCCTTCTTCTTCTCCATCAGGGTCAGCGCACGATACCCTTCCTTCTGGGAGAACACCTTGGCGACCTCGACCTTGCGGCCGTATCGCTCGTTGAACTCGACGAGCACCCGGTTCGGGGCGAGGTCTTCGAGCGAGATCAGGGCCCGCTCCGTCCCGCCGATGATGAAATATCCGCCCGGGTCGACTGGGTCTTCCTGAGTGTCTTCGATCAGCTTGCGGCGGTACTCGTCGAGCGTGAGCTCCCCCTCATTCTCCATGTTTTCCTTGTAGAGGAGGCAGCGCTTCGATTTCACCATGATCGGGAAGTTCCCGATGTGGACGCGCTCCGGTTCCCGCTCGATCCCGTTTTCGATGACGGTGAAATCGAGGTAGATCGGCGCGGTGTAGTTCAGGTTCCGCAGGCGCGATTCCATCGGGTTCAGGGGATGCGTCGCCCCGTTCGCCTCCTTCACGACAGGGAGGCCCAGCGTGATGGTCGGCTTCGCCTCCAGGTCGATGCGGCCTCGGTCGTCCCGCTTCCGCCCGATCCGGATCTCGATCACGTCGCCTTCCGTGCGGTCCTCGTCGAGCTTGATGACCCCTCGGCGATCGTCCTCGGGGGAGGACCTCAGGTTGTCCACAATCCGTTGCATCCTCGAGTTCGGGTTGTCGATCGTCGGAAGGAAGTCGTTGAACGACGCGATATGATGGTTCACGATCGAGCGTTCCCGGAAGAACGCGTCAATGAGTTCTCGCATGTCCTACCTCCCAATCACGAGACGATATGCCTCCGATACGCCGGCCGTCCCGCTCACCCGCGTCACGCGGATGATGCGGCCCTCCTCGATCGGCCCTTCGATCTTCTCGAGGACCTGGATCACCGGATCGCTCTTGCGAATCTTGGGGAGCTGGTCTCGGGTGATCTTCAATGCCTTCAGGACGCGATCCGCTTCCTCCTCGGCGACGAGCCGATGCTCTGGGACTAACTGGTGCTCCAATACGTTAAACCGCAAGGGGGGGCCTCCCTGGGCGACCGAGGGAGCGGCTAAAAGCCGGATGCTCTTTCTAGGGACGGTTTCTTCGCCATCCTACCTAGCTGAGCTACGGGCCCTCCGGCTAGCGGCGGCGACATGCGACTTCCCTCCGAATCGGGGGCTCGTATTAAAGTTTCCGGTGGACGGACGTCCGGTCCGGGTCCGACATCCTCCGGGTCCGCACAATTATTCCAAGATGCAAATGAAAATCGACCGGTGCACAATGTTTTATACGCCGCGTCCATCCCGCGAACCGTGATCCGGGCGGAGACGCGTTGCACCTCCTGCGGGGCCGTCCTCGCGGGCAAAGGGACGACCGTCTTCCTGTGTCCGAGCTGTGGCAAGACGCGGATTGGGCGGTGCGCGCGTTGCCGCGATCAATCCGTCGCGTACCGCTGCCCGACCTGCTCGTTCATGGGACCGTGAAGGGCGGCCATGGGATCCGTCGCCGTCACGTTCCGCATCCTGCCCGAGGATGCCGAGGCCGACCTCGAACCGGTCAAGGCGCGCGTCCGCAAGACCCTCGGGGGCGCACTCCGGGACCTGAAAGAACAGCCTGTCGCGTTCGGTCTGAAGGCGATCCTCGCGATCGCGGTCGTGGGAGACGCCGAGGGCGGGTCCGATCGATTAGAACAATCCCTCGCCGCACTCCCCGGCGTGGGGAGCGTCGAGACCGTCGACGTGACCCTCGTGTGATCTCCAGGAAGGCCCGTCGCTGAGTCACGCCCATTTCCTCAGGATGAGGACCGGGCACTTCGCCAGTTTCACGATCCGATCCTCAACGGGACTCAGCGCGAACTTGCGCAGACCCCCGGGAGACGTCGCGCGGATCATGAGCAACGAAGCGTCCACGCTCTCCCGCAGGGCCTCGGACTCCCACTGCGAGGAATACACGACCTTCGGTTGAACCGTCACGCCCCGCTCGTGCGCGCGTCCTTCGAAGCGAGAACTCTCCTGTTTCAACCGCTCCGCCTCGGTCGGGTCGCTCGCGAGGCTGACGACCTCCACGACTGCATGGTCCTCCTCCGCCAAGATGAGCGCGAGATCATCGATCCCTTCGAGGCTCCAGATCGGACTGGTCAAGACCACGATCCGCTTCAGGGGTTTCCGGAGCCCTTGGGTCTTGAACACGATCACATCGCACGGGGCGTTCTCGATCAGGTAGTCGATGTTGCTCCCGAACACCCGCCGATCGCCTTCGACGCGATCCCCCCGCCAACTCATGAGCAGGAGGTTCACCGCCTCCTCGCGGATCGTATCGAGGATGATCTCGTACACCTTGTGGCCGATCTTGACGACGGGCCGGGTGTCCACTCCGAGGTCCTCTCCGATTCTCGCGAGTCGTTGCAGCCCGCGGATGCGGTCGTCGACGTAGCGGAACCGGATCGCCTTCGGCGGCAAGTTGCGTGGGATCTCGACCACGTGGAGCAGGCTGAGCTCAGCGTTCCGGGCGCGCGCGATCCGGGCGCCCAACTCGACGAGGTTCTCGTCCTCGAATTCCCGGAGGGGAAGGAACACGCGATACCGTTCGAGCTCGACGCGGTCCTCCGCCGTCGTCAGGATGTCCCGCACCTCGATCGCGGAGCCGTTCGTGCTTCGGCCCCGGGCCCCGCGGCCGCCGGCGAACCAATGGTACGAGAGCCCGACCGCGAGCCACGCGACCCCCAGGAAGAAGGCGAACACGCCGGGCGCGATCGGGGTATCCTGCCGGGCCGGGAAATTCCAAAGGACAGCGCCCACGGCCAGGTTCAGCGCGATTGCGAACATGGGCACCGCGGGGACGAGGGGCACGCGAAAGCCTGGACCGCTCCGGCGCTCCCGGCGGCGCAACGCGATGACCGAGGCGTGGACGAACGCGAAGAGGCCAAGGAAGGCCAAGCTCGCGAGGATCGCAATCGTCTCGATCGTCAGGAAGACAAGGACCCCCGATCCGACGAACGTCAGGGCGACGGCTGCGGGCGGCACCTCGCGTCCTCCGATCCGGGCAAACACCCGCGGGAGGAGTCCGTCGCGGGCCATGCTGAACGATGTCCGGATCGCCGCGGTGAGGTTCGAGTTCAAGGCGCCGTACATGGAGACGACGCCGATCACCAGGAAGGCCTCCCGCACATACGGCTGACCGAGGAAGTTCGGGATGCTGACGAGGACCATGTCCTCGGATCCGCCGAGGCACGCATTGCAGGCAGGCCACCCGGACAGCATCGCAGAGGGCACGTTTCCGAGGATTGCGAGGAAGAAACCGGCGTAGACGAGGAAGGACAGGAGGAGGGCGAGGAACACGCCGCGGGGCACACTCGACTCCGGGCGCTTCACCTGATCCGACAATTGGGCGACCACCTCGAAGCCTTGAAAGGCGATGAACAGGATCACGGCGCCGAGGACGAGAGGGAGAGACCCGCTCACGCCGCCCGATGGGATGCCGCGGGGCGGTCCCCCCGACGACAGGGAGAGGAGACCCACGAGGATCAGCCCTACAATCAAGAGAACTTTCCCCAGGGTGAGACGGCCAAGGACGCGGGTCGGTAGGTGGACCCGCGCGAAATGCAGGACCGCAGAGAGCCCGAGGACCGCGAGGGCGACGAGGCTCACCTCCACGGGATTCGGCCCGAACAGAGAAGCGGGATCGGACGGACGGACGAGCTCGACGAGGAAGACGCCGAGGCCGAGGGCGCTGAGTGCGGACGCGGCGATATGCCCGCCCCAGGAGAGCCAGCCACTCAGGAAACCGCTCGGGTCGGGGAGGGCGCTGCGCACCCAGACGTAGGCCCCACCGGAGGCGTCCGGACGGCCCGAAGCCAACTCCGCATATGCCGTCCCCGCGAGGGCCGCGATGGACGCGGCCAGAGCGAGGCTCGCCAAGACCAGAGGCCCCGCGACCGCGTAGGCCGCGCCGACTAGGAGGAAGATCGCGGCCCCGACCATGGCGCCGACGGCCGCCATCGTCACGTCGAACAAGCCAAGGTCCCGCGTGACCCGAATCCGGACGGCAGCCGAATTCGTGGAGGAACCCGCCACGCCAGGCGGAGGAATGCCGGCTACTTGAGCCTATGGCGGTCGCGCGAGACGCGTCCCTCCATGATATTCCGTCCCGACGATCAAGGCCGAGGCTGGATTCACGCTTCAGACTTCGAGACCGTCTTTGCGATCCGCTCGCCTAGGGTTCGAAAGAGAAGTTCCACGTTCTCGCCCGTCTTCGCGGAGCTGTAGAAATATGGAGCTTCGAACGCTTCGGTCGCCTGCTTCACCTGGTCCTCGCCGAACGCGGCCTGATCTTTCAAATCGGATTTGTTCAACGCGAACGTCACCGGGATCTCGCCGACCGTCCGGAAGACGGACTCGACCCAGGAATCGAGGTCTTCGAGGGTGTCGTAACGCGTGATGTCCGCGACGGCCAGGATGCCCTGGGCCCCATGGAAGTACGCCTCTCGAAGGAGCTCTCGGAAACCCTTGGATCCCATGATGTCCCAGATCGTCATGTCCATCTGCACCGGGTCCCCGCCCTTCGGACTGAGCGCGAGTTCCTTCTTGGAGACCTTCGCGCCCAAGGTCACGATGTACCGATCGTCGTATTCGTTCAGGACGTACCGCTTGATGAGGGAGGTCTTGCCGACGGCGTGTTCAAATCCTCTCGGCTCGCGCTATTTGTGAGGGTCTATTTAGTCGCTTCGTCCTGAGGTGGCGCCGAGAGAGAATCGAACGGATTCTACGTGGGAGACTTCCCGCGGTTCAGATTCCGGAGGCTCGTTATGAGTTCGAAACAAAACGGCGACCGTCGCATGAAGGGAGGCTCTCGAAAACCGCGGAGAAAGGATCCCCCCGCGGCGTCCCGTCGAGTCCGTGACCCCGAGGAGACTCCGCCCGATCTCGATCGACCGGTGATCGACGGACGCATCGCCGAGGGCGAGAGCTCGAATCGGAATCCGATTTCCCCGCTGCGCGACGGCGGCATCCGGTGGGTGTTCTACTTGTGGAAGTCGGAAGTCCCAGAACCGGAACTGGCCCGGATCGCGTGGTCCGCCCGAGCGGGGTTCCTCCGCGCCGCGGTCACGTTCGGTTTTCCGGATTGGGATTCCGAGGAATACCGGAGCACGACGACCGTCCACCTGTGGGATCTGGGCAATGCATATACCCGCGGATTCCGACCGCCGGACGGGGACTGGGGCCGGATGATGATCCACATTTTCACGCACGAGCCCCTGCATCACGCGATCGGCCTCTGCTTGGCCGAGATGCTCGAAAGGGGCGACCAAGAGTGGGTCATCGCCAGGTTGGGCGACGCGCGCTGGTGGTAGGCCTCCTTGGGGAACGCTTGAAATAAGTTCGCCTCGATGCGGCGACATGGACGGATTCGCGGTCACTCGTCTAGTGATCGGCGCAGGATTCCTCCTCGTCGCCGCGGCCGCCGACGTCCGAACTCGGAGGGTCCCCGATCCCCTCTGGATCGGCCTCGGCTCCATCGGCCTTGTCGTCCTCGCGGTCGAGCTCATCCAAGACCAAATCGAGGCGGATGCGTGGGCCCTGCTCGGATCCGCCGGGCTCTTGTTCTCCGCCATCTTCTACGGAGACCCGCTCTTCGAGGAGGATGGATTCCATGCGAGGCCTTTGCGACTCCTCCTGTTCCTCGTCGCCGCCGTTCTCTTCGCATACCCCGCGGTCCAACATTCCGCGTCGGGTGCGTCCCTGTCGCAGGGCCTCCTCGAATTGTATTCGATGCCCGCGATGATCCTCGTGTACCAACTGTTCTATCGCGCACGGATCCTCCACGGCGGGGCCGATGCCAAGGCGCTGATCACCCTCGGCTTGCTCGTGCCCACATACCCGGACATGGCTCCGTTCCCGCTCATGACCCTCGACCCCCGTGTCGAAACTTTCTGGCGTGTGACGTTTCCCTTCTCGCTCGTCTTCTGGGTGGATGCCGCGGTCCTCTTCCTCGCCGTGCCGCTGGGCCTCCTCCTCCTGAACGCGGCGCGCGGCAATCTCGCGTTCCCTCAGGCGCTCCTCGGATACCGTGCGCGCCTCGACTCCTTTCCTCCACATGCATGGCTCATGGAGAAAATCAGCGCCCGCGGAGACCATGTCCTCGTCCTCTTTCCGAGGCGAGACGGGAATCCAACCCAAGACCTGGACCGGCTTCGCGCGGCGGGGATCGACCGCGCCTGGGTCACGCCGCAGATTCCCTTCATGGTCCCGCTGGGCGGCGGTTTCCTCCTCGCGTTTTTCGTCGGGAACGTGCTTCTCGGGTTCCTCCGACTCGTCACCTAGCTCCGAGCGAACGAAATCCTGATATATCCGCCGCCCTCTCGCTTTTCCAGCAGTGGTTTGACGGCCAAAGCGGCGGGGATACACCCGGTCCCATCCCGAACCCGGAAGTTAAGCCCGCCCACGTTCCCTGCGGTAGTGCGGTGCGCGAGCCCGCGCGAAGCCTGCCTTCCTTCGAGGAGGGTTTGGGCCGGCGACCTAGGTACGCTAGCCGTCCATCCTTGTGGTGGACGACGAACCGTGCCGTTCTAACGGCCGCCGATCCATGGAACGCTGTCAGCCACTCTCTATTCCCTTTCGCGACGCTGGGCCCGCCACTTGAGTCCGACGATCACCAAGGGAACGAGGGCCACGTAGATCATGTCCGAGAGTTCCGGGATTGCAACGATCGCGGAAGATTGGCCGCCGTTCAACGCGAACCCTCCCGGCGTCGTGTAGTTCAGGAAGGCCCAGTTCACGAGTTGCGAGCCGCTGAACGTCGCATCGACGAGGGCGGTCATCGTGAGGCTGTGGCTCCCCGGTGCCACGTTGGTGAGGTTCCAGAAGAACGTCCGACCGTCGTTCCATGTTGGAGGCGGTGTCGCGCTCTGGAACGTCATCCCGCTGGGCAGGCTGTCCTTGATCGTGACGGTGCCGGCGGCCACAGTTCCCGTGTTGTTGTAGTAAATCGTGAAAGTCACGGAGTCCCCCGGCTTCGCGGAGGAGGGGGTCGCCGTCTTCACGACCGTGATCATCGGGCGGCGGACCGTCGTGTTCGCCCACCCGGTGCTTCCCGGCATGGGTCGGCGGAGCGTGTCCACATAGGCGAGGGTGGCCGTGTTCCTCAGCACCTGCCCGTCTGTCGTGGCCGACGTGACCTGGGCCGTCACCGAGAAGGAGTGCGCCCCGGGCCCCACATTCCCGAAAATCCAATGGTACGTTTGTCCGGAGAAGGAGCTGGGCGCGACACTGGACGAGGAAAACAGCACGCCGCTCGGCAAGGTGTCGTTGATCCAGACGGTCCTTGCGTTCCCCGTGTTCGTGTTGTTGTAATACAGGGTGTACGTGATGGCGTCGCCCGGCCCGGCGATCGCGCGGCTCGCGGTCTTCGCCACGACGATCGTGGGGCCATGCCGATCGTTGGCTTGGCCGGGGGACGGAAGAATCGAGACATAGAAGTCGACCGCGTCGTTGTTGGTGTCCGTCGGCACTCCGGTCGCCGGATCCTTGAAGCGCGCCCAAGTGGTCCCGGCGTTCACATTCTGGGAGTACGTTGTTTCGTCAATGATCGTGGCTCCTTGACGGAGTCGGACCGTGGAGGCCCCGTTCGGAAGGGACGACCCGAACAAAGCGACTCGGAGGTATTCCGACCCCGAGCCGAACGCCCCCAGGACTTGGGTCGTGAACGTGAAGATGACCGTGTCCTTATTCCCCCGGACTAGGGCCAAGGTCCAGCCGTTCAAGGAAACGAACCCCGACAGAGGGTTCGCGACCTCGATCCACTCCGGATTGGGCTGCGGGCTCACTTCATTAATCACGACATTCGTGGCGGCTTGAATGGAGACCGGGAAGCGCGCGACTGCTGCGTCGGGTAGAGCCAGGTCGTACTCGAGTCGCCAGTCCGAGGCATAGAATACGACCCGGTAGCCGGCTGTCAAATTGATTGCGCTCGCGTTGACACCGAACTCCATTCGATGCGCATCCAGTGCGATATCGATCGGACGGAGGAGGTTCCATGGGTTGGATTGGCCCGCCACGAACCCGTAAAGGCCGGTTGAATTCACGTCGCCGTTTCGGCCGACCGCTGCAATCGCATCGTCGAAGCCGTACGCTCGGCCCGCGACATCGACCCGAAGGCCTGTGGCCGACGAGTTGTCTGCATCGATGTATGCGTACATCACGTCGACTCCCTCCTGGGGGGGCACGATGCTCGGAATCGTCGTGTTGTTCGTCGGCGGAGCGGGGTACGTTCGGACCCGGGCTGTCGGGATGTCTTGACCGCCGAGCATCCGTCCATCGACCCGCACGAAGCCGGTGAAGTTCGCTCCAAGGTCGACCGCGGTTGCGAGCAGATCGACGTTTGCATCGTACGCGAGGGAACCGGTCCGGTTCGTGACATCCCCGAGGAGGTCCTGTCCGTACGGGCGACCCTGCCAGTCCCCAAAGGCGCCATCGACCCGCACGCTGGTGGGTGCCGCACCCAGATAGACAAGGCCGTTTTCCCCCGCGCGGAAGCTCGCGGTACCGTTTCCGGCTACATCCGTCACCGCGATTCCGAACGTGGTCGTGGGCGTCTGGTTCGACCATTGAGCCTCGACCCAGTAGAGGGATGGGACCGAGAGGTTCTCGTTCATCGGCACCCGGACCACGTTGCGCACCATCGTCGCATTCGAAAGCCGAGTATCGTTCGCGTCGAAGGCGCCGCTTCCGTCATCGCGGTAGAGCACGAGGTCCGTGGGATCGACTGACGTCCCGCGCCGAGTGATGTTCAGGCCACTCACATGCGGGATGCCGCCCATGGGCGCGAGAGTCACGCGGAGCATCACGGCTTGAGAAGAGGCGACAATGTCCTTCGCGATCGTCTGCTGACCGACGATGACGGTGGCACGCGACGGACGGATCGATCCGTCGGCCGGATCGAAGTTTCCGAGATTGTCCGCCGCGTACACGAGGACGCGGGCCTTCGTTGGCTCGCTCAGGCTCGCACGGATCTCCAGTTCCTGACCCGCGAATGCGGCGTCCGAAGAACCGCCAGGAAGGAAGCGGTGCCAATCGTTCGATCGGAGCTGCCCCGTTTCGTTGAAGACGAAGGAGGAGATGCCATGTCGGATGTCCGCCAAGTCATGCCATCCATAGACCTCGACCAGCGAATCCGCTCCGAGGTCGCCGATCGGGTAGCCCGTGTTCCGGTTGTTGTCCTCGTCGACGAAGACGAAGATGCTGTCCGTCTCGTTGACGGCGGTTCCTTGGAACATGTTTCCTTGGACGCGGGTGTACACGAACAGATTCTGGTCCTGCGTCGCCACCTTCATTGTGACGAGGTGTACGGCGGGATTCGGCGTCACGTCGGCGGCGGATTGTCCGTACGAGGCCATGTTCGCCCAATCGCTGAAGTCCCCATCGATGCGGATGATCGAGGAGGGGGCGTTCGGTCCCGGCGAGAGTATGCTCGCGAGAATCGGCACGATGATCATGAGTGCCACGACCGCTGCGATCCCGATCACGGAGCGGGACCAGTGTGGCTGGGATGGGATCCTAGGGGTCCCTTGCCGACCCCGTCGTCCGTTTGTAAATCCGTTTCCATTGACCAGGCCGTTCGTGGCGCCGCGACCGAACGTGAGGCCGTTTACGGCGCCAGTTGTCAGTCCATTTACGCGACCCTCGGCCAGCCCGTTGACCCGGCCGTTCGTGCGCCCGTTCGTCCGTCCGCTCCGGGTGCCGTTCACCCGGCCGTTCGTGCGACCGGCTCCGGTTGGTCCCGGAGTCGCTAGCCCGTTCGAGTGTAGACCGGTGACGGCGGCGCGGATCGAGCGCTCGCCGACCCTTTCCAGCCGGTCCGCTTCCCCGCGGCTCGCGCGGGCGTCCTCGGGGCGACCGAGACGCTCAAGAAGCTCCGCCTTCGTCTTCCAGGCGACGATCAAGGTCGGGTCGGCGCGAAGCAGGGACTCGTAATGGTTGAGGGCTTCGACGAGATGGACATCGACGACTTTCGGGGCCGTGGTCGCCGCGGGTTGGGTCCACCGCGGGGCGACGACCGAGGCGTCTTCCGTCGACCGGAGGATGTTCTGGACCTCCAGCCGGTACCGATCCTCTCGCGCGGGATTCAGCTCCGCCGCCTTTGCGAGGGATTCGGCCGCCTCCTTCGTGCGGCCCAGTTTGTCGAGGACTTTCGCCCGGTTCGCCCAGGCCCTTTCGAGGGAGGGATTCGCTTCCAGAAGTCGGTCGTAGTGTTCGAGCTCCTCCGCAAGTCGGTCCGCCTCTGAGGTCGTCGCACTCGGCGGGGCCATCCGCTGCCAGCGGCTGAGGAAGTCTTTCACGACGCCCTTGCCACCGGTCGCGACTTCCGGCGTGGCGGTCACGGAGGTCCCGCAGATCGCGCACTCTGGCTCATCGGAGAACAGGTAGGCCCCGCACCGGGAGCAGAACGGACCGGACTCGTCGAGGATCGGCGCGAGGGTCGGCAAGAGCGCGAGCTCCGCGGGGCTGTACTGTCGGCCGCACACGATACAGGCGGTCGCGTCTTTGTCCATCGTCGCACCGCAGGCCTGGCAGATCCGAGTCGGGACGTCCTCACGCAGGAAGTCGTCCAGTTCCGCCGCGAGCCCAGCCCCCGTGGACCCTTCGAATTGGACCCCGCAGAACGGACAAGCCGTCGCGCCCGTTCCTACAAAAGAACCGCACTCGGGACAAAGGAACAGATGTTCGGTGGCATCACGATTCGGCGATCCTCCGAGAAGAATCAGGAGCGCGTCCACGAACGAGGGGGTGAGTCCCTCCACGGATGCGAGCTGCTCGCGGGTGGCCGCCCGGAGTTCGTCGTACGTAGAGAAGCGGGCCGCGATCCGCCGAGCGCGCTCCGCGTCGGAGCCGGGGATCGAACTCAGCCATTCGAGATAGCTCTCGTCCATCGTCGAGAGTGGGTCGATGTGCTACCTAAAGCGCGTTGTAACGTGGCTATCACGCCCTCTAGTCAGTTCGTTAACATGAGCGCGTCAGGCGTGCCTCATCCAGGCCGTCGCGTAGGGGTCGAGCGGGACTTCCAGCAGGACCCGTCTAGGGCCGGCGCCGAATCGGACGGTGAGGGTCGTCTCGTCGCGGCGCAGGAGCTCCGGCGCGAGTCCATCGTCCGCGAGCCGACCGAGAAGCGCCTCTCCGAACGCGTCGGCCCGGCTCCGGTTCGCTTCCCGCTTCCGGACGAGGAGATCCGTGGGATACGCGCGGCGGTGTCGTCCGTCCTCCGCGACGGTCACGAGCCCGAAGCCGGACAGCTCGGAAGCAATCTTGCTCGCGGATTGGCGGGTAAGGTGCACCCGGTCCGCGAGTTCTTGGAACGAGATGCCGGGTGACTCGAACACCGTGGCAAGGGTGGCGGCGCGACCTGCGGACGCGAGCGCAGCGAACAATGCCGAGTCCTCGGGGTCGATGAGCCCTACGGGAAACACGCGGGTGCCCTCCGCCTGCAGGTAGCGATTCTCCAGGAGGTCGCGGGCATGCCACCGCGCGGTGGCCTGGGACATCGACAAATCCCGTCCCACGTCCCCGATCCTCGCGCACGGACGCAGGCATAGATATCGATAGACTTGGCGCCGTCGTGCGTTCGCGAGGCTTCGCCCTTCCGCATCTAAGTCGACATCCAGGCCTTCGCGGGCGACCGCCTTCTGCAAGGCGCGTCCGATCCCGCGGGCCATGTCACGCCCCCTGGTACTCCTGCAAAATCAAGTCGAGGACTTCTTCCGGTTTCAGTCCGCGGAAGTCGGCATCCGTCAGCCCGTCCAGAGATTTGTCGAGGGCGTCCCGGACGTTCTTCGGCATCGATCGCGTCAAGAGCAATTGTCGGAGCTGGGACGGCGTCTTCACGGTCGCGGGACGGCCCCCATCGACACCTTGGATCACGATCCCCAGCCCTCGGACGATCTGGAACGGATGGGACACGGGACTGTGGCGACTGTTCCGGCACTTCACGATCTTCAGGAGACGCGACGGATCGGCGTCATTGCTGTTGAGCTTCAGATGGACGACGCAGTCGGCGAGGTACATCGGGATCACGGTCTCGGGTCCGGCGAGGTCCGCCTGCCCGTGTTCCTCGAGCGTGCAGAGGACGGTCCCGACCTTCCGGGTCTGCTTGAACATGTAGCCGATCAAGTCCCGCTGCTCGTACAGGTCCTTCGTGGACCACAGGACCGGCGTCAGAGGATCTACGACGATTCGGGCCGTGCTCCCCTTCCAGTCCGCGACGAAGGCCGGAAGCTCCTTCCGGATGAAGTTCGAGAACTCACGACCCGAGGCGTCGATGAACACGAGCAGCTCGTCGTCGAGATACTCGAGGATGTCGGACCACCCCATCTCGACCGCCTCGCGGATGATCTGTTCCTTGTTCTCATCGAGGCTGACGAAGACGCCTTCCTGACCCTCCTGCAGCCCGCGCCGGATGAACTGGGTCGCGAGCGTGGTCTTGCCCGCACCGGACCGACCGATCACCACGGTCGTGCTGTTCTCGTTCACCCCTCCGTCGAGAAGCGGGTTGAGTCCGTAGACTCCGCTGCGA
>VBLU01000160.1:0-5206 GCA_005879065.1 Methanobacteriota archaeon
TACGTCGTCCCGCCGACGGATATCCTGGAGAAGCGGATTGCGGGACTTCTTGTGGAGCGTCAGGAGCAACGGCTTGTCCGCGTCCAAAGCATCCTTCACCGCCTGGACAAAGTTCGGCGATTCGACCTCCATCTTGCCGACCTCGTCGATCACGATCACGTCGGCGTTCGCGGTCGCGGATTGCAGCGCGTGCACGCCGACCTCTTCGAGCGCGCTGATGTCCACGCCGTACCGGCCGACCATCGTCTTCGACTCGATCTCGCGGGAGGCGAATACCCGCTTCTCCTTGGACGCCCAGTCCATCACGTAG
This sequence comes from Methanobacteriota archaeon, assembly GCA_005879065.1. GTDB lineage: Archaea > Thermoplasmatota > Thermoplasmata > RBG-16-68-12 > RBG-16-68-12 > RBG-16-68-12. The sequence goes on from VBLU01000160.1 coordinate 311, forward strand.
AAGCCTTCCCGCCGATTCCGCTTCACAATCGGCTCCGTGATCATGCCGCCGACCTTGAGGCCGTCGCCCTCGAGCATCTCGATGACCTTCAGAAGACAGTACGTCTTGCCGGCACCGGGGAGGCCCGTAATGCCGATTTTGAGCGCCTCGCCCATGCCACCCACGCGGCGCCATAAATATGCGTTGCTCTATAAAAACACTCTTCGAATCCGTCGTCCGAGAATCGGCGCCGCCAGACCGGCCCACGGCCTCCGGGGGAGCGGCCTCTCCCCAGCTCGCAGCCGCAACAAAGGACATAAAGCGACACGCCTCTGGCGCCTCGGTTCACCGCTTGAAACTCGTGCTCCTAATCGTCGGGATCGTAATTGCGACCGTCGGACTTCTCGGCGCCCTCTATGGCATCCTGGCCGCCGGCACGACTCAAACGGAATACAACTTATTCTGCCCAGGGGGACAGATGCCGCCGCAGTTCTGTGCGAGCCTCCTTTCGAGCGTCTCGAGCTACCACGCGCTCACAGTCGGGATGGCCATCTTCGGCGTCGTCGGACTCGTCCTCACGATCGCGGCCCTCGCGATGAAGGGACCGCTCTTCGCCGCGGCGGCTCCGACCTTCGCCCCGATGTACATGCCACCGGTGCCTCCGTCTGGGGCCGTGACCTCCCGAACGTGTCCGAAGTGTGAACGGACGAATCGGTGGGCCGACCGATTCTGCTCCGCGTGCGGAGCGCCGTTATCCTGAACCTTGGACGGGAGCCTCGACGTTGTTCGTCGAGTTCCTATGCCGGTTGCGCGGGCGGGACCGCAGGGGTCGGCAAGGGACTCCGAAGCGGCACCCGTTCCTCCTTGCGGCGGACCTTTCGGACCATCAACATCGGGATGTCCGTGCGGCGGGCAATCTGGTCCTGCATCGGACCGAACGCGAACTGGGTGAGCCGCCATTCCGAGGAGGCCCCGAGGACAAGCAGGTCGTATCCCTTCGCCTCCTCCACGACCATGTCCACGATGTTCCGGATCTTCACGAATTTTTCCTCGAAGGGCACGCCGTGCGTGCGGCACATCTCCGCGAGTCGCGCGCTGTACCCGCGTTCCTTTTCCAGCTCCAGGTCCGTCTGGACCGCGCTCAGGATCGTGATCTTGGCGCGGTGCTTCTTCGCCAACAGGATCGCGTACCCGGTCGCGTACGACACATGCCATTCCGGCGCATTGAGGACGAGGATGCGATCCAGTTTCGGCTTCATTCCCGCGGACTTGAAGACGACGACATCGCACGGCGCCTCCTGGACGAAGCGGTCCACGTTCGCTCCGAGGATCCGGCCTTTGCGCCAGCCGCCCTTCCAGCCGAGGACCAGCAGGTCCGTGTCGCCCTCCCGGATGTTGTCAATGATCGCGTCGAAGACCTTGTGGCTCACCTCGACCCGCGCGGTCGCGTACGCGCCGAGTTCCTCCGCATGCCGCCGCAATTTCCCGAGTTGCCATCGCACCTCGCCCACGTAGGATCGGTCGATCGCGTCGATGGGAAGCGCCGCCGGGACCTCGATTACATGGAGAAGAGTGAGCTCCGCGTCCTCGACCTGGGCCACCATGGCGCCGAAGTCGACGAGCTCCACCCGATCGAAGTCCGCGATGGGAAGGAGGATGTGGTACCGCCGGCGGTGAATCGGCAGGATCGACTCCACGACCTTCGTCACGCCGATGACAATCTCCTTCTTCTCGTGCAGATAGTGCACAAGGAGGCCAATCCCGATCCAGCCGAGCGCGATGACCCAGGCAATCGGTTCGATGGTCCAAAGGCTGAGGGCGATCACGAACTTCGTCGCGATGCCGAGCATCGGGATGATCGGGAACAGCGGCATCACATAATACCGTTTCACGTCGGGCATCGTCTTGCGCAGGACGATCGCGGCGTAATTCACCATGAGGAACAGGAGGAGGAACATGATGTCCGCGCTCGCGGCGACCGTGTTGATGTCCAGCGTGAGCGTGATGAGGACGATGATGAGGCCGGAGACCGCGATCGAAATGTGGGGCGTTCGCTTGCGTGCGTGGAGCCGGCCGAGGACGCGCGGCAGGCCGCCGTCCCGGCCCATGGCGAAGGCGACACGGCTCGACGAGAAGATGAGGGAGTTCAGGGCCGCCAGGGCTCCGAGGGCCACGCCGAACACGATAATCTGGAGGCCGTACGGCATGATCCCCTTCGCGATCTCCGCGATCGCGTTGTTGCTACGAGGACGAAAATCAGTGTGGAGAAGCCGATCACGAGGAAGTGGGCGCGGGGGATGTTCTTCTCCGGATTCCTCGCTTCCTCGCCCGTCTGTGCGATGATCTCGTAGCCTTCGAAGACGATGAACGTGAAGCCCATCGCGCCGAGTAGGGAGAGGAACTGCGCGCCCGCGGTGTTCCCGCGGAAGAACGGTTGGAAGTTCTGCGGAGGGAGGCCCGTGTTGGCCAGGTGGAGCAGTCCGGCGATGATGAACGTGACGACGACCGCGACCAGGACGATCGTCACCGCGGTCTCCGACCGGCCCGTGAGTTTCGTGCCGCGGTAGTTCAGGGCGATGAACAGACCCGCCGCCACAACCGCGAACAACTTTGTCAGCGCGCTCTCGTCGAACCCGACGAGCGCCAGGGAGGGGACGTTCAGGAGCGCCTTCAGGGCGACGACGATCCCGAGGCCGAATCCGTAGATGTAGAACGAGGCGACGATGCAGTGGCCGAACCACGACATCCAGCCGCCGAGGAATCCCCAAGGGTCGCGCATGGATCGGCGGATCCAGAGGTACCCGCCACCCGTTTCCGGGAACGCAGAGCCGAGTTCCATGTAGGCCATCGCGGTGAACATCGTGACGACGAAATTCAGGCCGAAGGCAAGGATCAGGGAGGGCCCCGTGATCGCGAAGCCGGGCCCGACCAGCAGGAAGATCGTCGTCCCGATCGTAGGACCGAGGCCGATCATCGTGATGTCCAGGAGGCCGAGGTCACGGCGGAACTTGACCTCGACTTCCCGGGCTTGTGCCATCCGGTCCGCGCAGACAGGGGCTTCCTTATTAGCCCTTGGTCACGGCGCAGACGGATTTCAAATACGTTGATTCCCGCGCACGGCCGGAGTTTCTCGCCCTCATCGCAGAGCACCCGAGGCAGCACCCGAGCTCGCGGTCGAGTTGGACGGCCTCACCGCAGGCTAGAGGACCGAGAGCGCCTCGAGGATCAGGAGGGCTCCGGCGATGAGAAACAGGGCCGTCGATGCAACCTGAATCCAGCGGACCGCCAGAGCTTTCGCCAGGCCCGCGCCGATGAAGACGCTCGTCACGGCAACGAGAGACTCCGCGAGACTCGCTCCCGCGAACACGGAGACTGGCGCCGCCGTCGATGCCGCGAGGACGATGACCGCAATCTGCGTCTTGTCTCCGAATTCCGCGAGGAAAAGAAAAACGGCCGTGAGCCAAAACGGATGCCGGGCGACCACGGGGATTTCCTCCTGGGCCGACCGATCCCGATTGCGCCATGCCTGAATGACCGACCAAATTCCCAGAGAGATGAACAAGACTCCACCCGCGATTCGGATCAATTGGAGCCCGCCACCCAAGGTCAGCGCGAGCGCGCCGCCGATCGTGGCGCCGATCGCCGTGGCGGCCGTCAGGCCGAGGACCGCGCCGGGGAGGACCCTCGCCCAAGGATGGCGGGTCGCGAGGCTGATCGTCACCAATTGGGTCTTGTCCCCGATTTCCAGCAGGGCCACGACACCCAGGGCCGTCGCGAAGACCAGAAGGCTCTCCACGGACGGCCGCGAGCGACCGCGCGGATATGATGCTTTGGATGCACGGTTCCTCGGGAGGCGGGACCTATCGAATGTCTTTCAGATACATGAGCGGATAGTCGAGTTTCGGCACGTACCGCAGCATGCCGACGGCCCTCGACCGGCCGACCCGGACGGTCACATCGACACGCAACATGTCCTCCGTGAGAGTTCCGTATCGATATGGGCCTCGGAGCCGGAGCCGCTTTCGGTCAATCCTCACCTTCACATCCTCGACCAGAGGTTGCACCCGCGCGGCCGCCTCGATCGCTCGCTCGAGGGAGGCCGCGTTCTTCCGCGTGAGCGGCACGCCGACGTACTGATGGAGAATGGAACCCAGCTTGATCCCGGCCTCGAAAGCGGCGCGGTCTCGAGCGGTTCCGGCGAAGTAACGACCTGTGACATCGCGAGCCATGATCTCCCTGAGGGCGAATCGGTGGACCGGCATAAGTGCGATGCCAAGTTGGGCGCTCCCCGAGCCCCTCACGCGGCTCATTCTCGCCTTTGAAACCGTTGCGGCAAAGTCTTAATGCGAGGGTCCGTGTGAACGGAGATTCCCTTATGACAAGAAAACCGATCGTTGCGGTGATTGGAGGCGGGAGCACGGCCTCCCGGGAGGGAATCGCCCTCGCGGAGGAGGTCGGGTTCCTCATCGCCCGAGCCGATGCCATCCTCGTGTGCGGCGGCCTGAACGGGGTCATGGAGGCGTCCGCGAAGGGGGCGAAGCGGGGTGGGGGATTCACGGTCGGCATCCTGCCGACGGGGAACAAGGCGGATGCGAACCATCACATCGACCTTCCGATTGCCACGGCCATGAGCACCGCGAGGAACCTCATCATCGTCCGGACGGCCGATGCCATCGTGGCCGTGAACGGATCGTACGGCACGTTGAGCGAGATGGCCCACGCGTTCGATCTTGGCAAGACGGTGTTCGCCCTCCGCACGTGGCCGATGGACAAGGCCGGCGTCGAGTCGTCCCTCTACGTCGCCGTGGACACGCCGCGAGAAGCCGTTGAGCGCGCCCTCGCCTACGCAAGGAAGGCGATGGACGCCGAAAAGCCCGGACCGGGCCTGCCGAAATAGAGCCGATTTCCCTGGAGTGC
>VBLU01000160.1:5215-26247 GCA_005879065.1 Methanobacteriota archaeon
GATGCGGCTCGCGCCCTTGCCCGACGCGTGAACGACCTTCTCCGACGTCGGGCAGACCGAACGAACCCGGATGCACAGGTCGGGCTTTGGCTCGAATTCCGTGGCCTCATCGAAACGGACCCGATTCTCGGAGGGGCGTTCGGGGCCCAGGCGATCCTCTACAGGGTGGCCTACGACGGCCGCGCGGGTAAAGATGGACCGGGACCGGCATGGATCCCGTCGCCAGAGACGATTCGTACGTCGAACTTGGGTTCGATGATGCAAGAACGCCGGGTTGGCTCATATGCGGACCTCCATCGTTGGTCGACCGAGCACCGTGCCGAATTCTGGTCGGCCATGATCGAGCGCCTCGGCATCGTGTTCCGAACCAAGCCCGAAGCCATCCTTGAGCCAAACGCGGATCCGATGCACCCGGATTGGCTGCCGGGGGCGAGACTGAACATCGCGGAGAGCTGCTTCCGCGCGGAACCGGGGAAGACCGCGATCGTATGCGCGTCCGAGGCCATTCCGGAGCTTCGACATGTCACCTACAGCGAACTGCATCGACTCGCCGCCAGGGTGGCAAACGGACTCCGCGCCCTCGGCACGAAACCGGGCGACCGCGTTGCCCTCTACCTTCCGATGACCCCGGAGTCGGTTGGAATCTACCTCGGGGTCGTCCTCGCCGGATGCTGCGTTGTGGGCATCGCGGACGCCTCGGCGCCCGCCGATTTCGCCAAGCGCTCCGGGATCGCTGGGGCGAAACTCGTCTTCACCGTCGGTGCCTATCTTCGTGACGGGAAGGAACATCCCGTCTACAGCAAGGTGACCGCGGCCAACGGACCGCGGGCGGTCGTCCTCGGGATGGATCCGGAGACCCCGGCCCGCACGACGAGGCCCAAGGACCTCGGATGGACGGATTTCCTCGATGACAAAGGGACGTTCGATGCAGTGCCTTGCCGTCCCTCCGATCCGTCGAACATCCTGTTCTCGTCCGGGACGACCAAGGATCCGAAGGCGATCCCGTGGACCCATACGACTCCGATCAAGGCCGCTGCGGACGCCTACTTGCATCACGACGTGGGCCCCTCCGACGTCCTGGCATGGCCCACCAGTTTCGGATGGATGATGGGTCCCTGGCTTACGTACGCGGCCTTGGTGAACCGGGCAACGATGGCCCTGTACGTCGGGAGCACGACCCGTCGGGCGTTCGGCGAGTTCGTATCCCAGGCCGGCGTGACGATGCTCGGCGTGGTCCCGAAACTCGTCCGCGCGTGGAAGCTCGAGGGGATGATGGACGGATTGGACTGGGGCCGAATCCGGCGGTTCAGTTCGACGGCGGAACCTTCGAGCCCGGAGGAGATGCTCTACCTGATGTCCCTCGCCGGGTACAAGCCGGTCATCGAGTACTGCGGCGGCACGGAGATCGGCGGGGGCTACATCACCGGGACGATGGTCCAGCCGTGTGCCCCGTCCGCGTTCACCACCGCGGCGATGGGCCTCGATTTCGTCATCCTGGAGGACGGACGCATGTCGGATCGAGGCGAGCTCTTCCTCATCCCCCCGTCCATCGGGTTGTCGAACGACCTGCTGAACTACGACCACTTCGAGGAATATTTCCAGGGCGTGCCGCCCGGTCCGAACGGCGAGGTCCTGCGACGCCATGGAGACCAGGTCGGGCGACTCGGAGGCGGATTCTACCGCCACCACGGTCGCATCGACGACATGATCAACCTGAACGGGGTCAAGACGAGCGCCGAGGAAATCCGGAGCGTGATCGGGAACGACCTGGTGGCCGATGCGAAGCCGATCTCGGTCGACACGGACGGCTCGGGGCAACACCGGCTCGTCGTCTATGCGGTCCCACGGGACCCGCGGCTCCTGGCATCCCTCGACTTGCCCGAACGGCTGAGGACGCAATTCCAGCGCGATATCAAGGACAGGCTGAACCCGCTCCTCGCGCACGTCGAGGAAGTCGTCCTGGTGCCGGAGCTGCCGCAAGCGGGGCCTGGGAAAACGAAGACGATGCAGGAGCTTCGGCGGGATTACGAGGCCCGCGGCAAGAAGGTCGAGCGCCGCCGAGAGGCTCATTGAACTTCGCTTAGTCGGTGGACGCCGCAGGGGCCGTACTCGGTTCCGGATGCGCCGGACGCGGCCGCAAGGGCGATTCCAGGACCCGATTGATCGTTACCTGCGCGATCGTCCCGTAGTACTTCGACACATGCTCGAGCGGACGAAGGATGATCCCCAGGAGGTTGGAGGGGGCCTTCGTGGAATTGGCCCGGCTCCGTGCGGGCGGCAAGCCAAGTTGCCTCAGGTCTCGAACGAGCGCCATCTGAAGGTCGAGTGCTTCGTTCGCCTTCTTGAGGTCGGAGGCGAAGAACGAGGTCATCGTGAGCTCGATGATTTTTTCGAGTCGAGCCTTGAGCCCGCCGACCGTCTTCACCAAGTCCTTCGTCGGAGGACGACCGGATCGCATGGCCGGGCCGATCTCGGCCGCCATTTCCTCCCAGAGGTCTCCGACGTTCTCGAGGGTCGCCGCGGCAAGTCGGTCCCCGAGCAGGTGTCGCGGTTCCGTGACACCGATCTTGGCCGCGACCGACCGATTCGATGCCGCGAGGAGGAGCTGGCGGACGACGAGCCAGTAGAGACGGTCCACCTCAATCTCCATGCGAGCAACCTCTTCGATGCGCCCGACCGCCTCCCCCGCGAGCACGCCGAGGGCGAGTTTCTCCATCCGCGAGGTGAGGTAGTGAAGTCGACGCAAGAGCCCGTCGATCGGAAAGCGGGTGGGCTCTACGAAATTTTCGATCGTCACGAACCTCGGGCCCTGGTTCACGATGGTCAGCCCGGTGAGACCGCGGACGGCCTCATGAATCTCCTGGAGCTGACCGGGAGAAATCTCATCGCGGCTCCGTACCTTGATCGTGTTGCAGCCGACGATGTAGTTGCCCGTGATCAACCGCGTCAATGACTCGGGGCCGCTCCAACTGTCTGCGTCGATCGTCGCCTCGGCGGCGGTCGGATACTCCTCGAACGGGCCGACCCGCACGCGGAGCGTGCCGTCGTCCTCGATCGACATGTTCACAACAGATCCGGGCTGAATCCCGTTCGATTCCGCCCACGGCTTCGGAAGGGAGACGCCGAGACTTGAATAGCCGAGCTTCTGTACCTTCCGACTATCTAGCTCCATGTTATCAATATGTGTCGAGCGCAGTAAATAAGTACGTCGTATATACGATATCCCGCGAATACCCTCTCGGCCCTCATCATCCAGTTCACGGGAGGCGAATCAATCGTACCGGGCTCACCCCCTCCGACTCTCTCCAACCCGGCCAAAAGCCTCATGAGGCCGCTCGGAATCCGAAGGTGCGGATGGAACGAGAGGTCGATGTGTTGGTCATCGGAGCCGGACCGACCGGCAGTACGGCCGCGAAGTACGCCGCGCGCGGAGGCGCCGATGTCCTACTCGTCGAGAAACGCTCCGAGATCGGGACGCCGGTACGTTGTGGGGAAGGGGTCGCGAAGCGATGGCTGGACGAAATCGGGCTTGCTCCATCCGGGGAGTTCATCTGTCACGAAGTTGAGGGGGTCCGCGTGATTGCTCCAGACGGGACCGCCCTCGTCGTCGATGAGACTCGCGCGGGGAACGAATGCGGTTACGTCCTTGAGCGCGACCTGTTCGACCGGTATCTCGCGAAGGAGGCCGCGAAGGCCGGTGCGGAGATTCTGATCAAGACGAGCGCCGTCGGACTCCTCCGAGACGACGGACAGATCATCGGTGCACGATGCGAACACATGGCCGACGCGTTCGAGGTGCGCGCGAAGGTCGTCATCGGCGCGGACGGTTTCGAGAGCCAGGTCGGACGCTGGGCGGGACTCGAGACGCACCTCCGCACGCGAGACATCGACGCGTGTCTTCAATATACGATGGTCGGTGTCGCGGGAGATCCTCGGTACAACGACGTGTACCTTGGGAGTTGTGCTCCCGGCGGCTACGCGTGGGTCTTCTGGAAACAGCCCGATGTGGCAAATGTTGGAATCGGCGTGAATCTCTCAAGGATCAAGGATCGCGCGGAGGCGAAACGGTACTTGGACGCCCTCATTTCTCGGACGCCGACCTTGGCGAAGGGCGAGATCATCGAGGAGGTGGCAGGGGCCGTAAGCGTCTCCATGCCGTTGGAGAAGACCGTCGCTCCGGGTCTGATCCTCGCGGGTGACGCGGCGCGCTTGATCGATCCCCTCACGGGCGGGGGGATCCTGAACGGCTGTCTCTCCGGCAAATACGCGGGAGAGGTGGCGGCGGAAGCCGTCACCGCAGGAAAGGCCAGCGAGGAGGCACTGTCGGCGTATGAGAAACGCTGGAGGGCCCGGCTCGAGGAAGAGCTGGCCCGCCACTACCTGATCAAGGAGCGTCTGATCCGACTCGATGACGAGACAGTCAACAAGGCGGTACACGCAATCCTGGAGGCGAAGGTGGAGCGAATCACCGCGGCGACCGTCCTCGATGCGATCCGCCAACACGAACCAGGGCTATTGGCCCTCTTCGAAGGATACGGGGTGGACGCGGCGGTACACGCCGATCGACTCCATGCTCTTCAGGAACTCCACGTCCAAAAGGGTCTTCGGCGTCGCGCCGTCCGCGAACAGTCCCTCGTACAAGGCAAAGGGGTCCAGAGACCACTTCACGATCCGCTCGAGTTCCTCTTCGGAGAGAAGGTCCGACTTGCTGAGGACGTTGACGAAAGGAAGGCCATGCCGGAACTGGACTGTCGCGCTCAGCAGGACGGAAGAGACGAACCCCGAAGCCGACTTCACCAACGCGGGGTCGTTCAGATACACAAGGGCCGAGTCCTCCCGACCGAAGGCGTCGATCAGGACCGGCCCGGAGGCACGGAACGTGAACAGCTCGATCTGACCCGGCGTGTCGATCAGGATGTAGCTCGTCTCGAACGTTTCGAGCACCTCCGCGAGCTCCCGTGCGTTCATCGCGATCATGTCCGCGGCCGCGACCTGCGCGCCGTTCGGACCGAGGTCCTGTTCCTCCATGATCTCCGAGAGGTTCACGTAGTCCCGGACGTCGAGGTCGGGCGAATACTGGAGGGACTCGGCGCCGGGATCCAGATTCACCGTGACGCAATCGAGGCCCTGCGAGTTCATCCACAGCTGGAAGGCGTATACCATCGTCGATTTGCCCGATCCCGCCGTCCCGAGGAAATACAGGTTGCGCGCCATGGATGCTGCGCGTACGTGCCGGCTCCACATGAAGTTCGCGGTAGCGGTGGACCCGCGGTCGCGGCCGCCCTCCCTTCATAAAATCATTGGTCCTGGCCCAGGCACGAAGGTTGAAACAGCCCGGCGAACTTGCGGGGCACATGGCCACCGAGCGGAAGTTCAGTCGATTCAACCCCGTGGCTCGACCGATGACCACGCATGAGATCCCGGAAAGTGGATTCTGCCTTTCGGCATTCCTCGTGATCGGCGAGACGGGACACCCGGAAAACATCCTGATGGGGCACCTCGACCCCGCGGCCCCTTGGGACCACGTGGGAGCCCTCGATCCGGAGCGGGCCGAGGCGAACAGCAAGGGATGGATGCTCCCCTCCTCGCACCTGATGATCGGCGAGTCGCCCCAGACCGCCGCCGAGCGGATCCTGAAAGAACAGCTCGGCTTGCCGGCGTCGCCCCTCAAAGGCCCGTTCGTGTTCTCGGAGGTGTATGGCCCGAAGAATCACTGGGACCTCGAGTTCATCTTCGTGGGGGAACGGGATCAGGTCGGACAACATCCCGTCTGGAGAGAGTTGTCGTTTGTCGATGTGAACGCCACCCCTCGGGAGGAAATCGCTCGGTATCACGAGGACATCCTGGCCCACGTCGGTCGTTGGAACCCGGCGAGGGGCTGAGTCGGTCCTTATCCTCGTCACCGTGCTTCCGGTTCTTCGATCAAGGGCATCCAATGGCGCTACGCTGGGGCCTCGGCTTCGCAGTGCTGTCCATCATGGTGGCCTTCGCTGCGAACAGCGTGATGACACGATACATCATCGTCGGAGGCCTCGCGACGCCGTATCTCCTGTCGACCGTCCGCTTTGCGAGCGGATTCGCGATGCTCTTGGCCCTGCAGGTGGCCTTTCCCGGGCCGGCCTCGCGCGTTCCCACCGCCGTGAACTTCGTCGGTGGGCTCTTCCTCGGTGCGTACGCATTCGCGATCTCCTTTGGGTACCTGTTCATCTCCGCCGCCGCAGGGACCCTGGTGTTCTTTGCCTTCGTCGTCCTCACGATGGCCCTCTTCGGGTACTTGCACGACGGAGACCGACCATCCCGGAGATCGGTGGCGGGCCAACTTCTCTCCGTGCTCGGCGTCGGCGTGATCACGGTCGGGGGGATTCGGGACGTCTCCCTGCCCGGCATCCTCCTCATGGCGGCGACGGGGGCGTCCTGGGGTCTGTACTCCGTCCACGGGCGCTCGGCTCCGGACTCGCGCGGCTACACCTTCGCGACCTTCCTCTTTGTTGGTGCAGCCGCCCTCGCGGGCCTTCCGGTCTTCGGTCTCTTCGCGCCGTCCGCGGTGTCGATCCAACTTACGTGGAATGGAATCGGGTTGGCCCTCTTCATGGGGATGATCACAACCGCCCTCAGCTACATCGTGTGGAACGCGACGCTCCGCCGGCTCAGCGCGTCTCAAGGGGGGATCGTCCAGCTCCTCGTTCCCGTCCTTGCATCCGGGATGGGCATCGCTCTGCTCGGAGAGCACGTGACCCTGAGCTTGGTCGTAGGAGGCGCCTCGGTCCCGTACTTTGCCTTGATTTTCCGGAGTCGATCGTAGCCCCGTCCGTAACTCGCGCCGACCCGGTTCGCGTCATCGGCCGCGGCGAAGTTGACGTAGCCGCCTTGTTCGGAGTGCGGTGCGAGGCCCGCGTAATAGTCGCGGACCCATTTCGTGTTCGCCTGGTTCTGCGCCGGATCCGGCCACATCCCCGCGATCACGGTCGCGAACTTCGCGTCGCGGTGGCCGAACGCCGTCGCGTCCGGCGGGACGTCGTGCGCCGCGCCGTTGATCGGGTAGATGTGCATCGTCGAATTCACGACAGGGATCTTGGGCCCGTGCTTCAGGTGGACCGCAATGGCGTCGTCCGTCAGCTCGCGTACGAAGACCGCTTTCCAGTAGTGTTGCAACCCAGGCGGGACGAGTCCGTCAAAGGCGCCGTTCAAAGCGGGGTAGGGCATCGGGCCCACCCATTCCGCGACGATCGGAGCTGCCTCGCGCAGCGGGGCGAAAACCTTCGTCGCCTCCCCGGGCGGACCGGTCCAGCAGACCACCATCGCGCAGAGCGTGTCTCCGTGGCGGTCCTCCGGGATGAACGGGAGGGGCGGCGCAATCTGCCACGCGAAGAAGGCGCCGAGCTGCCGAGGGGCGTTCGTGATGTAGCGGTCGTACGCCCGGATCACTTTCCCCGCGTCCTCGAGTTCGAAGAAGATGGGACCGCCGACGATCTCGCTGACTGGTTGGAGACGGAACTCGAAGTTCGTGACGATGCCGAAGTTCCCGCCACCGCCGCGCAGTGCCCAGAAGAGATCTTCGTGCGACTTCGTCGTCGCGGTTACGAAGGAACCGTCCGGAAGGACGACATCCGCAGATGCGAGATTGTCCAGGGATAGGCCGCACCCGCGCGTCAGATAGCCGATGCCGCCGCCAAGCGTGAGTCCTGCGATCCCCGTTGTCGAGATGATGCCGCCGGTTGTCGCGAGTCCGAACGCGTATGTCGCATGGTTGAAGTCGCCCCACGTGCAGCCGCCCTCCGCCCGCACGGTCTTCGACGCTGGGTCGACCCGGATGCCGCGCATCCGGCTGAGGTCGACGACAAGCGCGCCGTCCGCGGTCCCGAATCCCGGGACGCTGTGTCCACCGCCGCGGACGGCGATCGTCAATCGTTCGGCGCGCGCCGCTTTCGTCGCCGCGATCACGTCCGCGACACCTTGGCATCGGACAATCGCCGCAGGTCGCTTGTCGATCATCGCGTTATAGACCTTCCGGGCCTCGTCGTATTGCTTGTGACCCGGCCCGATGACTTCCCCACGAATCTTCCCCTGCAGTTCGACGATCGACTTCTCGTTCAGAATCGTTCCCCTCTCCTCGCCGCGGACCTCGACGAGGCTATTTCAAGTTTCTGAAGACGGCGAGAGCAGTACGGAGATCCGCACACGCCGTTCTTCGCGAGGCGCGAGAGAAGCAGGGACGGGCCTGAAGGTCCCTGGCAACAGAATGCCACAACTCCGGTCTGATCCGCCACCGAGGCTACCAATCTCAGGGCAAGTTTCACCCTCGTCCACGCCCCTGGGCTGCGCGCTCCATCCTCGCGCACGTGGGTTCGCAGGCGATCTATACGAAACTTTACATTTTGAACGCCCGTTCAGAGAGTGTGGAGGAGAGCGCGCCAGGTCCAGCAGGGTCGGCACCGATAACGATTCCCAGACCGAAGCATCGCTTGTTCCGTCTGCGTACAATCCTGATCGGACTGCTTGTTGCAGGCGCCCTCACAACGGCGTTTGCCGCTCTCCCATTGGTTGTTTCCGTCTCCTGGTCTCCCCTCGACCACTTCGAGTGTCGGCCCGGAACTGTCCTCGCGCAGGAGAGGCTCTTGACTCCCCTGTTGATGTTGAACGCCCCGTACGGAGGAACCGCAAGTGGGACGGTCCACGAATCGGCCACGACCTCCTGGTCTACCACCGTACACAATGGAAGCGCCGCGGCGTTGTTCGTCCTCCGTAACTGGTCGGTCGCCCGATCGCTTCAAGTTCTGGCTCCGGGACCCGGGACCAATGCCGAGTGTCCAGAATTCCTCGCCATCCCCGGATTCTACAACGAGTACCTCGGAATCGACCTCCTCCTTGCGAATTCGACCTCCGATGTCGCGGAACCGACCGCCCTCAGTCATTCCGGTTACGGATCCGTGCTCTTCCATAATGGCTTCGTCTCCGGGGACGGAATAACCATGGCAACCTGCTCATGGAGCGGGTTGAGACATGGATACCTACGGACGACCTCCAGTCGAATTACGGTAGAGGTCCCGTTCGTCTGGGACAGGACTACCGTGACAGCGAGGGCCACCCTCGAGTACCTCGCCAACTATTCTTACGAGTTTCCCGCTGGCGCGGGAACGTGGTCCGTCGATGACTTGAACCTTGGAACCAATGCTCCCGGGGGCGGGTACGCTTTCACCTTTACGTCCTGTCCGTAGTCACATGCGCAGCATTGATCGGACCCCAGGAGCGCCCACGAAAAAGACAGGGTGTGGACGTTCATGAGTGCGAGTCGTTCGCTAATGATTGAATCCGATTCCAAAGATAGCTACGGGCCTGAAGGGTCCCGCGAAGAAAATGCCACGAATCCGACCACGGCGGGGCTCCCGACGGGGAGTGGAGTTGTCCAAGCCCTTCCTACGAGTCTACACACCCGAGGCTTCGGGGCGTCTGCGGGAAAGGCTATCTTCCCGCGAGCGATTCGCGCACCCTGCCGCGGTTCGCGAGGCAAGCCTCGTCGGGATTCAGACCCGGGCCGAGATCGAAGCCAAGCCACGCGGGCCGGATTCCATAAGCGCCCGTGTTCGGGTGGGGTCACCCCTTCCACCGATCTTGTCGACGCGATCACAAGGTCGTCGGGGCATCGCTAGGCGTCCTCATGTGCAGTACCTTCACCCGGGTGTCGCCGGAATGCCCCCGAGCCCGGTCCTTTATTTGCACGGCCGATTTCTTGGCCCAATCTTTTATAAGTGGAGAGGCCGACGCGATGCGGTTACGTTCAACCGAAGGGGATAGGCCATGTCAACCGAACAAGCGCCACCGTTCTTGGTCGACGCCGTCCGGGCGTCCGCCTCGAAAATGCAAGGGATGAAAGCAGCTCTCGACGCCCGTGCCAAGGAACTCGATGCCCTCAAGGCGCAGCTCGACTCGGAGCGGCAAGATATGGAGAAGCGAGCGGCGCGGCTGGAGGCCGAACGCCAAGCCATGGAGGGGGAGAGAGAGGAGGTCCGGGCCGCCCGCGCGTCCGTGAACCAGGACCTCGCCACGATCCGGGCCGACCGGGAGACTTTCTCGGCCGAACAGACACGATTCCAGGATGCAGCGAACGACTTTGCGGCACGCGAGAAGTCCCTGAGGGAAGCCGAAAGCAACGTGAAACGCCTCGATCACGAGATGATCGGAAGGATGCGAGAGGCCGGGGCGAAGTTTCTGGCAATCGTGAATCGCGAGGAAGAGCTGGTCAAGTTGCAACGTGACTGGCTGGTTGCATTTGAGACGCGCGAGCAGGAACTTCGAATGAAGCGTCAGGAACTCGCGGCCAAGGAGGAAAGCCTACTCGAGGCGCAGCGGTACCTCGCCACGGTCATCGAGGCGGCGGACGTCGGACCGCGGGAGGCCGAACGGCCTAGCCCGCCTCCGGCGGACGAACCTCCCGCGCCGACGGAGTCTCCCCCACCTCCTATGTCGATCATGGCCCCGACGGCTCCTGAGCCGGTCGAGCCCGAAAACACACCGGAACCTGAAGCAAGACCCGCGGTTACGAGAGCCGAGGCGATGGACCGATTGACCCGGGCCATCGAGGCTTGGAGGCGCTCCCGAGATAGCGGCCGCGACGTCGGCGAGATGCGCAACACGCTGAAGCTTGCGAAAGACGCCCTTCAAGCTGGCAAGTATGAAACCGCGATCCGCCTCGCCACGGAGGTCCTCGATGACCTCCAGCCCGCGGTGATTGCGAGGTAGCCCGGACCGGATCCGAAGGGCAGGCCTGCACCGTCGAAAGTCGCTCTTCTAACAGTCGCATCCAAAACGACGTTTCTAGCGGTGATCACCACGAGCTCCCTTCGACGGTCAAGTGCGTTACGGGCTAGCCGAATCTGGCATCATGTTGACGGATCTGAACGGACCCGAGCCCAGATTAGCGGCCCCGCCTTTGGAACCATAGGTCATACGTCCGGTGATCCACGATCTCGACGACAACGATGTGCCGCTCGCCACGATCGCCATGCGCGGAGGAAGACGTTTGTTCTCGCGATCGGGGCATGATTATCAGGAAGCAACGCCTCCGTCTCGGTCCTCGCGTATACCTTTCAAGGTCCGAATCGCCATGACATAGACTCTTGCTTCTTCGAGCGTCCTGAACGTGCTGCTGCCCTTGATACCATTGCAGATTTGGCATGCTGCGACGAAATTATACGCGTAGTTGTTCTGGCTGTAGGCGAACGGCACGAAGTGGTCCCAATTCACCTTCAGGTAGATGAGACGTCCTTTCCGTTCGACGGCTGAGTTGAACAGCATATCACAGTACAGGCATCGGTTACCCTGCAACTCCAGAATGGTTTGTCGCTCTGCTGCAGTCGGCCGCTTGCGCCGATCCTGAGCCTGTGACATCCGCTTCGAACGCGTTGTGTCGAAGACCGTGGGGTTCCCGCAACAGGTAAGCTTCGCGTCAATGAGGATCGAGTATTGACAGCAATGGACGCAATATTCCCGTTCCATCACAACGTTGCCGTAGTGTGCGTAGTGTTGTCCCTTTGGCATGTCTGTTTCCCCGCCAACGCCGTGACACAGCGAGTCATGCCCTAATTAATCTGTTGGATGGGATGGAGAAAGTGCCCGCCGGTTAAGGCGGGCGCAGGTGGGAAACGAGGGTCTCGACGAC
This sequence comes from Methanobacteriota archaeon, assembly GCA_005879065.1. Classification (GTDB taxonomy): domain Archaea; phylum Thermoplasmatota; class Thermoplasmata; order RBG-16-68-12; family RBG-16-68-12; genus RBG-16-68-12. Next base: position 16,872 of record VBLU01000160.1, read on the forward strand.
GTAATCCGAATAGCAGGGGGCGTCTTCGCCGCAGAGCCACAACGTACTTTTGGTCAGCCTGGAGTATCCATGGTCAGTAGGCATCGCCCTGCCAAGAATCCGCGGCGATTTCAACTCCAAGGACGAGCGGGGCCGCGTTCCCCTAGACACGCCGGAATCAGAGAAGGACATAGCAGAGCTGGGCGCCGATGCGTGGGATGGACTGCATGTCCTCATCTACGATGAAGGCGGGTACCAAGCGATGGGATCCTCGAATTTGTTGACGGCATCTGGCGGCTCGCATTATCCGGGGCACCGGCAGGAGATTGGCAGCGAACGAGTAGGCTAAGTTTCCACGCGGTAAGGGAAAGGGCCCACCTCATGAGCGGGCATGATGGGAACAAGGCAGGGTTGCGACGAGAGCACCTTCGGGACCGGGGACCGAATTGAGCGGATTTTCACCTGGGAACGAGCCTGATCGGATTCGAACCCAGGCCCAAAGTGTCGGGAAACGGGTGGACTATGGACGGGCACCAGGTGGTCGAGACTCCATCCCTCGCTCTTCGGCCGCTTCTTGGAGTTTCCCTGTTTCAGAAGCGATGAGCCTCCGCACGATCGCTGACCGCGATGTGTGATGGAGTCGTGCCAACCGACTCAAGTTTCTCCATGTCGGGGCATCAAGAGTCAGTTGGTGCGCATGTTGACGCTCACTCGCAGCACGTCGTATTCGACCTCGTCTCTTTTTGCGGGCCATTTCGTCACAGGCTCCTCCGTCACGACGAAGGCCCTATAATACTCACCCATGGCCCCAAGCTTCGTCCGTTGTGGCTCTTTCGTGAGCTTCGGCCCGCGAGGGGGTTGACTCAAGGGCAAGAACGAGGCCGGCCGGGGCCAAACGGGAGGGGCGGTAGAGCTACGCGGCGAATCCGAGGTAATTGGGGAGGGGTCTGAACTGCCGATAAATCACTCACGACCTCACGCGCTTGGGTAGGAGCGGGTTGTGGGACAAGGGCAAGAATTCGCGATGCCAACTGACATACGATCCCACGGATCGAAGGTGCAAACCCCCTCGAGACAAGCGGGGCCTGAAGGGCCAGGACCGTCAATCCACGACCGCGCCGACTTCCCGCGGGGCTCAGCTACGAACTTGGGGGACCTCATATGTGTACTCGCCTTTCACCATGTCCATCAGCTGGCCCTCGCGGGCGCTGACGAGGCGGCCCTTCTTCGTCCGCACCCATCCGATCCGTTCCGCCTTGATCTTCGCGCTGAGCTTTAGGAACCCGTCAATCAGGGCTTCCGGGCGGACCGGACAGCCGGGTATGAAGATATCCGTGGGGACGAATGTGTACGCCCCTTTGACGACGGCGTACGAGTCGTAATAGGGGCCGCCACAAATCGTGCACTCGCCCATGGCGATGACCCATTTGGGTTCCGCCATCTGCTCGTACAGGCGGCGCACCGCGGGACGGAGCTTCAAGGAGATCGGACCGTTCAAGAGGAGCACGTCGCACTGCCGCGGGGAAGACCGGTAAATGACGCCGAAGCGCTCGACATCGTACCGTGGATCCGAGGTCGCGGCCATCTCGATCGCGCAGCACATGATGCCGAACACCAACGGCCAGGTCGAGTTGCGTTTCGCCCAGTTGAAGAACTCGCCCACCAAGCCCGCCTTCAGCCTCTCGAGGACCGCTCCGCCGGGGCCGCGTTTCATCGGGGCGTCGATGTTCTGCTCGACCCATTGGACGAAATCCTTCGACCGCAGGCCGACGATGTTCGCCTGCTCCGCACGCTGGATCATCCGATCCGGACCCCGAGCTACGGCCCGCAAATCGCTCTCCGACAAGCAGGGCCACGACACCGATGTCATGGACATGGAAAAGGGCTTTGGTCTCCCCCGCAGACGATCAGCCGGATCCAGATGACCTACACCCAGCTGACACAACATTGAACTTGGGCCTGGACGCCCGTTGCATTATGACGGCACGCCGTAGCTATTCGATAGCTAGGCAGGATACGGGCCTGAACGGATTCGGTTCAACCGGAACGAGATAACTGGCTTCGCCAATCTGGCCAAATCGGCACCAAACATTCAAAGGCTGAGAGATAGAATGTTGTGCCCGTGGTGGGACCTGGTCGCGACCGGGGCCAATCCCGTTCCAAGCGTCGCAGCCGCGAAAGAGATACTTGTCGCGTTTGCGGGAAGCTGCTCACTCCAGCTCTAAAGGATGTAGAGGGATCCGGGGGACCTGTTCGCGTGTCGTGTCGTGGCCTGCCATGCCTTCGTTGTCCGGATTCCCACGAAACGCGAGGTCCGTACCCGGACTTTGAAGCCACGCTTCTCGACGGAGTGCACGACGGAATCCCAAAGTCCAAGAGCCGCATGCAAGCGCGACGGACTAACTTCGAATGTACGGACTGCCAAGCCACGCTCGATGTGTCGAGTCTCGCTTTGGCGCACGTCCGATTCCAACTTCGACTCGGGGGCGACGCCGTTGAGGTGGAGGTTTCCCTGCCAGGCGCTCGATGTACCCATTGTGGCAAGGAACAAGCCCTTGCCCAGCGATCGAGGCTGTTGGGTGTACTCGCCGAACGACTCCCCGATGCGGTGATCGACCTTCTCACTAATGCAGGCATCGCCCGACGTCGCCGGGTCCCGGAGTTCCAGGCTTCTCCGTACGCATCGGGCGCGGCAATCGTCTTGTTCAGCTTGATGCTCGTCGTCGCTTTCCTGATCGTCCTCTCTCTTGCACCGGTCGAGGTGAAATCCTCTCCACTCTTCTGGATTGCAGTGGTCGGGTGGGCGCTGATCGCATTTCCGTTCTTTCCACCCGACGAAATACCAGGGGTGCGGCCTCCGGGGAAGACCGGCCTCGTTGGTTCGACGGTTATGGGGGCGGCCTTCCTCCTTTTCATGGCCGGTTTTGTTGTGAAAAACAGATTCCCAATCGCTCAGATCGGCTTCGGCGCCGCTGGGAGTCTCCTTGCCCTTGGAGCATGGTTCATCTACTCCTACTTGTGGACAGCGAGGATTTCGACATGTACCGTTTGTGGAACATGGCGCTGGTTCTTGCGGTACGAGGGGGCGCGGTACTGCAACAACTGCGGCCTGCCAATGCCAGCACAAACTCCGAGCGGTGCGCGATCCGAGAGCTCAGAACAGGTGCATATCCGGCGATCTCAACTGCGGCGATTTGTGGTTCGTTTTGCTCTAGGTCCACTGTGGCTCTTTGTGGGACTTATTGAAGTCGGTGCGGCAGCGCTTCTTGGCTATCCCCAACGGCTGATCGAATCCGCTCTCTTGATCCTCCTCTGGGGATTTGTTGCGACGATTGCCGTCTCGATCGCCGCCTATCGGCAGCATGTTCACCGAAGCCGGTCGCCGAACGTCTGATATCCGGCTCACGCCCGATCCGCGCGAGAAAAGTGATCACCGACTCAGGCCCGGAAACGCGCGGGGTACGGGCCTGAAGGGATTCGAACCCTTGACCTATCGGTGTCCCTCGGACACGTCCGCGGGGCGGCTCCGATAAGAGCCGATCGCTCTACCTAGCTAAGCTACAGGCCCGCGGCCGCGCCTATCGACCGTGTTCAATTAAACGTTACGTCGAAGAACAGAGGCCCCAAGCCTGTTGCCCCACGACGAACGTCGACCCGGGCTCGATTTGATTGATGTCCAGGCGATAGCACGCTGTTGAGCTGGCGGGCACCAAGAAGAAGTCGCCCGGACTCAGATGACCGTCTCCGTCCGCGTCCGTGAATGCTAGCGTCGCATTCCCGCCCCCCAGCGGGGGACCGAGCGTCGCGGCCGTCACCTTGTCTCGCACCAGGACCGCTTGCAACTTCGACAGCGACACGGAGGCGCCGACCGACGTGACCTCGAGACGGGTCGAGGTCGTAAAGGTCATTTTCACCGGCGTGGCGACCCCACTCTGGTCGACGAACATCCGCGGAAGGAACACGACGCCAAGGAGGACGATGAAAACGATGCCCGCCACCATGGAGTACCGAAGCAGCTTCGTCGCCTGAGGTGGCGGACTCCGCTTGCGCTTGAAGACGGCCGTCGGCCTCCGGGGCCGCGCGATGCGCATCGACTCACTCCACGTAGATCGCGGGACGGCCAGGGACGGCGCGGTCAGCCTTCGTCGACGGATCCCAGCGGCGCGGATCGTCCGCGCGGAACACGTCGACCTTGACGCCGAGCTCTTTCGCCAGGAAGTGCGCATTCTCTCGGAACATCGCGAACTCGTCCACGGAGTCGAACCGATCCAGATGTTCGACGCGGGCGTGCTTCAACTCGTCCGCCACCTGCTTCGCGTACGCGGCCACCTCTTTCGCGCGGTCGCGCATCCCGGGTTGGGCAAGCGCCTTCTCCATGAGGACGTTCATCGCGAGCGCACCCTGCGTCGCGAGCGCACGGGCGACCTCGTGGACGCTGACTTTCCACGACGGCGCCGTGTACAGGGCCATTCGCTTCGGCGCGATCCCGGTGACCTTGAGGATCTCCCGGATGTCCGCGAGGGTCGACTGCAGCAAGCCTTCCGCGGCCTCCGCTCGGGGATTGATCTCCTCGACCTTCGCGTCAGGATAGGCCGCGGCGACGACGAAGCCGGCTCCCCCGTTCCGGTGCCAGATCTCCTCCGCCATATGGGGCGTGAATGGGGCTAGCACCTTCGTCTGGACCTCGATGAATCGACGCAAGCACTCCACCTGCGGACGGTTCTCCGATCTCCGGACGTACCACGACCAGGCCGACTGGAGGTCGAAATAACCGTGGCGCAACGCAATTTTGTAATTCATGTCCTCCATCGCATTCCGCGTCGCCTGAACGGTTCGATTCAGGACGCTCAGGAACCATCCGTCAATTCCGTGTGTGTTCCGCCGGGTCGAGTGTTTCTTCGTCGCAAAGCGAACCCAGTCTTGCAACCGGGCCTCCGCAACCGCGGCGAAATCAAGGTCCACGTTCGGGTCATCGAGGCCGTCGCCCGCGTTCGCCACGGTGAGCCGGATCACGTCCGCAGGCCACTCTCGCAACGCCTCCCGGATGTACCACACGTTCCCTCGGGACTTCGACATCTTGCGACCCGCGAGGCGTACATATCCGTTCACGCCGTAGCCGCGAGGCCAGTGCTCCTTCGGAAAGATCGCGATGTGATTAAACAAGCAGAAGGCCATATGATTCTGGACCAAGTCCTTCGCCGTATTGCGCAGGTCTACCGGGTACCAGTACGTAAACTCCTGCCGCAACTCTTCGACTAGTTTGGCGTCCACACCGAGTCGGCTGGCCACGGTCTTCGCGCCGCCCTTCCCGAAGAAGACATAGTCGAAGAACGCGTCGTCGAGGCGTCCGGCCCATGGCACCTGCGACCGCAAGGCGCCGCCCTGCAAGGCATGGGCGATCGTATAGTAGGCCATGTAGATCGTCGAGTCGCTGAGGCTTTCGATCACCCAGTCCGAGTCCCACGGTAGGATCGTCCCGAGGCCGCGGTGATGGGTGCATGGCCAGTCGTGGAGCCAATCCGTCACGTAGTCGAGCCATTTCCGCAAGCCCTCCGGATGCATCTCCATCGAGGCGATCGCCTCGTGGACCTTCGCCTTCCATGCCGGGTCGCCGTATCCGAGGAACCATTGGTTGTCCACGACCTTCACGATCGCCCGCGTCATGCAGCGGCACACGACCTCGCCGCTCGGCTCGTACATGCTGTCGGCCTGGCCCTTCGACATGAGTTCCTTGCGGATCTCGTCCTTCGCGACCTCGACCCGCATGCCCGCGTAAGGCCCGCAGTTCTCGTTCAGGACGCCGCGGTAGAAGCCGGTCCGGTAGACCTCGGCCTTCGCTTGCTCGAGCTTCTCCCGGTCCCCTTGATTCCGGATCCCCAGCCGCTCCACGATCTCGACGCCCGGCAGCGGCCCCCACCCGGGCGTGCGGATGATCGACACCGGCTTGATCGCTCGAATGCGCGGCGGGTCCAGATCGTACTTCGCGAGGAGCGCATCATCCCGCTGGAGGTCCCGCAAGGCGACGAAATCGTCCGGGGCATCGGAAGGGACGCTCGTGACGATGCCGGTGCCTCGACCCTGGTCGATGAATGACCCTGGCAGGACGGGGATGGCACGATTGATCGCGGGAGCGACCGCATCCTTGCCAACGAGGTCGGCCCCCCGGACGGTCGACTCCACGACCACGGTCCGGCCTTGCTCCGAGAGCTTCCTTGTCGCGAGTTCGTTCAAGACCCATCGTTCCTCGCCGACCTTTGCGACGACATACGAGGCATCCGGATCCACCCAGAGATTCGTCTGCCCGTAGACGGTCTCGGGTCGGATCGTGGCGGCGACGAGGAATCGGCCATCCGCCAAGGGAAACTTCAGGAGTGTGTATTCGCTCGGCGTCTCCCCCTCGCCCTCGAGGCGGTCGTGATCCCCGATAGGGGCTTGGTCTTTCGGACACCAGATAACTGGGTGCTTGTCGATCTTGACGAAGTCGCCGTCCCGGAGGTGATGGAACTGCCATCGCACGAACGCGTCGTAGGGCGGGTTCAGCGGGGTCGTGATGAAGGACCGGGTCCAGTCCACCGCGACACCCAGGCCCTTCAAGTCCTCCATCGCGGCCTCGGGAAATACCTCGATCCAGTGCATCGGGTCCGCGAACTTTGGAATGTCGCGGTCCGGGATTCCCATCTTCCGCAGGATGTCCCACTGCTTCGGCTCCTTCTCGGCGATGCGCTTCGCGGCGCCCAGGATCGGAAGACCCGTGCAATGAAACGCCTCCGGATGGAGGACGTTGTACCCGAGCATGCGACGATATCGCGACTGAAACTCCGCTCGCAGGAACGAAGTCGCGAAACCTAGGTGTTGGTACCCGTTCATGTAGGGGTACGGGACGGTCGTGTACCACTTGGGCCGCGTCGGATCGGCTCGCGCGACGTTCACGTTCGCCTTCTCCCAGGCGGCCCGCCACTTGACCTCTATCGGCCGCAGATCGATCTCCCTGGCGCGGGGTCCTATTTTCGTCCGGGTTCGTGGAGGAGCCGCGCGGGCGCGCGTCCGCACGCGCGGTTTTGCCGTCGGCCGAGACGATCGCCGTCGGTGACGTCTCGCCGACACACTCCGACGTCGAGACGATTTCGGCGCTCTTCGGTGCGGATGGAGACTCGTTCGACGGGTGCGCGGGGCCGATTTTCTCCGGGCCACGGCGGCCCATAGGAGGCGTTCGCGTAAAGCTTTCGCGGTGTTCGAACCTCGTTGGTAGCGCTCCTTTCCGCGAAAAAAGCGCCTCTTCTATCTGGCATACGAAATAAAATTAAGGACCCTCGGTCGGGCACAGGCTCCGAGGACGATGGAGGGGTCTTGTCCTACGTCGTATGACAATTGACAAAACGTATATGTAGGGTCGTCCTGGATACAGCGGCTGACACGCCAAGAAATGCCGGAGTGGCGTATGACCCCGTCATACCCATTCCCGTGTTCGAGGCGAGGGGTCTGGGATGGACGAAAACGAGCGGATCACGCTTCGGCTCGAGAAAGAGAACCTCGAGCTGATCGATGCGTTCTTGAAAGAGAACACGTCCCACGGGAACCGCTCCCAACTGGTCCGCGAGGCGGTCCAGGCGTACATCCAGGCCATCCGCGAGGGCGGGGATCGAGTCACGATCCACGTTCCTCGGTACTACCTCGACCTCATCGACCGCCTCGTCGCGGACGGCTACCTCCTGAATCGGGAACATGCCATCGTGCGAAGCATCGAGGAATGGTTCACGCGGGAACGGGTCAAGGAGATCCAGGACCACAAGCAGGAAGTCGACAAGGCGACCGGCAAAGTGGTCTCGGTCTCGACCGGAGAGAAGGACGGAGTCATCCCGCGGTGAGGCAGCGGGGCGTGACGAAGGCCGGAAGGAAGGAACTCCAAAACGGAAGGGAAGGGAAAACGGGATGGGACCCGAACAGAAGGGATGGGATGCACTCCTCTCGCCGAGGGGATCTCCTTCCGGCCTCCCTCGACAAGTCGCAGGATAGTCGGAGTTGGATCGATGGTACCCAGGGACTACGTGGACGAGGTCATCAGCAGCCTGTTCGAAGACGCCGTCGACCCGAAGATCTCGGTCGTCGGGGTCGGCGGGGCAGGCGGCAAGATGGTGAGCGCGCTCTACGACCGCGAGATCAAAGGCGTGGAGACAGTCGCCGTGAACACGGACCCCGCGGGTCTGTCGAAGGCGGAGTGCGACGTGAAGATCCTCCTCCCCCACTCGGAGGACGAAGACCGGGTCGTCGCCGCCCGCGTGTCGGCGGAGGACCAGGAAGGGGCCCTCCGGTCCTCGCTGTCCTCGGACATCGTCTTCATCGTCGCTGGACTCGGCGGCGCGGCGGGCACCGGAGCTGCACCCGTCGTCGCGCGCGCAGCCCGGGCGAATGGCGCCGTGACCGTCGGGATCGCGATTCTCCCGTTCGAGGTGGAAGGCCGCACCGAGGTCGCGCGGGCCGGACTCGAGGCGCTTCGCGCCGAGGCGGACAGCGTGATCGTGCTGGACAACAACTCCCTCGACCGGTTCGCGGACCAGCTCTCCTTCAACGAAGCGATGCAGGTCATCTCGTTCATGGTCGTCACGATCGTGAAGGGCGTCGTGGACCACCTGAGCCGCTCCTACCTCTCGACGCTGACGGAGGAGATCGAGAACGCGGCTCGGGAAATCGAGGAGCAGAACAACCACGCGGTCCCGGTCGACGTGCAGCCTCCGGAGACCGTGCAGGCCGCCTGGGACCTCGGCCCCGTTGCGTTCAACGACCAAGGGTTCATCGGACTTCGCTAGAGGCAGCTCAAGTATCCTCCCCCCAACCAACGCCCACCCGCGAGGGCTTCGGGCGGCCCCGCCGAAGAGGCGGCGGCTCGGCCCTCGCGACCTCTTTCTTTGCCGTTCCAGGGAGAGGGCGGCAAGCTTCTTGCATTTCGCGCGTCTTGCCTCCTCCATGGCCACCTACCGAGAGGCGATCCGGATCGACACGAAGCCGGGCGTTCAGGCGATCGACGTGACGGACCGGGTCGAGGCCGCGATCGCGAAGTCCCGGGTCCGGGACGGCCTCGTGTGCATCTTCACGCCGAGCAGCACGAGTGCGATCGTGACGAACGAGTTCGAGCCAGGTCTGATGACGGAGGACATCCCGAACGCCCTGGAGCGGCTCTTCCCGCAGGACATGGAATACGGCCATCAGCGTCGATGGCAGGACGGGAACGGCCACAGCCATGTGCGCGCGACCTTCCTCGGCCCGAGCCTCACAGTGCCGGTCATCGACGGCCGTGCCGCCCTCGGCACCTGGCAACAGATCGCGTTCTTGGAACTGGACAACAAGCCGCGAGAGCGGGAGGTCATCGTGCAGATCGTCGGAGACGTCGTAACGCCAAGGG